>NZ_JAATEK010000066.1:0-24506 GCF_012034195.1 Microbispora sp. CL1-1
CCTCACGGACCTGAAACTCCTCGGTCCGGCCTGCCAGTTCCACAACCGCGACCGCTACCAGCACCCCGACCGCTACACCCGCCGCCAAGTAGGCGAAGACCGCTGGGCCTTCACCTACCACCGCCTCGGAAGAACCCCACGACTACACGAGTAAGGCCGAAGGCACGGGGGTGAGCGATGCGCAGGGCAGGCCCGGGCTGACGCGCGGACAGGCCCGCACGGCTGCCGGAGTGAGGCGGGAGACAGGAGGGTGGGCGACGCACAGGCCGGCCCGGGCGACGCACGGACAGGCACCGGAGGCTGCGGGCGTGAGGCGAGAGGCACAGCGGACGACGCACAGTGCAGGGCCGCGCGGCTACGGGAAGGAGACGGCAGGCACAGAGGAACCGGGCGCGGCAGGCAGGCCCAGGCAACGCGCGGGCAGGCCAGGGCGCCGCCCAGGCAGGTCCGGGCGGACGCGCGGGCAGGCCCCGGAGGCTGAGGGCGTGAGGGCGGAGGCGCGGAGGCACAGTGGGCAACGCACAGGCAAGCCCAGGCGACGCGCGGACAGGCCGGGCGGCTGCGTGCGTGACCACCCGAACCGAGGACCGAGGACCGAGGACCGAGGACCGACATGAGGATCGACGGGAGGCACGAGGCGAGGGCCGCCGGTGTGCTGTGCTCACGTCATAGTCCTCCGTGCACTGGGCTCTGCGGTTCTCACAGGGGCTTCACGGTGCTCGCAAGGTTTCACAGTGCGACCCGGCGGCACAGTGCGGCACAGCCCGGCGGCACAGTGCGGCCCGGCGGCACAGTGCGGCCTTGCGGCACAACGCGGCGCGGCGGCATGGGCAGCCGCCGGGGAGTCAGACGTCGAGGCGGTGGTCGCTGACCAGGATGCCGTCCTCGTCGCTGTAGAGCCATGCACCCGGGGCGAAGGTCACATCACCGAAGCTGACGGGGACGTCGATCTGCCCCTGGCCGGCCTTGGCGCTCTTGCGCGGGTTGGCCCCGAGCGCCTTGATACCGAGATCGAGCCCGGCCAGGGCAACCGTGTCCCGCACCGCACCGTTGATCACCACGCCCGCCCAGCCGTTCGCCACCGCCGAAGTCGCGATCACGTCACCGAGCAGCGCCGTACGCAGCGATCCGCCGCCGTCGACCACCAGCACCCGGCCCTCAGCCGGTGTCGCGAGCACCTGTTTGACGAGCGCGTTGTCCTCCAGGCAGCGGATGGTGGAGATCCGGCCGGAGAACCGCGCGCGTGAGCCGTACGAACGGAACTGGGTGACACAACTGCGCAGCGCGTCACCATGGGCGTCGTAGAGATCGGCGGTCGCGAAGCTCATGGCCGCATTGTTCCCCAGGCAACCGTCGCGTCAGGGCAGCGTACGGCTCTCGCCTACGGCGAGGTCCCACAGGTCGGCGGGATCGAGGCCGCGTGACTCCCATACGGCGCGGGCCTCGCGCAGGGGCTCCAGCAGCGGCTCGCCCGACAGGACGAACGTGCCCCAGTGCATGGTGGCCATCCGCCGCGCGCCGACGTCGAGGCAGCCCTGCACGGCCTCGGCGGGATCGACGTGGGAGACCTTCATGAACCACCGCGGCTCGTAGGCGCCGACCGGCATCAGGGCGAGGTCGATGCCCGGGTAACGCTCGCCGATCTGGGCGAACCGCTCCCCGTAGGCCGTGTCACCGGCGAAGTAGACCCGATGCTCGGGGGAGGTGAGCACCCATCCGCCCCACAGTGTGCGGCAGGTGTCCCAGAGCGTACGGCGGCTCCAGTGGTGCGCCGGGACGAAGTCGAAGGTCACATCGCCGATGCGGGCCGACTCCCACCAGTCCAGTTCGGTCACGTTGCGGAAGCCGCGCCGCCGGAACCAGCCGCCGAGTCTGGCGGGCGCGAAGACGGCCGTGTCCCGTGGGAGGCGGCGGATCGTCGGCGCGTCCAGGTGGTCGTAGTGGTTGTGGCTGATCACGACCGCGTCGATCGTGGGCAGATCGGACCAGGCGACGCCGGGAGGGGTGAGCCGCTGGCGTACGCCGGGGATCTTGCGGGACCACACCGGGTCGGTCAGCACGGTGAGCCCGCCGATCTGGAGAACGAACGTCGCATGGCCGACCCAGGTCGCCACGGTCTCGGTGGCGGCGGCGCGGGGCAGGCCGACGCGGTGGACGGGAATCTGGTCGCTGTCACCGATGTCGGGCCGGAGCTGGCCGTGCCACATGACGCTGGTGACCTCGCGGAAGTCCGGAAGAGGGGCGGTCAGCCTGTCGGCGAAACCGGACGGCCACCGGCGGGGCCCGGCCGGCCGGACGACCGGCGCCTTCGGAACGGGAGAAACGGGGATTTCTGGGGCCTCAGCACTTTCCGAGTGAATCGTCTGCGACATGGGGAACTCCCTTCCGTTCTCCATGATCCCCGCAGGGCCGAAAGTATTCCTCCTACGACCGGTCGATAACGGCCGGCTTCGCTCCGTCCTCAGGAGGAACGGGACCTCCGCCGCCTCGTCCACCAGGGACGCACCCGGGGATAGCCGCCGTCGTCCAGGCCTGCCATCCGCTCGAAGAGGTTCCACGAGGCCGGATGACCGCAGACGGCGTACGAGACGGCCGAGGCGAGCACGTACAGCACGAGCATGGGCAGGCCGACGCAGAACGCGTACTGGGTGGCGTGGCGGGACTCGTGGTCGAGCAGGCAGCCGGTGAGATAGCCCTCGCCGTGCTTCGTCAGGACGACGTTTCCCACCGTGAACGCCCCGGCGACGGGGAACGGGATGCGGTAGCCGTGCGCGTAGACGAGGCCCCGCTGTCCCCTGCGGGTGCGGGCTCCGCCGATCCGCGCGATCAGCAGCCCGAGGGGCGTGGAGAGGTTGACGTAGTTGATGACCTGCCGGAACCGGTGCGACCGCCGCATGTCCTCAGCATCCGCGACCGGTCCCGCCCGGACAAGCTACTCGGCAAGCTACGGGCGGCCGTACGCCTTGAGCAGCCACGAGCCGGTGGAGCGGGTGACGACCACGGCCGCCGCGACGGCGACGGCGCCGCCGTAGAGGTACCAGTAGCCGGCCGAGTTGCCGGCGATGGCGAGGTCGCCGGCCCGCTGCGGCGTGGCCAGCAGGAACGACGCGAGGAGCCAGCCGACGGCGGGGACGAGCGCGCCCAGCTTGCCGCCCATCAGCCTGCCCATCGCGTACGGCACGGCGAACAGGGCGGCCAGCCAGCCGATCGCGGCGACGGGCACCTCCCCGGCGTACCACGCGTGCTGGAAGCCCCCGATGACACCGAGCACCACACCCAGCAGGAAGAGCACGCCGTAGGCCGCACCCGTCACGACCCCGGCCAGCGGGCCGGGGACGTTCTCGGCGGGTTCGACGCCGATGTGCGTCTCCTGGGTCATACCGCCCAACTTATCCGATATCTCAACCGATGCCGGCGAACAGGTCGGTCTCGCGGTTGTACGGCTCGCCGAGGCCGCCGACCTCGGGCGGCGCGCCGATGCCGGGCTTGCCGGGGACCCCGGCCCGCAGGATGTAGTGCTCGACCCCGAGGACCTCCTGGCCGACGTTGTTCGACAGCGCGAACCACGGCGCGTCCACGGCGATCTGCGTCGCGTGCGCCCGCATCGCGTCGATCTTGGCCTCCACGTAGGGCCGGGCGTCGATCTCCGTCGTCACGAGGTCGTCGGCGCACCCCGGCATGTCGTCGATCGACTCCGGCACCCAGAAGTCGACGTCGGCCTCGCGCATGGTCTCGATGGTCCGCCGCAGCACCGATCTCGGCATGGCGGTGAGGTAGAACTTGGCGATCCGCCACGGCTCCCCGCCGGGGAACTCGGGGTCGGCGGCCAGTTCGAAGGCCCGCCAGGAGACACGGTGCGCCTGGATGTGGTCGGGATGGCCGTAGAAGCCGTTCTCGTCGTAGGTGACGAGGACCTGGGGCCTGACCTCGCGGATCACCTTGACCAGCTCGCCCGCGGCCTCGTCGATGTCGGCCCGCCAGAAGCAGCCGGGGCGGTCGTTGGTCGCCGCGCCCATCATGCCCGAGTCGCGCCAGCGGCCGGCACCGCCGAGGAACCGGTGATCGGTTACGCCGAGCGCCTTGCACGCGGCGGCCAGCTCGCCGATGCGGTGCTGACCGAGGGTGTCGTCCCTGTCCGCCGCGAGGTGCGCGAGCTCCGGGGGGATGACCTCGCCTTCCTCGCCCAGCGTGCAGGTCACGAGCGTCACGTGCGCGCCCTCGGCGACGTACTTGGCCATGGTCGCGCCGGTGCCGATCGTCTCGTCGTCGGGGTGGGCGTGCACGAGCAGCAAGCGACGGTCAGTCATGCCTCCGAGGGTAGTGCCCTCGTACTGGCAGTATGAGGAGCTATGACGGAGAGCTTCCCACGCCTGCATGCCAGGACCAGGCGTTTCACCCTCGGGGTGCCGCGCAACTTCACGATCTCTCCCGACGGAGGTCGGGTGATCTTCCTCAGGACGAGGTCGGGCACCGATCCGGTGACCTGCCTGTGGGAGCTGGACGTCGCGTCCGGAGCCGAGCGGCTCGTCGTCGATCCCCTCGCCCTCGGCGCGGCCGACGAGGACCTTCCGCCGGAGGAGCGCGCCCGCCGCGAGCGGTCGCGGGAGTCGGCGGGCGGCGTGGTGGCGTACGCCACGGACCGGGAGGTCCGGCGGGCCGTCTTCGCGCTGTCTGGCGACCTCTACCTCGCCGACCTCGCCTCGGGCGAGGCGCGGCGACTCCCGGCGGCCGGGCCGGTCATCGACCCCCGCATCGACCCCACCGGCGCGCGGGTGGCGTACGTCACGGGCGGCGCCCTGCACGTGCTGGACGTCGGCACCGGCGCCGACACCTCGCTCGCCGAGCCGGAGAACGACCTGATCACCTACGGCCTGGCGGAGTTCATCGCGGCCGAGGAGATGGACCGGATGCGCGGCTACTGGTGGTCGCCCTCCGGCGACCGCCTGCTCGTGGCCCGCGTGGACGAGTCGCCGGTGGCCCTGTGGCACATCGCCGACCCGGCCAACCCCGACCGGCAGCCCGTCCAGCAGCGCTACCCCGCCGCCGGCACGGCCAACGCCGAGGTCACGCTGCACGTCATCGGCCTGGACGGCGCGCGTACGGCGGTGCCGTTCGAGCAGGAGTATCTGGTGACGGCGGCCTGGGACGGGCACGGCCTCGCGATCGTCACGCTCTCGCGGGACCAGCGGACCATGCGCCTGCTGTCGGCCGACCCGGACACGGGCGAGACTACGCTCCTGCGCGAGGACACCGATCCGGCCTGGGTGGACATCGTCCCCGGCGTCCCGGCCCGCCTGTCGGACGGCACGCTCGTCTGGGTGGCCGACTCGGACGGCGGCCACCGCCTGGTGGTCGGCGACAAGCCGGTCACGCCGCCGTCCCTGCAGGTCCGCGCGGTGCTGGACGTGGACGGCGACACCGTGCTCTTCTCCGCGAGCGGCGAGCCCACCGAGATCCACCTGTGGACCTACACGGCGGGCACGCTCAGCCCGGTGACCACCGAGCCGGGCGTCCACTCCGGCCGCCGGGCGGGCGGCGTGACGCTCGTCGCGCGGCAGAGCCTCGACACCGAGGGCATGACGGTGACCGTGGGCGCGAGTGCTGTCAGATCTTTGGCCGAGCGCCCCGGCCTGGAGCCGCGTGTGTCGCTCGTACGGGCGGGCGAGCGCGAGCTGTCCACGGCGGTCCTGCTGCCCTCGTGGCACGTGCCCGGCTCGGGCCCGCTGCCCGTCCTCATGGACCCGTACGGCGGCCCGCACGCCCAGCGGGTGCTGTCGGCCCGGCGGATGTTCCTGGAGTCCCAGTGGTGGGCCGAGCAGGGCTTCGCGGTGATCGTGGCCGACGGGCGGGGCACGCCGGGACGCGGCCCTGCCTTCGAGCGGGAGATGCTGCACGACTTCACGATGTCGCTGCAGGACCAGGTGGACGCCCTCCAGGGCGTGGCGGCCCTGCACCCGGGCGACCTCGACCTGTCGCGGGTGGCGATCCGGGGTTGGTCGTTCGGCGGCTATCTCTCCGCCCTGGCCGTGCTGCGCCGCCCCGACGTGTTCCACGCCGCCGTCGCGGGGGCGCCGGTCACCGACTGGCGGCTGTACGACACCTGCTACACCGAGCGCTACCTGGGCCATCCTGACGAGGGGCACTACGAGAGGTCGTCCCTCCTCGGCGATGCCGAGAAGCTGGAGCGCCCGCTGCTGCTGATCCACGGCCTGGCCGACGACAACGTGGTCGCCGCGCACACGCTGCGGCTGTCGTCGGCTCTGCTCGCGGCAGGCCGCCCGCACACCGTGCTCCCGCTGTCGGGCGTCACCCACATGACGCCGCAGGAGGTCGTCGCGGAGAACCTGCTGCTCCTGCAGCTCGACTTCCTGAAGAAGTCGCTGAACATCACCGGCTGACGGGTCTACCGGGCGGTGCCGTGCCAGCTGTCCCACAGCGCGGCATAGGCGCCGCCCGCCGCCACCAGCTCGTCATGGGAGCCCAGCTCGCTGACCCGGCCGTCCTCCACCACGGCCACCCGGTCGGCGTCGTGCGCCGTGTAGAGCCGGTGCGCGATGGCGATCACCGTACGGCCGTCGAGCACGGCCGCGAGCGACCGCTCCAGGTGGCGGGCGGCCCGCGGGTCGATCAGCGAGGTGGCCTCGTCCAGCACGAGCGTGTGCGGGTCGGCCAGCACCAGCCGGGCGAGCGCGAGCTGCTGCGCCTGCGCCGGGGAGATCGCCGTGCCGCCGGAGCCGACGGCCGAGTCCAGGCCCTCCGGCAGCGCGGCCACCCAATCCCAGGCGTCCACGGCCTCCAGCGCTCGGCGCATCTCGGCGTCCGAGGCGCCGGGCCTGGCGATCAGGAGGTTGTCGCGGAGCGTCCCCCGGAACACGTGGTGCTCCTGGGTGACCAGGGCGACGTGCCCGCGCAGCTCGTCGAGCGGCAGCTCGACCAGCGGCACCCCGCCGACCGTGACCGACCCGCTCCCCGGCGCGTGCACCCCGGCGATGAGGCGGCCCAACGTCGACTTGCCCGCCCCCGAGGGCCCGACCATGGCCAGGCGCTCCCCCGGGCGTACGTCGAGGTCGATGCCGTGCAGCACGTCGTGGCCCTCGCGGTAGGCGTACCGCACGCCGCTGACCTTCAGCTCCTCCCCCACCGGCCGGGCGTCGCCCGCGACGCGGTCGTCGGGCACGTTGGCCACGCCCAGCAGCCGGGCCATCGAGGCCCCGCCGACCTGGAGCTCGTCCACCCACGACAGCAGCCGGTCGAGCGGGTCGATGAGCTGCTGCACGTAGAGCGTGGCGGTGGTCACCTGGGCCACCGTCACCCAGCCCTCGATGGACAGCAGCCCGCCGACGAGCAGGGTCGCCACGACCGGGATGACATAGCCGAACTCGACCGCGGGGAACCACACCATGCGCAGGCCCAGGGTGTAGCGCTCGGCGGCGAACGACCGGGCGATGTCCCGGTCCGTACGGGCCCGGCGGCGGGCCTCCAGCCCGAGCGCCTCGATCGTGCGCGCGCCCTCGACGGTCTCGGCCAGGCCCTCGGTCATGTCGGCGTACGCCGCGTTCTCCCGCAGGTAGCCGTCCCTGGCGCGGTTGAGGTACCACCGGGTGGCGCCCCACAGCAGCGGCACGGCGACCAGCGACGGCACCGCCATCACGGGCCCGACGAGGATCACCGCGCCGACGACGAAGGCGCCGGTCACGACCGCGATCAGGGTCTCGGGCACGGCCTGCCGCACGCTGCGCGACAGCGCGTCCACGTCCCTGGACGTACGGGTGATGAGGTCGCCGGACCCGGCCCGCTCGACGGTCGACAGCGGCAGCGCGAGCACCCGGCCGACGAAGTCCTCCCTCAGCTCGGCCAGCACCTTCTCGCCCAGCCGCGACGAGGCGTACACCGCGAACCTGGTCAGCACGGCCTGCGCGGCCACGAAGGCGGCGATGGCCAGGGCGACGGTGTCCACGTGCAGGTCGGCGCGGCCCTTGGCCAGGCCGTCCACCAGGTCGCCGAGCATGCGGGGCGCGACGAGCCCGGCGATCGCCGCGAGCGCGTGCAGGGCGAGCGCGAGACCGAGCTCGCGCGGGTATTTCAGCGTCAGCCGCCGCGCGTAGGCGCGCACCTGCGCCCGGTCGGCGACCGGCAGGATCTCGCGGGCCATGCTCAGCCTTCCCCTCTGGTGACGGTCGCGCGATAGCCGGGCGCGCCGTCGAGCAGCTCCCGGTGGGTGCCCTCGGCCCGCACCACGCCGCCCTCGACGTACAGCACGTGGTCGGCCCGGTCGAGCACGAGCGGGCTGGTCGTGCAGACCAGGGTCGTCCGGCCCGCCCGCGCCTTGCCCAGCCGTCCGGCGACGCGCGCCTCCGTGTGCGCGTCGACGGCGCTGGTGGGCTCGACCAGGATCAGGATCTCCGCGTCGGCGAGCAGCGCCCGGGTCAGCCGCAGCCGCTGCTGCTGGCCACCGGAGAACTCGCGGCCCGACTCGGCCACGTGCGCGTCCAGGCCCTCGGGCAGCGCCGCCACGATGTCCTCGGCGCACGAGGCGTGCAGCGCCTGGCGGACGTCCTCGTCGGTGGCCGTGCCCCGCACGTCGAGCTCGTCGCGCAACCGTCCGGTGAACACCCGCGCGCCGTTGTCGGCCACCAGGATGTGCCGCCTGACCTCGGTGAGCGGCAGCTCCGCCAGCGGCGTGCCGCCGAGCGTGACGTCGCCGGGGGCGAACCTGCCCAGGCGGTCGGCGATGGCGATGGCGTCCTCCGGCGCGGCCGCCGCGAGCGCGGTGAGCCGGCCGGGGCGGACCTCGACGCCCGACTCGCCGTCGCGGAGCACCCCGTCGCCCACACGGAAGCGGCCGTCGCCACCGGTGATCTCGGGCTCCAGCGACAGGATGCGGCAGACGCGGCGCGCCGCCACGTGCCCCTTCGTCAGCTTGTCGGCGGCCTCGGTCAGCGTGCGCAGCGGCGCGATCAGGAAGACCGCGTAGCCGTAGAACGCGACGAGCTGACCGGGGGTGATGCGGCCCTCCAGCGCGAAGTGCGCGCCGAGCCAGGTCACGCACGCGATCAGCACGCCGGGCAGCAGGACCTGGGCGCCCTCCAGCAGGGACTCCACCGAGGCCACCCGCACGCCCGCCTGCCGTACGCGCTGCGACTCCTCGCGGTAGCGGGCGGCGAAGACCTGCTCGCCGCCGATGCCGCGCAGCACCCGCAGGCCGGCCACGATGTCGGCGGCCCGGGTGGCCAGGTCGCCCTGCAGGTCGCGCTGGGCGTGCTGGCGCCGGTGCAGCGGCTTGAGCAGGGGACCCACCGCGGCCGCCATCAGCGGCACCCCGATCAGCACGACCAGGCCGAGCGGCGCCGAGGTGGCGATGAGGATCACGGTCACCGCGACGACGGCGACGGCCGCGCCGATGCCCCGCAGGAGGATGTCCATGGCGTTTCCGATATGCGCGATGTCGGAGTTGCCCACGCTGACGACCTCGCCCGTCGAGAGGCGTTTCGGCAGCGTCGCCCCGAGCCGGGTCGCCTGCCGTACGGTCACCTGCACGGTGCGGTAGGCCGCCGACAGCCAGGTGACGACGGCGAAGCGGTGACGCAGGACCCCGGTGACCGCCTGGAGCACGCCGAGACCGAGGACCACCGCCGACCACCTGATCAGCGTGTCCGCGTCCCGCTGGGCCATCGCGTCGATCGCCTTGCCCAGGGCCGCGGGCACGAGTGCCTGCCCCAGCCACCACAGCACCGCCAGGCCGACTCCGGCCAGCATCGTAGAGCCCTGGCCGCGTGCCACCCACCACAGGTAGCGCAGCGGCCCGCGGGCGTCGGGAGTGCCGGGATCGGCCACAGGAAGAGTGCGCATGGTCGTTCCAGGCTCGCAAACACGCAGGTCGCGGGGCAAACCGTTTTACCTGCACGAACCAGTGCGTCAACCAAGGTTGACAGATCGGCGGCTGTCAACCTATGTTGACGGCATGAGCGATACGGCACAACTGGCGAGCGACGCCGGCAGCCGCGATCCGGCCGTCGGTCTGCGGGCCGTACGGGCCCTGCGGCTCCTGGTGGAACGGCTCGAAGCGCTGCAGGTGGAGAACGCCCGCAACGCCGGGTGGTCCTGGCAGGACATCGCGCTCCTGCTCGGGGTGTCCCGGCAGGCGGTGCATAAGAAGTACGCCGGCGGGCGAGGACTGCTGAGACGGGAGAAGTAGATGCTGGAAAGGTTCACCAACGACGCCCGGCAGATCGTCGTACACGCCGAGGAGCAGGCCAGGGAGCTCCGGCACGGACAGGTGGGCACAGAACACCTGCTGCTCGGCCTGCTGAGCCGCCCCGAGACGCTGTCGGCCCGGCTCCTCACGGCCCGCGGGATCACCTACGAACGGGCGAGAGCGGAGATCGTGCGGATCCTCGGCGACGCCACGGGCGGGGACATCGACGCCGAGGCCCTGGAGTCGATCGGAATCGACCTGTCGGCCGTCCGGGAGAAGATCGAGGAGGTGTTCGGCGTCGGGGCCCTCGACCGGGAGCCGCGCCGCGACCGCCGGGGGGCTCTCCTCAGCGGGCGCCGGGCCCCGTTCAGCCCACGGGCCAAGAAGACGCTCGAACTCGCGCTGCGCGAGGCCATCGCGCTCAAGAGCAAGGACATCCGCGACGGCCACGTCCTCCTCGGCATCATCCGGGAGGGCGAGGGCCTGGGCGTACGGATCCTGACCGGCGCCGGGATCGACCTGTCCGAGCTGCGGACGGAGGTCAGGAGCGCGCTCTGACCCGCTTCAGCCGCGCCCGTCGGCCCGTGCCCGAGAGCATTGTCAGTCGTCCAGCGACGCCAGGGCGTCCTCGACGGTCTCGTGGACGGGGAACGCGGCGTGCAGCCCGGTCACCGTGAGGATCCGCAGGAGAACGCCCCGGACCCCGGCGAGCTTCAGGAACCCGCCCGCCTCCACGGCGTGGTCGTGCGTCTCCAGCAACAGCCGCAGGCCCATGGAGTCGCAGAAGGTCAGCCCGGAGGCGTCCACGACCAGCCGGGCGGCGCCCTCGTCCGGCAGCGCGCCGGGCAACTCACCGAACACCTTGCCGAAGACGGTGCGCAGCCGCTCGCCGGAGATCACGTCGAGCTCGCCGGTCAGGGTGACGAGCGTGTGCGTCGCCTCGTGGCTCACCGTGACGCCAAGTCTCGTCGTCATCGCCTGCCTTCGTCCCGGAAGATCCTCCGCCCGGAAGATCTGCACAGAAGATCTACACAGAAGTTACACCTCCGGCCCCCCTCGCAGGCAGAGGGAGGCAGGCGCTCAACGGCCGCCGGCGGTCTCGAACAACCCGCCGGAATCGGAGTCCGAACCTCCGTCCGTGGCTTGGACGAGCGCCTCCGCGAGAGTCGGGTGCTGCTCGAACACGTTGCGCAGGCCGGTGATCGTCAGCACCCGGCGCAGCACGCCCTGCACGCCGCTCAGCATGAACCGGACGTTCAGGGCCTGGCCGCGCTGCAACGCGGAGATCAGCTCGCTGAGCCCGCGCGAGTCGCAGAACCCCAGCTCGGCGACGTCGAGCACGATGACGGACGTCCCAGGCGACTTCCAGAGCCCGTCCAGCTCGTCATGGAGCAGGTGAACCGTGCCGGCGTCGAGGTCGCCTTCCACCCGCACGACGACGGCCGCGCCGTGGACTGTGGACGCGACCTTCAAGGTGGAACGTGGACCGGTCACGGACATGCTCACTCCCTCGCCTGCGCAGACACGGCAGGCGTGTTACGCCAACACAAAGCACACGTTACCCAGGAGGTGAGGTCATTATGTTCCGGCCGACCGGCCCACATCCCCTTCCGCTACTTGGAAGCCGCCTTGAGGTAGTCGGCGTTCATCCGGGCGATGGTGTCGAACGGGATGCCCTTCGGGCACACCGCCGTGCACTCGCCGGTGTTGGTGCAGCCGCCGAAGCCCTCGGCGTCCATCTGCTCGACCATCGCCCGGGCACGCGACTCGCGCTCCGGCTGGCCCTGCGGCAGCAGGCTCAGGTGCGTGATCTTCGCCGCGGTGAACAGCGACGCCGAGCCGTTCGGGCAGGCCGCGACGCAGGCGCCGCAGCCGATGCAGGTCGCGGCGTCGAAGGCGGCGTCGGCGTCGGCCTTGGGCACCGGCACGGAGTGCGCCTCCGGGGCGGACCCGGTGGGCACGGAGACGAAGCCGCCCGCCTGGATGATCCGGTCGAACGCCGACCTGTCCACGACGAGGTCCTTGACCACCGGGAACGCCGCGGCCCGCCACGGCTCGATCGTGATGGTGTCGCCGTCCTTGAAGTGCCGCATGTGCAGCTGGCAGGTCGTGGTGAGCTTCTGCTCGCCGTGCGCGACGCCGTTGATGACCATGCCGCACATGCCGCAGATGCCCTCGCGGCAGTCGTGGTCGAAGGCGACCGGGTCGTCGCCCTCCAGGATCAGCCGCTCGTTGAGGACGTCGAGCATCTCCAGGAACGACATGTCAGGCGAGACGTCGTCGACCCGGTAGGTCACCATCCGTCCCTTGTCCGACGCGCCGTTCTGCCGCCAGATCTTCAGGGTCAGGTTCACTTGTAGCTCCGCTGGGTCATCTTGACGTACTCGTAGTTCAGCTCTTCCTTGTGCAGGACCGGACCCTCGGGCGTCCACTCCCACGCCGCGACGTAGGCGAAGTTCTCGTCGTCGCGCAGCGCCTCGCCGTCCGCGTCCTGCGACTCGGCCCGGAAGTGACCGCCGCACGACTCCGTGCGGTGCAGCGCGTCGATGCACATCAGCTCGGCGAGCTCGAAGAAGTCGGCCACCCGGCCGGCGCGTTCGAGCGCCTGGTTGAGCCCCTCGGCGTCGCCCGGCACCTTGACGTTGTTCCAGAACTCCTCGCGCAGCTCGGGAATGCGCTCCAGCGCCTTGCGCAGCGACTCCTCGGTGCGCTCCATGCCGCAGTAGTCCCACATGATGCGGCCGAGCTCGCGGTGGAAGGAGTCGGCGGTGCGGTTGCCGTTGACGGACAGCAGCTTGTCGATCTTGTCCTGGACGGCCTTCCTGGCCTCCGTGATGTCGTCCTCCTCGACCGGACCGAACGAGCCGGCCCCGGCGAGGTAGTCGCCGATCGTCGTCGGCAGCACGAAGTAGCCGTCCGCCAGGCCCTGCATGAGGGCCGAGGCGCCCAGGCGGTTCGCGCCGTGGTCGGAGAAGTTGGCCTCGCCGATCACGAACAGCCCGGGGATGGTGGACTGCAGGTCGTAGTCCACCCACAGCCCGCCCATCGTGTAGTGGACGGCCGGGTAGATGCGCATCGGCACCTCGTACGGGTTCTCGCCCGTGATGCGCTCGTACATCTCGAAGAGGTTGCCGTACTTCTTCTCGACGGCCTCGCGGCCCATCCGCTTGATGGCGTCGGCGAAGTCGAGGTAGACGCCGAGCCCGCCGGGGCCGACGCCGCGGCCCTCGTCGCAGACGTTCTTGGCGGCGCGGCTGGCGATGTCACGCGGCACGAGGTTGCCGAACGCCGGGTAGATGCGCTCCAGGTAGTAGTCGCGCTCGTCCTCGGGGATGTCGCCCGGCGCGCGGTTGTCGCCCTTGCGCTTGGGCACCCAGACGCGGCCGTCGTTGCGCAGCGACTCCGACATCAGCGTCAGCTTCGACTGGTGGTCGCCGCTCTGCGGGATGCAGGTCGGATGAATCTGCGTGTAGCAGGGGTTGCCGAAGTACGCGCCCTTCTTGTGCGCCCGCCAGATCGCCGTGGTGTTGCAGCCCTTGGCGTTGGTGGACAGGTAGAACACGTTGCCGTAGCCGCCGCTGGCGAGCACGACCGCGTCGGCGAGGTGGGTCTCGATCTCACCGGTGACCATGTCGCGGACCACGATGCCCCGGGCCCGGCCGCCGCTGACGATGAGCTCCAGCATCTCGTGGCGGGTGAAGACCTCGACGTTCCCCGCCGCGACCTGCCGCTCCAGCGCCTGGTAGGCGCCGAGCAGGAGCTGCTGGCCCGTCTGGCCGCGGGCGTAGAAGGTGCGCGACACCTGGGTGCCGCCGAACGACCGGGTGTCGAGCAGGCCGCCGTACTCGCGGGCGAACGGCACGCCCTGCGCCACGGCCTGGTCGATGATGTTCACGCTGACCTGGGCGAGGCGGTAGACGTTGGACTCGCGGGCGCGGTAGTCGCCGCCCTTCACGGTGTCGTAGAACAGCCGGTAGACGCTGTCGCCGTCGCCGCGGTAGTTCTTGGCGGCGTTGATGCCGCCCTGCGCGGCGATGGAGTGGGCACGCCGGGGCGAGTCCTGGTAGCAGAACGACTTGACCTTGTAGCCCAGCTCGCCGAGCGTGGCCGCGGCGGAGCCGCCGGCCAGGCCGGTGCCGACGACGATGACGGTCAGCTTGCGCTTGTTGACCGGGTTGACCAGCTTGGCCTGGAAGCGGCGCTTGTCCCAGCGGTCCTCGATGGGACCATCCGGCGCCTTGGTGTCCTGGATGGGCTCCCCCACCCGATACATCCCGGGGAGGCTCACGTTCTCCTCCTCCTGCTGCTGCGCGCGGCGACGGAACTTCACTTGACCACTCCGATCAGAATGCAGACGGGCGCCGAGATGAACCCGATCACCAGCACGGCGGAGACCGCGACGGCGGTCTTCTGCAGCATGCTGCGGACGCGGGGACGGCGGGTCAGGCCGAGCGTCTGGAACGCGCTCCACAGGCCGTGGCGCAGATGGAAGCCGACCATCACCATGGCGACGAGGTAGAACACCGCCACCCACCAGCGGTCGGGCTGGAAGCCGGCGATCATGCGGGCGTACGGCGTGGCGTCGCCGCCCTCGGGGTTCACCGTGCCGAAGGTCATGTCCAGCAGGTGCCAGATCACGAACAGCACGATGATCACGCCGCCCCACCGCATGGTGTGCGTGGCATACCCGTTGGCCTGCGACTTCCGCTTGGCCGCGTACTTCACGGGCCGTGCCTTGGCCGCCCGGCGGGCGAGCGACACCGCCGCCCACATGTGCAGCACGACGCAGACCACGAGCACGATCTCGGTGATCGTCAGCAGCGTCCGGTTCGGCAGCGCGGGCGAGCCCACGGTGCGCAACCATTCGGCATAGTGGTTGAAGGAGTCGGCGCCCAAGAAGATCTTGAGGTTGCCCAGCATGTGGGCGATCAGGAAGAGCACGAGAACGGCGCCCGTGACGGCCATGACGGCCTTCCTGCCGGCCGAGGTGCCGAGCAGGCCACGACGGGCGGGTGTGCGGGGGGAACTATGCGTTGGGACCGGCGCGGTCGCCGAACCGCGATCCGCGGAACCGGAGTCCACAGAGTGGTCAACAGTGGCAGTCACGGCTCCACACGCTAGGTTTGCACTGTTTAGACGTCCAAGTCATGAGAGGTCTGGTTTCGATAGCCCCCGGCTATGCGCTCTGCCCCACCGCCATCCCAGAGGCGAAGGTCCCGAGGATGTGCGACGAAATTCACACCCGACGGCCACAGGTGGGGGCGCATGAAGTCGTCTTCGGCGATAGCCCTAGGCTATTGAGGTGTGCAGCTCCAGCAACTGGCCTACTTCACGGCCGTGGCCGAGACGCGGCACTTCACCCAGGCCGCGGAGCGGATGCGGGTCGCCCAGCCGTCGCTGAGCAAACAGATCAAGAGCCTTGAGACCGAGCTGGGCGCGCCTCTGTTCAGCCGGGCCCGGGGCAACGTCACGCTCACCGCGGCGGGTGAGGCGCTGCTCCCGCTCGCGCGCCGCATGCTCGCCGACGCCGAGACCGCGCGGCGCGAGGTCGCCGAGCTGGCCGGGCTGCGACGTGGACGGGTGCGTCTCGGCGCGACCCCGTCGCTGTGCGCCGGGCTGCTGGCCGACGTGCTGGCCCGCTTCCACCGCGACTATCCCGGCGTGGAGCTGAAAGTCGAGGAGGGCGGGTCGCGCGACCTCGTCCGCGACCTCGCCCGCGGCCAGCTCGACCTGGCGCTGATCATCCTGCCGCTGCAGAGCAGCGACCCCTCCCTGGTGACCCAGGAGATCCTGAGCGAGAACCTCGTCGTGGCCTCCGCCTCGCCCCGGGGGCGCAGGCCGTACATGCGGATCGAGGACCTGCGCGGACGGCCCATGGTCATGTTCCGCCGGGGCTACGACGTGCGCGAGGCGACGCTGGCGGCCTGCCGGCAGGCGGGGTTCGAGCCGCGCTTCGCGGTCGAGGGCGGGGAGATGGACGCGGTGCTGCGGTTCGTCGAGGCGGGGCTGGGCATCGCGGTGGTGCCCTCGATGGTGCTGGAGAACCGGCCGAGGCTGACGGGCACCCCGCTGCTGCCCGGGCTGCGCCGTACGGTCGCCCTCGCGCACCGCAAGGATGTGGAGCCGACCCGGGCCGCGCAGGCCTTCCGCGCCGCGCTGTTGTCGTTCCTCCGCGAGGCCGCACGTGATGGAACGCTTCCTCAGGGAATAGAGGCGCTCGTTGACGTTTGAGCCCTGACGTTGACGTGTGAGCCCTGCCCGAGCGGTTTCCAGACGATAGGTTTGTGCGAACGATGCTGCACGACGCTGCTGCCGATGCTGACGAGAGGCGTTCGTGACCCCCCTCTCCCCTGATCTGCCCGATCCGCTCACCCTCCTGCTCATCGAGGACGACGCCGGCGACGCGTTTCTCGTCGAGGAGCTGCTGGCGAGCGCCGACAGGCCGCCGAAGATCACCTGGGCGCGGACCCTCGCCGAGGGGCGGGCGCGGCTCACCGACGACGTGCAGTGCGTGCTCGTCGATCTCTCCCTTCCCGACGCGTCGGGGCTGGAGGCATTGCAGCAGGTCCTCGCCATGGCCACGGACACGGCGGTGCTCGTCCTCACCGGGCTCGGGGACGCGCACGTCGGCATCGAGGCGGTCGCCGCCGGAGCGCAGGACTTCCTCGTCAAGCAGGACGTGGACGCCCGGCTGCTGATCCGCGCCATCCGCTACGCCATCGAGCGCAAGCGCGCCGACCTCGCCATGCGTGAGCTTCTGCAGGAACGCATCGTCAGCAAGGAGAACTCCCGGCTCGAACGCGGCCTGCTGCCCGTCCCGCTGCTCGACCCCGCGCTCCTGCACCACCAGGCCCGCTATCTTCCCGGGCGTGCGGGCGGGCTGCTCGCGGGCGACTTCTGGGACACGGTGCAGACGCCCGACGGCGCGGTGCACGTGCTGATCGGCGACGTGTGCGGGCACGGTCCCGACGAGGCCGCCCTCGGCACGGCGCTGCGCATCGCCTGGCGCACGCTGGTCCTGGCCGGGCAGACCGGCAACGACGTGCTGCGCACGCTCGACACGCTGCTGCGGCACGAGCGCAAGTCGCCGGAGATCTTCACCACGATGTGCACCGCGGCCATCGCCCCCGACCTGACCACCGCCCGCCTGCACGTGATCGGACACCCGCCGCCGCTGCTGCTGCGCGACGGCGAGCTCGGCGTGGTCACCGAGACGCCGTCGGGCCCGCCGCTCGGGATCTTCCCGGGCATCGAGTGGACGTCCATCGACGTCACCCTGGGCGACCGGTGGTCTCTGCTGCTCTACACCGACGGCCTGATCGAGGCCACGGTCGGGGAGAACCGCGACCTGCTCGGCACCGAGGGGCTCGCCAACCTGATCCGCGCCGCGGACGGAATCGACCTCGACCGCATCATCGCCAGCCTCGACGGCGCCATGCACGACGACGTCGCGGCCGTCCTCGTGTCCCGGGGTGACGGCTCGCGGGGTGACGGCGCGTGAGCTCGCCGGCCCCCCTGCCTCCGCTCACGCCGTCCGCCCGGGGCTCGCGCCTGCCGGTCGGCCGATGGTTCGTGCTCGCCGGAGCCGGCGTCCTGACCATATTCATGATCGCGGTCGCCGCCATCCTGCTCGCGCTATCCACGACGCACGAGGCCCGGGAGACCCTCGTCGACGCGGTGGACCCCGCCGCCCTGCAGACGCTGCGCATCGCCCGTGCGGTGCAGGCGCAGGAGGGCGCGATCCGCGGATACGGGCTCACCGGCGAGCAGCAGTATCTCGACGCCTACCGCCAGGGGGTCGCCGAGGAGCGCGCCGCGACCGGCGAGATCGCCAGGCTCGCCCCCCGGCTGCCCGAGGGGTACGGCGTGCGCCGCCAGATCCGCGCGATCGACGACGCCACGACCGCCTGGCGGCGCGACTACGCCGAGCCCGTGGTCACGCGGACCCTCAAGAGCGGCCCCGGCTCGCTCACCGACCTGGCCAGGAACAACCTCCAGCGCTTCTCCGCGGTCAGGAGCGCGCTCGACACGCAGCAGGCCCTGCTCGGGCGGCTGCACGACGTCGCCAGAGACCGGCTCTACTCCGGCTGGAACACCATCTATACAGCGGTCGCGGCGCTGGCCGGCGCGATGGTGCTGGCGATCGTGTTCTGCGCGCTGATCGTGCGCCGCACGGTCACGGGCCCGATCGCGCGGCTGACCCGGCAGGTCCGGGCGGTGGCGGCGGGCGACTTCGACCACGAGCTCGGGGTCGAGCGCCCGGCCGAGCTGTGGGAGCTGTCGGGTCACGTCGACGGCATGCGCCGCCGGATCATGACCGAGTGGCGGTCGGCAGCCGAGGCCCGCCAGCAGCTCGCCGAGCAGGCCGAGGAGCTCAGGCGCTCCAACCGCGAGCTGGAGCAGTTCGCCTACGTGGCCAGCCACGACCTCCAGGAGCCGCTGCGCAAGGTGGCGAGCTTCACCCAGATGCTTGAGCAGCGTTACGCCGACCGGCTCGACGACCGTGCCCGGCAGTACATCGCCTTCGCCGTGGACGGCGCCCGCCGCATGCAGTTGCTGATCAACGACCTGCTCGACTTCTCGCGGGTGGGCCGGGTCGGCGGCGAACGCGCGGAGATGGACACGGGCGACGCCCTGGCCGCCGCCCTGCGCAACCTCGACGCCCGGCTCTCGGAGACCGGCGCGACGGTCACCCACGACGACCTGCCGACGGTCGTCGGCAACCGCACGCTGCTGACCCAGCTCTTCCAGAACCTCGTCAGCAACGCGCTCAAGTTCCGCTCCGAGGAGCCTCCCCGCGTCCACATCGGCGTACGGCGGGACGGCGACATGTGGGAGTTCGCCTGCTCGGACAACGGGATCGGCGTCGAGGCGAAATACGCCGACCGCATCTTCCTGATCTTCCAGCGGCTGCACCCGAGGGACGTCTATCCCGGGACGGGCATCGGACTGGCCCTGTGCCGAAAAATCGTCGAATATCATGGCGGCCGGATCTGGCTGGACACGAGCGAAGGCGCCGGAGCCACGTTCCGCTGGACCCTGCCGGCCATAGGAGATCCCGATGACTGAATTCCGCCCGATCGAGGTTCTCCTGGTCGAGGACGACCCGGGCGACGTCCTGCTCTGCCAGGAGGCGTTCTCCTACAACAAGGTCGGCAACACCCTCCACGTGGTCAACGACGGCGAGCAGGCGCTGGCCTTCCTGCGCGGCGAGGGGACGTACGGCTCGGCGCCCCGGCCCGATCTCGTGCTGCTCGACCTCAACCTGCCTCGCGTGAACGGCTTCGAGGTGCTGGAGGAGGTCAAGAGGGACCCCGCGTTGCGCACCATCCCCGTTGTGATCCTCACCACATCGGAGGCCGAGCAGGATATCCTGCGGGGATACAACTTGCACGCAAACGCGTACATCACCAAACCAGTGGATTTCGACCAGTTCACCCGGGTAGTACGGCAGATCGATGAATTCTTCGTGACCGTGGTCAAACTGCCGAGGAAGTGACCGAGATCACATGGAGGAGGAGTGACGCTCCTCACACTTCATGATGTGCTCGTCGTAATGTGTGCCCCACCAAATACGCGCACGGCCTGAGCAGTACGGCGCGGTCGCTCCGGCGTGCGCGGAGTCAGTGAGGGTGGAAGGTCTCCGATGACCCAGACAACGGCCGAGAGCGCGACAAGGAAACAACGCGCGCAGATCAGGGTGCGCACTCTTCGCACCGACCGATGGTGGCTGGCTCCGGCGCTCACGTTCGCCGGGCTCTTCTTGTTCTTGATTTATGGCTTCTGGGCGATGTTCGACCTGAGCGTGCTGGCCGGATCGTACATCGCCCCCTTCTCGTCGCCCTGTCTGGCGGCGGCGACCTGCCCGGAGGGGGCCCGGTTGTTCGGGTTCGCTCCGTTCGGCGACTGGTACACCCTGCCGCCGGGACTGCTGATCCTCGCCTTCCCCGGCGGGTTCCGGTTCACGTGCTACTACTACCGCAAGTCGTACTACCGCTCGTGGTGGCTGTCGCCGCCGGCCTGCGCCGTGGCCGAGCCGCACAGCAAGTACACCGGCGAGACGCGCCTGCCGCTGATCCTGCAGAACGTCCACCGCTACTTCTTCTACGTGGCCGCGGTCATCGGTCTGATCCTGACGTACGACGCGGTGCTGTCGTTCCGCGACGAGAACGGCAACTGGGGACACGTCGGTCTCGGCTCGATCATCCTCGTCGTGAACGCCGTGCTGGTCCTTTGCTACACGTTCGGCTGCCACTCGTGCCGACACATCACCGCCGGGCGCCTGAACCACTTCTCGAAGCACCCGCTGCGCTACAAGATGTGGACCCTGATCTCCAAGCTCAACGCCAGGCACCAGCAGTTCGCCTGGGCGTCCATGGCCTCGATCGTGATCGCCGACCTGTACGTCCGGCTCGTGGCCAAGGGCGTCATCAACTTCCCGTTCGCATAAGGATTTCAAGTGGAGCGTCACGAATACGACGTCGTCGTCATCGGAGCCGGTGGAGCGGGCCTCCGCGCGGCGATCGAGGCGCGGCAGCAGGGCAAGCGGACGGCGATCGTCTGCAAGTCGTTGTTCGGCAAGGCCCACACGGTCATGGCCGAGGGCGGCGCCGCGGCCGCGATGGGCAACGTCAACCCGAGCGACAACTGGATGGTGCACTTCCGCGACACCATGCGCGGAGGCAAGTTCCTCAACAACTGGCGCATGGCGGAGCTGCACGCCAAGGAGGCCCCGGACCGCGTCTGGGAGCTGGAGGCCTGGGGCGCGCTGTTCGACCGCACCAAGGACGGGAAGATCAGCCAGCGCAACTTCGGCGGCCACGAATACCCGCGCCTCGCCCACGTCGGCGACCGCACCGGCCTGGAGCTGATCCGCACCCTCCAGCAGCGCGTCGTCGCCCTGCAGCAGGAGGACGAGAAGCTGCACGGCGACCCCGAGGCGTACATCAAGGTCTTCGCCGAGTGCACGATCACCCGGCTGCTGAAGGACGGAGACGCCATCTCGGGGGCCTTCGGCTACTGGCGCGAGACGGGCGACTTCATCGTCTTCGACGCCCCCGCCGTGGTGCTGGCCACCGGCGGCATCGGCAAGTCGTACGTCGTCACGTCGAACTCCTGGGAGTACACCGGTGACGGTCACGCGCTGGCCCTGCTCGCCGGCGCGAAGCTCATCAACATGGAGTTCATCCAGTTCCACCCGACGGGCATGGTCTGGCCCCCGTCGGTGCGCGGCATCCTGGTGACCGAGTCGGTGCGCGGCGACGGCGGCGTCCTGCGCAACTCCGAGGGCCGCCGCTTCATGTTCGACTACATCCCGGACGTGTTCAAGGACAAGTACGCCACGACCGAGGAGGAGGCGGACCGCTGGTACAACGACCAGGCCAACAACCGGCGTCCGCCGGAGCTGCTGCCCCGTGACGAGGTGGCCAGGGCGATCAACGCCGAGGTGAAGGCCGGGCGCGGCTCACCGCAGGGCGGCGTGTTCCTCGACGTGTCCACCCGCCTGCCCGCCGCCGAGATCATCAGGCGGCTGCCGTCGATGCACCACCAGTTCAAGGAGCTGGCGGACGTCGACATCACCAAGGAGCCCATGCAGGTCGGCCCGACCTGCCACTACATCATGGGCGGCGTCGAGGTGGACGCCGACACCGGCGCGGCGTCGGTTCCCGGCCTGTTCGCGGCCGGCGAGGTCTCCGGCGGCATGCACGGCTCCAACCGGCTCGGCGGCAACTCGCTGTCCGACCTGCTGGTGTTCGGCCGCCGCGCCGGCGCGGGAGCCGCGGCGTACGTGGACGGGCTGGCCAGGCGGCCGGCCGTGACCGGGATCGACGAGGCCAAGGCCGAGGCCCTGGCACCCCTGGAGCGGACCGGCGGGGAGAACCCGTACGAGGTCCACCACGAACTGCAGCGCACGATGAACGACCTGGTCGGCATCATCCGCAAGTCCGAGGAGATCAGCGAGGCCCTCCAGGTCATCGAGAAGCTCAAGGAGCGGGCCAAGAACACCGCCTCCTCGGGCAGCCGCATCTACAACCCCGGCTGGCACCTCGCGATCGACCTGCGCAACATGCTGCTGGTCAGCGAGTGCGTGGCGAAGGCCGCGCTGCTGCGGGAGGAGAGCCGCGGCGGTCACACCCGCGACGACTACCCCGGCATGTCGGCCGAGTGGCGGCGCAAGCTGCTGGTCTGCTCCGCGAATCCGGACGGCACGTCCATCACGGTCGAGGAGAAGATCCAGCCGTCCATGCGGGGCGACCTCATCAGCCTGTTCGAGCGCTCCGAGCTGGAGAAGTACCTCACCGAGGAAGAGCTGGCGGAATACGACGCCGCGGTCAAGGAGTCGTGATGGGATACAAGGCGAAGTTCCGCATCTGGCGCGGTGAGGGCGGCGAGGGCCGTCTGGAGGACTTCACGGTCGAGGTGAACGAGGGCGAGGTCGTCCTCGACATCATCCACCGGCTCCAGGCCACGCAGGCCCCCGACCTCGCGGTCCGCTGGAACTGCAAGGCCGGCAAGTGCGGCTCGTGCTCGATGGAGATCAACGGCAAGCCGCGCCTGGGATGCATGACCCGGATGTCCACCTTCGAGGAGAACGAGACCATCACGGTCACGCCACTGCGGACGTTCCCCGTCATCAAGGACCTGGTGACGGACGTGTCGTTCAACTACCAGAAGGCCCGCGAGATCCCGTCGTTCACGCCGCCCGCCGACGTGAAGCCGGGCGAGTATCGCATGCAGCAGATCGACGTCGAGCGCTCGCAGGAGTTCCGCAAGTGCATCGAGTGCTTCATGTGCCAGAACGTCTGCCACGTGATCCGCGACCATGAGGAGAACAAGGCGAACTTCGCCGGTCCGCGCTACCTCATGCGGATCGCCGAGCTCGACATGCACCCGTACGACGTGGCGGACCGCAAGGAGTCGGCGCAGGATGAGCACGGCCTGGGCTACTGCAACATCACCAAGTGCTGCACCGAGGTCTGCCCCGAGCACATCAAAATCACCGACAACGCGCTGATCCCGATGAAGGAGCGCGTGGTCGACCGGAAGTACGACCCGCTGGTCTGGCTGGGCTCGAAGATCTTCAAGCGGCAGCGCTGAGATCCTGCAGGAAAGGCGCCGATCGGTCCCTCCGATCGGCGCCTTTCGTTTTGCTTACAGGTCATCGAGATGCGGACTAGCGTTGGCTCATACCGCTGATCAGCTTTACCGTCGAAAACTACCGATGTTTTGCGAAGCCACAGAAAGTGGAGCTGCGACCGATCACCGTGGTGCTCGGAAGAAACAATTCCGGAAAGAGTGCACTTGTCCGGACACCGCTCCTCTTGCAGGCGGGCATCCGTACGACGTCCCGCTCGCCCTTCGACCTCGATCAGCTGGGCGACGAGGCACCTGACTTCCGCCACTTGGTGTACGGCAGTCGGCCTCACGGCAGCATCCGGCTCGGACTGGAGTTCGCCAGCGGGCCAGCCGACGACGCACGGAGCGTCGATGTCACCGTGCAGAACATCGACGAGTGGCAGGACCAGGTCGTCAGGCAATTGACCGTCACATCGGGTTCCGCCACAACGACATTGACCTGGTTGGACGAGTACGAGCTCGAAGTCAACCTCGCCGACGCGGGCACCGGAGAGCTGATGGAACGCGCTGCGGCAGACGGCCGGCTGACGCAGTCCGACTTCGAGAAGCTCGGCGAGGGCATCGCCACTGAACTACGCCAGCTTCTCACCATGCTTCAACGAATCATCTAGGGGATGCCGTGCCAGACCGTGACGGGAAGCTCAGATCCGTCCCGGAGAGATGGGAACTGGAGGCGTTGATCGAGAAAGTCGCGAGCGGTGCTATCCGTGTGCCGTTGTTCAGCCGCCCCTTCGTCTGGCGTCCACGGCAGATGACCGCTCTCTTCGAGAGCATTGAGGACGGGTATCCCATCGGCAGCCTGGTCCTGTGGGAGCCTGCCGATGAGGTGGAGAGCATGAATGAGATTGGCGGGATTCCGATACCGCCGCCACCACCCGGCCTGCCGATCTGCTACGTGCTCGACGGACACCAGCGCCTGGCGACCCTTTTCGGCTGTCTGCGTGCTCCCGCGTCCGCACAGGCTTCCGCCGATGCCTGGATGTGGCGGATATACCGTGTTCTTGGCCTTCGACTATCCCGTGAAAGCCGCTATAGGCACTCGGGCCCGGTCGAGGCTCCTCCGCATTGGCTGCCACTCAGATCGGTGCTCAGGACGAAGGATTTCCTCTCCTACCAGCGCGTCCTTACCGGCATTGCGCGGGGGGAGGAACTTGAGGAGCTTCTCCACGAGGCG
>NZ_JAATEK010000067.1:0-24203 GCF_012034195.1 Microbispora sp. CL1-1
TGGAGAAGTTCATCTTGGTCTGTGTGGCCGAGGCCATGTCGGACCAGTTCGTGAAGGGGCTGAACGCCATCGAGCCCCAGCTCGATCCGTTGTCGTGCGTCGTCGCGTAGACGAGATGCTTGCCGTTGTAGACGACGTTGGTGAAGTCCTTCAGCGAGACCCACCCGGACTTCGGCGTCGCCAGCGCACCGGTCGAGGTCCAGCGGTACGACGACGGAAGGTCACATGTCGGCGTCACCGACGGGGACGGGGACGGGGACGGGGAACGCGTCGGCGACGCGCTGGGCGACGCGCTGGGCGATGCGCTGGGCGACGCGCTGGGCGATGCGCTGGGAGACGCGCTGGGAGACTGTGTGGGGGAGGGGCTGGGCGAGCCCGGGCTACCGGTGCAGGCCACACCGTTCAGGGAGAACGACGTGGGCACCTGGGGGGAGCCGTTCGTGGAACCGTTGAATCCGAAGTTCGTGCTGCCGCCGCTGGGGATGCTGCCGTTGTAGGAGACGTTGGTGGCGGTCACCGAGGAGCCCGACTGGGTGTGGGTGGCGTTCCAGATCTGGGTGATCTGCTCGCCGGCGCCGAACGACCAGGTCAGCTGCCAGCCGTTGACCGCGTCGCCGAGGTTGTTGATGGTGACGTTGGCGTTGAAGCCGCCCGGCCAGCTCGAACTGATGGTGTAGTCGACCCGGCAGGCGACGGCCGCCTGGGCGGGCTGTGTGATCAGCAGGCCGCCGGTTCCGGCCAGCAGGACCGAGATGGAGCCGATCACGAGGGCGCGGCGCGAGGCCCGCCGGGGCGCCGCCGCCGTCGTGGCGGCGGAGGGGCGCGGTGACCGCGCTCTCCAGGGCAGACGCATCTGTGTTCTCCTCATCATCATGTCCGGCCGCCGTCAGGCGCTGATGCGAGCAGCGGCCGGGGGCCGCGGTGCCGTTCGCGGCGGACCCGAAGGTCGTGGAGCCGCCGCCGGCCACGGAGCCGGTGCAGGAAAAGCGGACACGCGGGCGTTGCTCCGCGTGATCGACGCCGCGTCCTGTGATCAGGAAACGCACACCACCAGGGCGTCGCGAACGGCGGTCCTCACCGCGCACCACCACATGGCAGGAGAAAACCGCCTCGGAGAAACAGTCTGGAAAACAACGCGAAATTGTGTCAAGTATCGCGAGAAAGTTTCAGAGCGGAGCTGCCGCCGCACGGGCGGTGGCCCTCGATAACACCTGATGAACCCGCATGTGCGTGCTCTGCTCATCGGCGGGGAAGAGGTGCCGTCCTTGACATCGCCTCTTCTCCTCGTATTGGCTCCGGGCTGCCACCACGGCCATCGGATAGAGAAGGAAACGCAGACACGGGAGAATTGTTAGCGCTAACATTTCGCCCGGGACCGCTCTCGGGTGGTCAGGTCGCGGGGCGGCTCCGGCGGACAGACACCACGTCCGCCAGGGCCGCCCTGCCGGAGAGTCGCGTACGCGGAGGTGCACGACGGCCAAGACGAACGACCCGGATAGCGACGTTCACGGCGGCGTGTCATCGCGTGCGCGGATGCGTCCTCGACCGGGACACGGCCATGCCGAACGGGTGGCCTGCCGGCTGAAGCGCTTCGGCCCGTGGTCGCCCGCAGTGGCACGTGCGCGCACGCCCCACGACGGTTCGGTGACCTGCCATGGCACCCTCAACAGGTATTGCGGGTGCGGATGCACCGGCTCCGTCGTGACCGGGAGCACGCCCCGGAACAGGCCCAAATCCGGCTCCGAATGGCGTCCGGGAGCTGCCCGGACCGGGTGGTCCGGGCAGCGGCCTCCCCGGGTCAGCCGGGATAGGGACGGTTGAACCGGGGCGGGTTGAACGGGACATACCGTGGGGCGGGGTCGGCCCCCGGCGCCGCGGCGCGGGCGTTCATCGCCGGGGCGGACGTCGCGGGCCAGTGACCGGTCCGCAGCCGGTCGAGCATCGTCGTCAGCGCCGCCTCCTGCTCCGCGGGCGAGAAGTCGCAGTGGCCGACGGTCTCCGTGTACGTCTGGCGCAGCAGGGAGCTCGCTCCCGCGCGGCGCACGTTCTCCTCGTACGACTGCTGCTGGGCGACGGTGGAGATCTGGTCACCGGTGCCGGACAGGGTGAGCACGGGGATCCGCAGGTCGCCGTTCAGGACGATGCCGCGCGAGAACCGCTTGACGGCGTCCGGGTCCGCCGCGATGCGGGGCGCGGCGGCCAGGCTCCTCAGGTCGGCGGCGAGGTCCAGACCCGCCGCCTTGTAGAGGTCGCGGACGGCATGCCGCAGGGCGGGATCGGCGAGGCTCAACTGCTTGTCGTAGTCCACGCCCGTGTTCCAGGACGGGTTTCCGCCGACCACGTCCATGATCTGGCGCCGGCTGCTCATGGCCTGCCCGATGTAGGGCAGCGGCCCACCGGCGAGCGCGAGGTAGGCGCCCTGCTCCAGCGCGGCGGCGTCCCGGCTGTCCGGAGGCGGCGGCGCGGACCCGTCGGGGTTGCGTCCCCAGGCCGGCAACTGGCCGATCGTGGCGGCCAGTGCGATCCGGGCCCGCCCCTGCGGGGTCTGCTGCGCCGCGGCCAGCGCGTCGATCCACGCCTTCCTGGCCGATTCGATGTCGGCGGGGATGTCGACGACCGGCAGTCCCGGCGCGACCAGGCGTTCGAGCACGAAGACCGTGTCGAGCTTCTGGTTCCACTGGCCGACCGACCCGCCGAGGCCGCCGCACATCGGGACGGCGGCGTCGAAGGCGTGGGGGTGGACCTGGGCGACGCCGGCGGCGACGAAACCGCCCATCGAGGTCCCGGAGGCGATCGCCTTCCGGGCCGGGCCGTACGCCTGCTCGAAACGGGCCAGCGCCTCGGCCTGGTTGTCGATGGCGGAGCGGATGTCCCAGCCGGTGATCGCCCGGCTCGTGCCGCCGCGGGCCACGCCGTCGGCCAGCAGCCGCGCGGTCAGCGGCTCGCTGCGGCCCGTGCCGGCGAAGTCGAGGGCGACCACCACGGTGCCGTTCCAGTGGGCCGGGACGACGAACTCGTACGGCGTGCCGTCCTTGAGGGTGCCGCTGACGCAGGTCGGGTGGGCGGGGGAGTCCGGCAGGCACGGCGTGCCGCCGGGAGGTCTGGTGGAGGCGGCGGCGGTTCCGCTTCCGGCGACGGCCGTCAGCGCGGCGGCCAGGCACGCGGTCACTCTGCGGCGGATCACAGCGGGAGCCCCTTCGTCTCGACCGTCCATCCGTTCTCGCCGCACAGCCCGCAGCCGGGGCCGATGAAGCGTGCCCCGGCTGCCCGGTCTCCGCGCAGGACGTAGTCGAACCAGTCCGCGGCCACCTGCCAGCCCTTGGTGGCCTCGAGACCCGCGATCAGGCCGGTGTGGCCGGCCGCGGTGTCGCCGACCAGGGCGGCCGGGACGTTCAGCAGGGCGTAGTTGTCGATGCTGTTCTGGTAGGCGACGTCGTCGGGACCACCGTTCACCAGCAGCGTCGGCGTGTGCAGACCGGCGAGACGGTCGCGCCCGTAGCCGCCGAAGGCCGGGTCCGGGAGATAGCCGGTGTTGAATCCGGCGACCGCGTCGATGATGGGGTCGGTCCCGGCGGCGAGGGCCTCGACGCCGCCGCAGCTGTGGCCGAGCACGCCCACCCGCGTCGTGTCCGCTCGCCCGTCGAACTGCTTGCGGGCCTGCTTCGACTCGGTGGCCCAGTGGGCGGCGGCGAGGAGCGCCTCGGGGTGCGCGATCGTGTCCTCGGGGGTGCTGGGGACGGGGAACTCGTCCAGCCCGCCGTTGGCCACGACGATGTAGCCCTGCGAAGCCAGGCCGGTCAGGAACGTGATCCCCTCCAGGTTGCTCGTCGCGCAGGCGCCGTTGCCGTAGACGATCACGGGCAGGCTGTCCTTCCGCAGCGCCTTGAGATCGGCCGGGCGGTAGACGGTGTGCCCGGGCAGCCCCTGGGCGGCCTCGCGGACCGTGGCCAGGATGGTGCGCGCGGGGGTGCCGGTCGCGGGGGGCTTCGGCGGCGGCGGCTTCTGGGGGGACGACGCCGCGGCGGCGCCGGAACCGGCGAGGACGACCGCTCCCACGGTCGCCGCCAGCAGGGTTCGCGCGGTCATGGATCGGGCTAACACGAGTGCGTTTCCTCCACGGTTGATGAACGGGGTGTCGGCTCGGGCCCCGCAGGGTCAGGAATCACGGCGGGGCGTCTGGCAGTGGTGGTGGGGCACATGCCGGGCGGGCGCCGGTGGCCGGTGCTCGCCCGGGCAGCCCCGATGGCGGGCCCGGTGGCGGGCCCGGTGGTGGTTCGGTCGTGCTGCTCGATGGCGGGTTCGGTCGCGCTGCTCGGTTCTCGGTGGTGCCGCTCGGTGGTGGGCCCGGCGGCGGTTCTCGGTGGTGCCGCTCGGTGGTGGGCCCGGTGGCGGGTTCGGTGGTGCCGCTCGGTGGTGGGATCAGCGGGGGACGAGGCGCAGCGGCGCCGACCTGGGCCCGAACTCCAGCCAGTTGAACATCTCCACCTCGCCGTCCGGTTCGACGCGGCTGGTGCCGGCGAGCAGCTCGCCCAGCGCGGCCGTCATCTCCAGCCGGGCCATCGCCGCGCCCGGGCAGCGGTGCGCACCCCGCCCGAACGCGAGGTGCCGGTTGGGCCGCCGCTCCAGGTCGAGCCGGTCCGCTTCGTCGAACACCGCCTCGTCCCTGTTCGCCGAGGGGAAGATCATCGCGATCGCCTCGCCGGCCCGCACCGTGCGGCCGCCGAGCTCGACGTCGCGGGTGGCGGTCCTGGCGAACACCCGATAGGGGGCGTACAGCCGCAGCAGCTCCTCGACCGCCGCGGGCAGCAGGCCCGGGTCGGCGCGCAGCCGGTCCTGGAGGCCGGGGTCGCGGGACAGATGCACGGCGGCGCTGCCGAGCGCGGCGTGCGGCGCCCCTATTCCGGCCACGATGGTCTGCCGGACGGTGGCCACGACCATGTCGTACGGGATCGGCCGCTCCTGGTCGGCGGACGCCCGCAGCAGGCTGGACACCAGGTCCTCGTCCGGGTCGCGGGGGTCGGCCCGGCGGTCCTCCACGATGGCGCGGGCGATGGCGTAGAGCTCCTCGCTCGCCGCCATGACCCCGGCCCGGTCCATCTCCTGGATGGCGAAGCTGTACGCGACGCCGATCCGGCGGATCTCCAGCACCCGCTCGACCGGCAGGCCGAGGAAGATGGCGAAGCACTGCGCCGCGTACGGCAGCGCGAACTCCCGGGAGTAGTCGCCGCCGCCCCTGGCCAGGAGCGGCCCCAGCAGCTCGCGCGCCGCCTCCGCGAAGGCCGGTTCGAGACGGCGTACGACGCTGCGGCGCAGCACCCGGTCCATCGGAGCGCGGTAGATCCCGTGCTCGGGCGGGTCGAAGTGCAGCGGCGGGCGGCGCTGGGTGCGCGGCACGTGCGGGACGACGTTCTGCACCGCGGTGCTGAACGTCTCGCTGTCGCGGGCCACCCGCACCACGTCCTCGTAACGGGTGGCGGCCCAGAAGCCGCCGAACGCGTCGCTCCACGGCACCGGGCAGCGTCGCCGCAACCCGGCGTAGACCTCGTGCGAGCTGTCGAAGGTCTCCGGCGCGGTGGGGTCCCAGTCGGAGGCGCGCCCGAGGCCGCCGGCGGTGGTGGTCATGGTGAGATCCCTTCCCTTCCCGTCCTGCGCCCGCCCGCTCACAGCAGGTGCCCGCGTGCGATCCGGGCGAGTGTCTCGATGGCGTACACGACGACGGCGATCGCGATGACGATCGCGGCGGTGGTGTCGTAACGCAGGGTGGCGATCGACTCCTGCATCAGGTAGCCGACGCCGCCCGCGCCGGCGATGCCGAGCACGACCGACTCGCGCAGCGCCAGGTCGGCCACGAACAGGCCGTTGCCGGTGAACGACGGCACGAATTGCGGCCAGATCCCGGCGGCGAACGCCTGCCACCGGCGGGCTCCGACCGAGGTCAGCGCCTCGTGCGGCAGCGGGTCGAGCTGCTCCAGGGAGTCGGCGAAGAACTTGGCCGCGAGCGCGGTGGAGGAGATCCACAGCGCCAGGAAGCCGGCGTACGGGCCGAGTCCCAGCGCGGCGACGAACAGCAGCGCGTACACAAGGTCGGGAACGCCCCGGACCACGACGAGCAGCACCCGGACCACCGCGGACAGCGGCCGCCACGGGGTGGTGTTGACGGCGGTGAGCAGGGCCAGAACCAGCCCGCACGCGGCGCCCGCCGCGGCTGCGCCCAGTGCCATGAGCAGGCTCTCCAGCACCGCCATGAGCAGCTCGCCGGAGAACGCGGGCGGCCACATGCCGCTCAGCACGGCACGCAGGTTCGGCCAGGCCCCCGCCAGCCGGCCCGGGTCGGGGTCCAGGGACCACAGCGACACCAGGAACACCACTCCGGCCGCCACCGCGCCGGTCACCCGCAGCACCCGGCCGCGGTCCCAGCCGACCTCGTACGGGGCACGCCCGGCGGGCAGCGCGTCCGTGCGGCGGCGAGCCGTGCGGCCGCGAACCGTGCGGCGGCGAGCCGTGGGACGGAGGACCGTACGGCGGACCACCACCGACAGCAGCTCCAGCAGCAGAACCAGGACGACGATCACGCAGATGATCCCGGCCGCCCGGTGGTAGTTGAGGCTGCCCAGCGCGGTCTGCAGCGCCACGCCGATGCCGCCGGCCCCGACGACGCCGAGCACGGCCGACGCCCGGATGTTGATGTCGAGGCGGTACAGCACGATGCCGGTCAGCGCGGGGAACACGCGGGGCAGCACGGTGGAGACGGCCACCTGCGCCTCGCCTGCCCCGCACGCGCGGACCGCCTCGGCGGGGGCGGGATCGGTCTCCTCGACGGCGTCGGTCAGCAGCTTGGCGATCATGCCGACCGAGTGCACGGCGACGGCGAGCGAGCCGGCCAGCGGGCCCAGGCCGAAGATCCGCACGAACAGGATCGCGAAGGCGAGCGTGGGCACGGCCCGGGTCAGCACGACGACCACGCGGGCGGGCGGCCGGAGCCAGCGGGGGCCGTTGTGGGTGCGCGCGGCGACGAAGGCCAGCGGCACCGAGGCGAGCGCCGCCAGGCCGGTGCCCGCCACCGCGATGAGCAGCGTCTCCGCGATCATCGAGGCGACGTCTCCCGCGCCGGGCAGGTCCGGCGGCCACATCCGGCGCAGCAGCCGTACGGTGTCGTCCAGCCCGGCGGCCAGCGAAGCGGGGGACAGGCCGATCCACCAGAACGTCAGCCAGGTGACGGCCACGGCCGCGACGAGCAGGCCCGCCCCGATGAGGGCGCGGGCGCTCCACGGCGGACGAAGCGGGCCCGGGTCCGATGCGGCCGGGGTGCGCGTGGCGGGGGTGGTGCTAACCATCGCGGGCTCCCGCGCGGCCGTCGTGGGCCCCTGCGCGGCCGTCGTGGGCCCCTGCGGGGCCGTCGTGGGCTCCCGCCCGGCGATCATGGGCCTCGGCCGTGTCGTGGGTGCCGTAGATCTCCCGCAGCCGCTCCGCGGTGAGGCCGGCGGCGGGCTCGTCCAGCGCCAGCCGGCCGCCGCGCAGCGCCACGACCCGGTCGGCGGTGGCGAGCGCGAGCTCGACCTGGTGCAGGCTGCACACCACGGAGATGCCGTCCTCGGCGCTGATCCGCTTGAGGATTTCGAGCACCAGCGTGCTCGCCGCCGGGTCCAGCGAGGCGACCGGCTCGTCGGCGAGGATCAGCTCGGGGCTCTGCAGCAGGGTCCTGGCCACCGCGACCCGCTGCTGCTGGCCGCCGGAGAGCGTGTCGCAGCGCTGGAACCGCCGGTCGGCCAGCCCGACCCGATCCAGGTGCTCCACGGCGCGGATCCGCAGCGCGCGCGGGTAGCTCATCACCCCGTACCTCGGCAGGCGCAGGGTGGCCAGCGACCCCATCAGCACGTTCTCCAGCGCGGACAGCCGCCCGACGAGACCGAACTGCTGGAAGACGAAGCCGACCCTGGCGCGCAGGGCCCGCAGCCGGCTGCGGGAGCAGGCGGCGGGGTCCTCGCCCAGAGTGCGCACGGTGCCGCTGTCCGGCAGGTGCATGCCGTTGACGAGGCGCAGCAGTGTGGACTTGCCGGCTCCGGAGGGACCGACCAGGGCGACGAACTGCCCCTGCGGGACGTCCAGCGAGACGCCGTCGAGCACGGTGGTGCCGTGGAAGCCCTTGCCGACCTCCGACAGCCGCAGCACGGGGGCGCCGATCACGGCGGGTTCCTCAGCCACCGGACGTGCAGACCTCGGCCTTGGTGATCTCGCAGATGCGCGCGATCGGCTGATAGGTGGCGTCGGTGGCCGGGACGAACGTCCAGGCGGTGGAGGCGCCGAGGGTGCAGGCCGGGGCGTCGGCGTACTGGCCCCAGTTCTTCGGGCCCTTGATCTCGCTGCCCTTGCACAGCCCGGCGGAGGCGGCGCCGGCGGCGGTCAGGCCGGTCACCGTCTTGGTGATCTTGTCGCGGGTGGCTTGCGGCAGCCACCTGCCGACCACGACCGGCGGCCCGGGGATGAGCGGCGAGGTCCAGACCTTGGTGACCTGCCCCGGCTTGAGCTGACCTCGGGCGGGCAGCAGCTGGTCGATGAAGACGTCGCCGACGAAGGCGATGTCGCAGTCTCCGGCCAGCAGCGAGGCGACCGCCGTGTCGTGCCCGTGGGTGAACACCGTCTTGACGTCCTTGTCCACGTCGACGCCGGCTTCCCGCAGCGAGGCGAGGGGCTGCAGGTAGCCGGTGGTGGAGCCGGGGTCGGTGAAGCAGACGTCCTTGCCGGCGACGTCCTTGAGCGAGGTGATCGACGTGTCGTCGCCGCGGGTCACCCCGTAGGCGTACGCGCCGGGCTCTCCGCCCGGGGCGGCCAGCGGGACGGCGACGGGCTCGACGTCGGCGCGGCTGCGTGCGAGGTAGTAGCTGAAGGCCCCGTAGACGGCGATGTCCACCCGCTTGGCGACCTGCGCCTCCACGACGGCGGCGTTGCTGGTCACGGCCTGGAACCGCACCGGAACGCCGAGGTCCTTCTCCAGCGCGGAGACGATCGGGGCGAACGACTTCTCGAGATCGTCGCTCTGCTCCGACGGGATGGCGGCGAAGACCAGCTCGTCGGACCCGCCACCGTCGGCGGATGCGCTGCGGGTGCTACCGGGGCCGGCACCGCAGGCGGACAGGAGTGCGATCGCGGCACCCGCCGCGACGACGCCCAGAGCTGACTTTCGGAACATCGAGGCTCCTCACATGCAGGTGGTCGGGCCAAAGTAAGCAGGCCCGAGAGCATTGTCAACAGTTCTATGACGACCGTAAGATTTCTGCCGAACGTAATTGGCGGCGAAAAGTAGACGACCGTTCGATGAACTGTTGCGTATCTCGCGTCGCAGCAGCTTCCCACTCATGGAGGCGGACATCAATCCTCGTTCAGTGATCAATCGGGCGACCCGCGCCGTGACGGTCCTCACGGCCACAGCGACGGCCACAGTGACGGTCACGGCCCTCGCGCTCGCCGTCCCGCCGGCGCAGGCCTCGGCGGAATCCCGCCGGGCCGGCTCCATCAGCGTCACGGGCGTCCACCCGGGCGGCGCCACGTATGCGATCGAGGTGCCGCGCAACTGGAACGGCACCGTGCTGACGTTCAGCCCCGGCTACGGCCAGGGCGCCGGGCCGCAGCATCTGCCGGCCGACCTCGGCGGCAACGCCGCCGCGCAGAGCTGGCTGCTCGCCCACGGGTACGCGCTGGCCGGCACCCGGCCCTACGGAAGCGGCTGGGCCGTCGAGGAGACCCTGCGGGCCTCCGCCGACACGCTCGCCGAATTCGCCAAGGTCGCGGGGAAGCCCACGATCACCCTGGCCTGGGGCGGCTCGATGGGCGGCGCAATCGCGGCAGGTCTGGCCGAACGCCGGCCCGACCTCATCGACGGGGCGCTGCCCTACTGCGCCTCGGTGGCCGGGCCGGTGGCGATGCTCAACCAGTCGTTGGACGCGGCGTTCGCGTTCAAGACGCTGCTCGCTCCCGGCGACGACACGGTGAAGCTCGTACGGCTCGCCTCCGACGACGAGGAGGCGCGGAGCGTCGCGGCCGCCCGCGCCGTCCTGGACGCCGCCCAGCAGACTCCGGCCGGCCGGGCCCGCATCGCCCTTGCGGCCTCCTTCGCCCAGGTCTCCACCTGGTCGGTGCCCGGCACCGCCGAGCCGGCGCCGCACGACTGGGCGGGGCAGCAGGCCCAGGAGTACGCGGCGTTCATGGCGACCGTCTTCTCTCCCCGCTATCCGCTGGAACAGCGGGCGGGCGGGAACTTCTCCTGGAACACCGGCGTGGACTACCGCAGGGAACTGCGGGAGTCCGGGCGGATGCCGCAGGTGCGCGCCCTCTACGAGAGCGCGGGACTGAACCTCGACGCCGACCTCGCGGCCCTGTCGGCGGCGCCGCGCGTCTCGGCCGACCCGGGCGCCGTCGCCTACATGGAGAACTACTTCACCCCGCGCGGAGCGCTCGGCGTGCCCGTCCTCACGATGCACGAGCGCGGCGACAACTACCCCACCGTCACCCAGGCACGCGCCTACTCCGATGTGGTCCGGCGCGCCGGCAACCAGGCGCTGCTGCGCCAGGCGTTCGTCGACCGGCCCGGCCACTGCCGCTACACCGGGGCCGAGTTCGTCGCCGCGGTGCGGACCCTGGAGAAACGGGTCATCACCGGCCGCTGGACGGACGCCGACGCCCACCGGCTCCAAACGCTGGCCGCACGCCTGGCCGCCGGGAACCCGGACCTGGGCGCCGCGGAGTTCGTTCACTACACGCCAGGCCGATTCCTGCGCCCCCATGTCCCCAAAGGGTGAAGAATGAGGATGTTCGTGAGGGTGGCCCGCCGGGGAGCCTGCACCGGCCGAGGAGTCTGACCGAGGAGTCTGACGATGGAGGGACGCCCGGTGCGCGCGTCGCAAGAGCCCGGCTCCCTGCCCCGGGCCCGGCAGGGGCCAGAACCACAGCGGCTGCTGACCACGCTGCTGGGCGACTACTGGTTCTGGCGGGAGGAGCACATCCCGTCGGCGGCGCTGGTGCGGCTGCTGGAGGAGTTCGGCATCACCGCCACCAGCGCCCGCGCCGCCCTGCGGCGGGTCGCCTCACGAGGGCTGCTGACCAGCTCCCGCAGCGGCCGCACCACCGCGTACGGCCTGCCGCCCCGGGCGGCCGACGTGATCGTGACCCACATCCGCCGGCTGCTGATGTTCGGCGCCGCCACTCCGCGCTGGGACGGGCAGTGGACGGTGGTCACGTTCTCGGTGCCCGAGGACCAGCGGGACACCCGGCGCCTCCTGCGCGACGGGCTGCGCCTGCTGCACTTCGGCATGCTCTTCGACGCGGTGTGGGTGTCCCCGCATGACAAGACGGACGACGTCGCCGAGCTCGTGCGAAGGCTGGGCGTGCCCGATGCGATGGTCTTCCGGGCGCGCAAGGTCGCCGACGACGATGTGCGCCCGGTGCTCGACCGTGCCTTCGACATCGCCGCGCTGCGCGCACGCTACCTGCGCTTCATCGATGCCCACCTGCCGGTGGCCGAGCGGCTGGCGACGTCCAGTCCCTGCCCCGCCGAAGCGTTGCGGCTGCGTACGGCGATCATGACCGACTGGCGGGTGTTCCCCACGCTCGACCCCGACCTGCCGGCGGAGCTGCTGCCCGAGGGCTGGCCGCGCGACGAGGCCAGGCGGCTGTGCGTGCAGATCTACGACTCGCTCGGGGAGCCGGCGGAGCGGCGGTTCCGCGAGATCCTCGCCGAGTTCGACCCGGAGCTGGCCGTGCTGGTCACGCACCACACCTTCGCGCAGGTGTCGGCCATGGAGCCGCCGGCGAAACGCCGTCACACGAGCTTCGACGAGACGACCGACCGCGACCGCCTGGACCTCCTCTCCCGCGGAGACCTGACCGGCTGATCCGGTGGTCCCGGACATCGTGCGGCTTCCGCCCGTGAAAGCATGACATTCCAGTGACGATCGCGCGCTCAAGCGTTGTCAATATACTCCTGCTGTGAACGATGGTGAGAGCTCTGAGGCAGAAGATCTCGATTTCCCGCGCTTCCAGGTGGGCGCGCCCCCGCAGCACCTGATCACGACGCTTCTCGGGGACTACTGGATCAGCAGGCCAGAGCAGCTGCCGTCCGCGGCGCTGGTGCGGCTGGCCGAGGAGTTCGGCGTCTCCGCGGTGGCGGCCAGGGCCGCGCTCAGCCGCCTGACCAAGCGGGAGCTGCTGGAGTCGTCCAGGATCGGGCGGCGCACCTACTATCGACTGACGGATCGGGCCGCCGCGGTGTTGCTGGAGGGGCGGCAGCGGATCATGTCCTTCGGCCTGGCGCAGGGCGCGTGGGACGGGACGTGGGCGATGGCGGCGTTCTCCATCTCCGAGGATCAGCGCGACCTGCGCCACGCGCTGCGCGCCAGGTTGCGCTGGCTCGGCTTCGCCCCGCTCTACGACGGGCTGTGGGTCTCGCCGACCGCGAGCGCCGACAGCGCGGCGGCGGTGCTCGCCGAGCTGGGCATCCCCATGTCGACGGTCTTCCGTGCCGAGGCCCTCCGCGTGGCGGGCATGCGCGCCCCCCAGGAGGCGTGGGACTTCGACCAGCTCCGGCGTACCTACGAGGGCTTCGTCGCCGGCTATTCGCCTCTCCTGGAACGCGTACGCAGGGGCGTGGTCGGCGCGTCCGAGGCGCTGGTCGCGCGTACGGGGATCATGGACACCTGGCGGACGTTCCCCAACCACGACCCCGACCTGCCGGCGGAGCTGCTGCCCGCCGACTGGCCGCGCGCCGCGGCCAGAGACCTCTTCGTGGAGGTCTACGACACGCTCGGGCCGCTCGCCGAGTTCCGCGTCAAGCAGATCGTCGCGGAGTTCGAACCCGGGCTGGCCGAGCTGGTCGCCCATCACCGCACCAGCTCCATCCTGGCGCTCAGCTGACCGCCGCACGGTGACGGGGCGGCGCCGCGGCCGCCCCGCAGATCTCTCCGCCGCACAATCGCCTCTTGACAGCCGTGCATCTCCAGATGTGACACTTATTCCCACGACCGCAAAGTTAAGTGCAGAATTATCTGGTCGCGGAAGGACCACCATGAGAATGCCCAGGACCATCCTCGCGGGTGCGGTGACTTTGGCCCTCGCCGGCGCCGCAGCCTGCGGCGGAGGCGACGGCGAGGCGCAGCGGCCGGCCGGTGCGACGGCTCTGTACGACGCCCTGCCCGATGGCATCAAGGAAGCGGGCGTCATCAGGTTCGCCGGGGATTCCCACCCGCCCTATCGGATCGTCGCCGACGACGGCAAGACCGTCACGGGCATCGACAAGGAGCTGCAGGACGCCCTCGGCAAGGTGCTGGGGGTCCGCACCGAGATCTCGATCGTCAGCGGTCTGCCGGCGGCGCTGTCCGGAATGCTCGCCTCCCGGTACGACGCCTTCAACGGTCCGGTCAAGGACAGTGCCGACCGGGAGAAGCAGTTCGACGCGATCGTGTGGATGGTCACCCGGACCTCCTATCTGATCCCCACGGCGGGGGCGTCGGCCATCAAGAGCTCGGGTGACCTGTGCGGCAAGCGCGTCGCCGGCACCGCGGGCAGCATCGTGGAGGACCAGGCCAAGCGCCTGACCGAGTGGTGCGCCAAGCAGGGCAAGCCGGGGCTCGAGTTCATCGGCTTCGCCGACACCAACGGCACCATCCTCGCCGCGAAGTCCGGCCGGGCCGACGCGGCGGGCATGACCGAGAGCGCCGCGCTCGACGTGCTCTCCAAGGAGAAGGACGCCTTCACGTACGTCACCCAGACCGAGGAGCAGGGCGCCGGCGTCGACCAGCTCGCGATGCTCGTGCCCAAGTCGAGCGGTCTCGGCCCGGTCATGCTCGACGCGTTCAAGGAGATCTTCAAGAACGGCGACTACAAGAAGATCATGGACAAGTACGGGCTCCAGAACGTGGCGGTGCCGGCGCCCAAGATGAACACCGCGGCGACGCAATGAGCGTGGCACCACCCATGGCACCACAGGTCGTGGACGTCGCCTCGGCCCGTCCGCGCATCCGCCCCCTGCGGTGGGCGGCCGGGGCCGTGCTGCTCGTGCTCGTCGCGCAGTTCGCCTGGTTCCTCGTCAGCAACCCCCGGTTCGAGTGGCCGGTGGCCGGCAGGTATCTGTTCGACCCGAACGTCCTGCGCGGCCTGGGCATGACGCTGCTGCTCACCGTCATCGTGATGCTGCTGGGCAGCGTGCTCGGGGTGCTTCTCGCGGCGGGCAGGCTGAGCGGATTCCGGCCGGTGGCCTGGGCCTGCGGCGTCTACGTCACGGTCTTCCGCAGCATCCCGCCCCTGGTCCAGCTGATCTTCTGGTTCAACCTCGGTTATCTGCTGCCGCGGATCCCGCTGGGCATCCCGTTCGGCCCGACGTTCGTCTCGTGGCCGACCAACTCCGTGATCAGTTCGCTGACCGCGGCCGTCATCGGGCTCACCCTGCACGAGACCGCCTACATGGCCGAGATCGTCCGGGCCGGCATCCTTGCCGTGGACGGCGGCCAGCGCGACGCGGCCCGCGCGATGGGGTTCACGGCCAGGCAGAGCTTCATGAAGGTCGTGCTCCCGCAGGCGATGCGGGTGATCGTCCCGCCCGCCGGCAGCGAGTTCATCAGCCTGCTCAAGGGCACCTCCCTGGTCAGCGTGATCGCGATGGCCGACCTGCTCTACTCGGTGCAGGTGATCTACAACAGGACCTACGAGATCGTGCCGCTGCTGATCGTGGCCTGCGCCTGGTACCTGGTGGTGGTCATCAGCCTGTCCATGGGCCAGCGGCGCCTGGAGCGGCACTTCGGAAAGGGGCAGCGGTGAGCGACACGCCCGTCCTGCGCGTCCGCGACGTGCGCAAGCGGTTCGGGGACCACGTGGCGCTCGACGGGGTGAGCCTCGACGTGCACGAGGGCGAGGTGGTCACCGTGATCGGCCCGTCCGGCTCGGGCAAGTCCACCCTGGCCCGGTGCGTCCACCAGCTGGAGAGCATCGACGGTGGGGCCATGTACCTCGACGGGGAACTGCTCGGCTACGAGTTCCACCGGGGCCACCTGCGCCCCCTGCCGGACCGGCGGGTGGCCGCCCAGCGCGGCCGCATGGGCATGGTCTTCCAGCAGTTCAATCTGTTCGCGCACTGGAGCGTGCTGCGCAACGTCATCGAGGCGCAGGTGCTGGTCCACGGCCGGAGGCCGGAGGACGCGCGGCGGGAGGCGCTGCGGCTGCTGGAGCGGGTGGGGCTCGCCGACAAGGCGGACGCCCATCCCCGGATGCTGTCCGGAGGACAGCAGCAGCGCGTCGCCATCGCGAGGGCCCTGGCGACCAACCCGCGGATCATGCTGTTCGACGAGCCCACCAGTGCCCTGGACCCCGAGCTGGTGGACGAGGTGCTGAGCGTCGTGCTCGACCTCGCGCGCGGCGGCATGACGATGATCATCGTGACGCACGAGATGAGCTTCGCCCGTGAGGTGGCCGATCGGTGCGTCTTCATGGAGAAGGGCCAGATCGTCGAGACGGGCACTCCCGAGGAGATCTTCGACAACCCCGCCTCGCCCCGCCTGCGCGCCTTCCTGTCGCGTTACTCCGGCCGCCCGGCGGAGATTCCCGGCGAACGCCTCCTGAAAGAGGAGATCACCCCTTGAGTTTCACGGTAATGGCCGTCGGCGACCTCGTCGTCGACGAGCCCGACCCGGCGTCCTTCTTCGCCCCTGCGCGGGAGACGCTGGGCCGGGGCGATGTGGTGATCGGCCACATCGAGGTGCCCCACAGCACGTCCACCGCCCAGGTCAGCACCGACGTCCCCGCCCCGCCCGCCGATCCCGCCGCGCTGTCGGCGGTCGCCGAGGCGGGTTTCCACGTGGTGACGCTCGCGGGCAACCACGTCTACGACGCCGGCGACCAGGGAGTGGCCGACACGATCAAGTACGCGACCGAGGCGGGACTGACCACCACGGGCGCCGGTCTGACCCTCGACGAGGCCCGCCGCCCCGCCGTCGTGGAGCGCGACGGCCTGCGGATCGGGGTGCTCGGCTACAACTGCGTCGGTCCCCGCGAGTCCTGGGCGACCAGCCGCAAGCCCGGCTGCGCATACATAAAGGTGCTGACCCACTACGAGCTCGACCACGCGAGTCCCGGCGGGCCGCCCGCCGTCTACACCTTCGCCGACCCCGCCTCGCTGGAGCGGATGGCCGAGGACGTGGCGGCCCTGGCCGCCGAGACCGACATCGTGACGGTGTCGCTGCACAAGGGTGTCGGGCACACGCCCGCCGTGCTGGCGATGTACGAGCGGCCCGTGGCGCACGCCGCGATCGATGCCGGCGCGCACGCCGTGTTCGCCCACCACGCCCACATCATGCGCGGCGTCGAGATGTACCGCGGCAGGCCGATCTATCACGGCCTGGGCAACTTCGTGACCGTCACTCACGCGCTGACGCCCGCCACGGGCGACGCGGGCGAACGTGCCGCGTGGGCGCGCCGCAGAGTCGAGCTGTACGGCTTCGCGCCCGATCCGGACATGCCGCACTACCCCTTCCATCCCGAGAGCCGGAACACCGCGATCGCGGTCTGCCGGTTCGACCGGGACGGCCTGGTGTCGGCAGGCCTCGTGCCCTGCTGGATCGACGACGCGGGGCGGCCGGTGCCGCTCGGTGACGACGAGGAGGGGCGGCGGGTCGTCGCGTACATCGAGCGCATCACGCGGCAGGCGGGCCTGACGACGGAGTTTCATTGGGAGGGAGACGAGGTGGTGCTGCGTGGCTGACCGCCCGCTCGCCGGCCGCACGGTGATCGATCTGACCACCGCGCTGTCCGGACCGTACGCGACGCTGCTGCTGGCCGGGCTCGGCGCCCGGGTCATCAAGGTGGAGAACCCGCTGACCGGCGGCGACACCTCCCGCAACAACGCCCCCTATCTCGGCGCGGACGGGCTGACGCTGGGCCGCCACGGCGACGACGACATGTCCGTGTCGATGCTCCTGCGCGGCCGCAACAAGCAGAGCGTCACGCTCAACCTGAAGCACCCCAAGGCCCGCGACATCCTGGCCGGTCTGGTCAGGCAGGCGGACATCATGATCGACAACTACAGCGCCGGCGTGATGGCGCGGCTCGGCATCGGCCACGACTGGGCCAGCGCGATCAACCCGCGCATCGTGTGCACGTCGATCAGCGGCTTCGGCGCGCAGGGCGGTCCCGGCTCCGGCAAGGCGATGGACACCATCATCCAGGCGCTCAGCGGCGTGATGATGACCGCGGGCGCGCCCGGCGAGCCGCCGGTCCGCTTCGGGCTGCCGGTGGGCGACCTCGTCGCGCCGCTGTACGCGGTGATCGGCACGCTCGCCGCGGTCCTGCGCGCCGACGCGACCGGCCAGGGCCAGCACGTGGACGTCTCCATGCTGGGGGCGCTGACCTCGCTGGTCGCGTGCGAGCCGTTCGACGCCTACGAGAAGCTGGGCCTGCCCATGCGCACCGGGACGACCGTGCCCAGGCTGGCGCCGTTCGGAACGTTCCCCGCCGCGGACGGCTGGTTCGCGCTGTGCGGCCCCACCGACGCGTTCGCCCGCGGCCTGTTCGCGGCGATGGGACGCGACGACCTGGCCGCCGACCCGCGGTTCGCGTCCCGCGACGCGCGCGTCGCCAACGCCGGCGAGCTGCACGAGCTGGTGGCCGCGTGGGCGGCGGACCGCCCGCTCGCCGCGATCCTCGACGCGCTCACCCTGCACGGCGTCCCCGCCGCCGAGGTGCGCGAGCCCGGCGACGCCGTACGCGACCCGCTCGTGCTGGAGCGCGAGGAGGTCGTGCCGCTGGAGCATCCGCGTCACGGCCGCCAGGGGGACCTGTACGGGACCGGCGTGCCGATCCGCTTCTCCGCCTCCGAGGCGGCGCTCGACCGGCCCGCGCCCGCGCTCGGCGAGCACAACGCCGAGATCTACGGCGGCCTGCTCGGCTACTCCGACGACGAGCTCAAGGCCCTGGCCGAAGAGGGGGTGATCTGACATGCCCACGGCGCTCGCCGCGCTGGAGGAGGCGTACGCGCGGCGCGCCGCACCCCGCCCCCCGGCCTCCCCGGCCTCGTCGGAGGGCCTGGCAGGCACCCGGACGCCGGTCGTCGGGTACGTCGGGGCGGACATGCCGGTCGAACTGCTGACGGCCGCGGGGGTCAGCGCGTTCCGTCTCACCGGCGACCCGGAGTCCGGCTCCGCGCTCGGTGACCGCTACCTGGGCCGCGGGGTGGATCCGATGGCCCGCTCGGTGCTCACCCGGCTGCTCGACGGGGCCTTCGGCGACCTGGACCACGTCGTGGTCTCGCATGACTGCGAGGCGTCGCTGCGGCTGTTCTACGCGCTGCGCGAGCTGCGCCGCGTGGAGCCGGGCACGCGGCTGCCCGAGGTGTATCTCGTCGACATCCTGCACCTGCCGCACCGCACCACCGCCCGATACAACCGGCGCAGGATCGGCGAGTTCGCGGCCAGGCTGGAGGCATGGACCGGCCGTCCCCTCGACCTGGCCGGGGCGGTGGCGGCGCACGACGAGCGCCGGCGGCTGCTGGCCGCCGTCGCCGAGCTGCGCAGGGCAGTGCCCGCCCGCCTGACCGGGCGGCAGTTCCTCGCGGTGGCCGACCCGGGCCTGCCCGTGGACGAGCACATCGCGTTGCTGGAACGGCTGCTGGCCGAGGCGGGACGGCTGGAAGAACACACCGGGCGGCGCGTCTTCCTGAGCGGCAGCGACCACGACACGCCGCACGTGTACGAGGCCGTCGAGTCCGAGGGCTACGTGATCGTCGGCGAGGACCACTCCTTCGGCGGGCCGCAGCCGGACAGGCCGGTGGGCGCGGGCGGCCTCGACGCGCTGGCCGAGCACTACCACCACAGCGGCCCGACCGCCCACCGGGCCACGGCGGGCGAACGCGCCGCGCACGCGGCCCGGGCCGTACGGCAGTGCCGGGCCGAGGTGTTCGTCGCCTATTCCAGGATCGCCGACGAGGCCCCGGCCTGGGACTTCCCGGCGCAGCGCGCGGCGCTCGACGTCCCCGCCGTGCTGCTGGAGCGCCAGGAGTACGGGCGCGCCGACCTGACCGCCCTGCGGAAGGAACATCCATGCGCAGTGTGAAATCCCTCGCCACCGCGGCCGAGGCGGGCAGGCACCAGCGCGAATGGTTCGCCGACCTGCGGCGGCGGGTAGCCGACGGCGAGCCGTTCGCCCTGCTGAACGCGGACGTCCCGCATGAGATCTTCCGCACGATGGACATCCCGTACGCGGTCAGCCAGTGGTGGGCGTCCCTGGTGGCGGCCAAACAGCGCTCGGGGCACTACCTGGAGCTGGTGCGGCAGCGCGGCTACCCCGACTACTCCGAGCAGTACAACGCCGTCACCCTCGGCTCGGCCTTCGACCCCGAACCGGAGGCCGGCCCGTGGGGCGGTCTGCCCAAGCCGGACATCATCGTCGGCGACGCCACCGGCGACGTCACCCGCAAGGTCTTCGACATCTGGGGTCACGAGCCCGGCGTCACCTTCTATCCGCTGGAGAGCGCCGCCGAGAACGAGGTCCCCGTCAACTGGTGGGAGCTCATGCCGCACCGCTGGGAGCAGGCCGTCGGCCCGGCCAGGCTGGACCTGCTCACCGCTGAGCTGGAGAACCTCGTCAGGTTCCTGGAGACCACCACCGGCAGGCGCTTCAGCGAGTCCCGCTTCCGCGAGGTGATGGCCCTGGTCAACGAGCAGGAGGAGTGGAACAGGAAGACACGCGACCTCATCGCCCGCACCCGGCCCGCGCCGCTCGGCGTCGTGGACAGCATCCCCAGCGTCATGCTCCCGCAGTGGCACCGCGGCACCGAGTGGGCCAGGGACATCGCGAAGCGCTTCTACGAGGAGGTGCGCGAGCGGGTCGACACGGGCCAGGCCGCGTGCCCGGACGAACGGGCCCGGCTGATGTGGATCGGCCGCGGCCTCTGGTATGACATGGGCTTCTACCAGCGCTTCCAGGACGAGTACGGCGCGGTGTTCGTCTGGTCGATGTACCTGGCCATCGCCGCCGACGGGTACATCCGCTACGGCGACGACCCGATGAGAGCGCTGGCGGCGCGCTTCGCCGCCTTCACCGACCAGCTCTACACCCCGCCGTGGTCGAGCGAGTGGTACGTGAAGGAGGCGCGCCTGCACGGCATCGACGGCGTGGTCCATCTGGTCTCCGACGACCCGCGCGGCAGCTACTTCACGGCCAGGGCACTGGAGGCGGCCGGGTTCCCAGTGATCGAGATCCACGCCGACAACGTCGACGCCCGCACCTTCGGCGACGAGGTGGTCGAGCGCGTCGGCCGGTGGCTGGAGAACGTCGTCCTGGCCTGACCTCGGTCGTCACCCGGCTCCATGCTCCGGGACCGCTGCCGCACAGATGTTGGGCAGATCTTTGACGATCATCATAAATCTGTCATATATTCACGATAATCGCCGTTTATTTCAGGGGGAGTCCCATGGATCTTTCCGGCAAGGTCGCCGTCGTCACAGGTGCGGGCCGCGGGCTCGGCCGCGCGTACGCCGAAGCGCTCGCCGCGGCCGGGGCGGCCGTGGTCGTCAACGACGTGGACGGCGACGCGGCCGCGCAGGTGGTCGAGGCCATCACCGCCGGCGGCGGCCAGGCGCGGAGCGTCGTCGCCGCGGTCGGCTCCGCCGAGGTGGCCGACCTGCTGGTGGCCACGGCGGTCAAGGAGTTCGGCCGGCTGGACGTGATGGTCACCAACGCGGGCATCCTGCGCGACCGGGTCCTGTGGAAGATGTCCGACGACGACTTCGACGCGGTCATCGGCGTGCACCTGCGCGGCACGTTCACGTGCGCGCGGGCCGCGGCGATCCGGATGCGGGAGCAGGGGAGCGGCGGCAGGCTGATCCTGATCTCCTCGCCGGCGGGACAGCGCGGGAACTTCGGGCAGACCAACTACGCGGCGGCCAAGGCGGGCATCGTGGCGATGGCCAGGACCTGGGCGCTGGAGCTGGCCAGGGCGAACATCACGGTGAACGCGGTCGTCCCGGTGGCGGCGACGGAGATGACCAAGACGATCCCCGTCTTCGCCCCGATCATCGAGGAGTCCGAGCGGACCGGGAAGCCGTTCCCCGAGTGGCTGCGCAAGGACGAGGGGCTGGGCACGGTCGAGGACGTCGCGGGGCTCGTGGTGTTCCTCGCCTCGGACGCCTCAGCGGGCGTGACCGGCCAGGCGATCGGGATCGGCGGCGACCGCCTCGCGCTGTGGTCGCACCCGGCGGAGAAGGCCGTCGCCTTCGCCGACGGAGGATGGACGGCCGAGGCCATCGCCGCCTCCTGGCAGTCGGGTGTCGGCGCCGAGCCGGAGACGTACGGCATCCCCGCGCCGAAGGTCCCCGCCGCGGACGCCCCGGGAGCCTGACATGGCCGTCATGAACGTCGCCGACCTGGTCGCGATCGACGTCCACACGCACGCGGAGATCTCCAAGGACGGCCACGGCTCGCTGAGCCCGGAGCTGTTCGGCGCCTCGGAGGACTACTTCAAGGCCCACGGGCACCGGCAGCCGACCATCGCGGAGATCGCCGCGTACTACCGGGAGCGGAAGATGGCCGCGGTGGTGTTCACCGTGGACGCCGAGCACGCCACCGGGCATCCGCGCATCTCGAACGAGGAGGTCGCGGAGAGCTGCGCGGAGCACGCCGACGTGCTGATCCCGTTCGCCAGCGTCGATCCCTGGAAGGGCCGGGCGGGCGTGCGCGAGGCGCGGCGGCTGGTCGAGGAGCACGGCGTGCGCGGGTTCAAGTTCCACCCGAGCATCCAGGGCATCGCCCCCAACGACCCCGTGGCCTACCCGCTGTACGAGGCGATCGAGGAGCTGGGCGTTCCGGCGTTGTTCCACACCGGGCAGACCGGCATCGGCGCGGGCGTTCCCGGCGGGGGCGGCATCCGGCTCAAGTACGGCAATCCCATGCTGGTGGACGACGTGGCCGTGGACTTCCCCGAGCTGCGGATCATCCTGGCCCATCCGTCGTTCCCCTGGCAGGACGAGGCGCTGGCCGTCGCCACGCACAAGCCGTACGTCTACATCGACCTGTCGGGGTGGTCGCCGAAGTACTTCCCGCCGCAGCTCGTGCGCTACGCCAACACGCTGCTCAAGGACAAGGTGCTCTTCGGCTCCGACTATCCGGTGATCACCCCGGACCGCTGGCTGGCCGACTTCGACAAGCTTGAGATCAAGCCCGAGGTCCGCCCGAAAATCTTGAAGGACAACGCCGTACGCCTGCTCGGGCTCGGCACGCAGGAGAGGACGACAGGCGCATGACCACCACCGTGCACGGGCTCGACGAGATCAAGGCGCTGGCCGGCAAGGACCTCGGCCACAGCGGCTGGCTGGAGATCACCCAGGAACGGGTGAACACCTTCGCCGACGCCACCGACGACCATCAGTGGATCCACGTCGATCCCGTCCGGGCCGCGGCCGGGCCGTTCGGCGGCCCGATCGCCCACGGCTACCTCACCCTGTCGCTGGTCATCCCGCTGTTCGGCGAGCTGCTCGACATCCAGGGCGTGAAGATGAGCGTCAACTACGGGCTGGAGAAGGTCCGCTTCCCCAGCCCGGTCAAGGTCGGAGGCAGGATCCGCCTCGCCGCCGTCGTCGTCTCCGTCGAGGACGTCCCCGGCGACGGCGTCCAGATGCTGCTCGACTTCACCGTCGAGATCGACGGCGCGGCCAAGCCGGCCTGCGTCGCCCGGGTGATCTACCGGCACTACGCCTGAATCACTACGCCTGAATCGCTACGCCCGGACCAATACAAACCAATACAACAGGTGGCCGTCCTGGACGAGGACGGCCACCTGTTGTGTTGCACCTGGTGTATTTCCACCCGGGGTTGTTCAGCGTCCGATTTGTATTCCCGGGATTTTTCAGCGCCCGATGCTCGCCCGGTTGCGCCGGGCGAGGGCGATGAAGGCCACGACGGCGAGAAGCGCCACGAGAACGATGATGCCGATCTTGAAAGGCATCCCCGTCGCACTCTCCTCGTCCGCCGCCGCGGCAGCGGCCGCCTTGCTCTGCGCGGGCGCCGGCCCGACCGCCGCCACGGGCGAGGCGGCGATCTCGCCCGCCTTCACCTTCGCCTTCACCTTCGCCTTGGAGGGCTCGGTCGCGGTCACGGTGACCTCCCACTCGCCGCTCGGCAGCGGCTCGGCGGAGTGGTAGAGGTTCTGGCCCTCGGGCGCCGACCTGAGCGGCACCGGCCCGAAGGAACGGCCGTCGGTCGAGGTCGCGGTCAGCGTCGCCTCGACGACCTCCGTGACCGGATGGTTGTCCTTCTTGTACGTCGCCAGCACGTTGACGTTGTCGGCGCCGTCCCCGGTCACCTCCAGCTTGATCGCTCCGCCGTGGGCGGAGGCCGCCGGTGCGCCGAGCATCAGCACGAGCCCGGCCAGCAGGCCGGTGAGGACGTAGGTCAGTGCCTTTTTCACGAGTCGTGGTTCCCTTCGGGTTCGGCGTCGGGGGTGAGATCCCCTTCGCCGGGTGATGTCGGCAGGAAGACGTGCTGGTGGCCGTAGCCCGCGTCGACGTTCACGGCGTCGAGGGCGGTGGCTCCGACCGACCAGGTGAACAGCGCGTCGGCGCGTTGCCGTACGACCAGGTCCATCGCGGCGGTGCGGGCCGGTCCGGTGAGGTCCCGCGCGGCGGCGTAGGTGTCGACGATCGTGGCGAGCTGCCGCACGGCGGAGGTGAGACTCGACCGCGCCACATTGGTGGCGGTCTCACCGGACGGCGGGTCGGCGAAGCCTTCCACGGCCGCGGTGGCGGCCTTCCGCCAGTTCTCGACGTCGGCTGCGGTGATCACGGCAGGTCCTGCCGTGCCGTCCACGGGCAGGGCCCGGTCCAGTCCGTCGAGCACGGGGACGAGCCGGTCCCGCGTGGTGCGGGCCAGCTCCGTCAGGGTCTTGATCTGCGCCTTGTCCCGGAGGGCGGACTCGGCGCGGATCTGGTCGGCCATCTGCTCGATCGAACTCGGCCGGGTCATCCCGAACACCACGCCGCCGGAGACCATCGCGCCGAGCGCGAACGCGGCCGTGAGGGCGAGCACGCGGCCCCGGACCGGAGGCCGCTGGACGGGCATCGGTTGCCTGGGTCGGTTCATGTCGCCACCTCCTGAGGGGCGGATGCGGTGATCGGAAGGAACGGGGGACGCCGGCTCATGTGCCGAGGGGGGTGCCGCGGCTGTTGAGGAGGATCAGC
>NZ_JAATEK010000068.1:0-22634 GCF_012034195.1 Microbispora sp. CL1-1
CAGTGCCTTGGGGCGCTGGCCGGTGCCGATGTGCACGAGCAGGTCTTCGGGGCTGCCGGCGCGGGCGAAACGCCGGACGGTGTTGCGGCCGAGGTTCAGCCGACGGGCGATCTCCCGGACGCCGTGGCCTTGCTTCAGCAGAGCGTGAACGACGGCATGCCGTTCCCGGGTGCGGACGGCGATCCGGTCATCGCGGTCAGCGGGCGACCGAGGCGGGGTGGGCGTCTGCGCAGGTGGAGCAGGTGTGCGCTGAGCGGTGAGCGTGGGGATCAGGGACGGCAGGTGATGGCGGTGGCGGGTGAGGGTGCGTTCGACGGCCTCGCCGAGGTTTCTCCAGATATGCCAGCGGTCTGCTACCTGGATCGCATGCGGTGCGCCGCGGGCGGTGCCCTCGGCATAGGCGCTGGCCCGGTCCCGGCACACGATCTCGACGCCGGGGTGAGCGTGCAGCCAGGCTGCGAGGGTGTCGGCCGTACGGTCGGGCAGCACGTCGACCACCGTGCTGGTAGAGATGTCGATCAGGATGGTGCCGTAGGAGTGGCCCCGCCGGTAGGCGAAGTCGTCCACGCCGAGCACCTGTGGGCCCGCCAGGAGGGGCGGCTCGGGCAGGCCGCGGATCAGTCTGATCAGCGTCGTCCGGCTCACTGCGGTGGCCAGGCGCTGGGTAAGCCGGGCCCCGGCGCGACCGCCCAGCGCCAGCGCGATCGCCTGCAACACCTTGCCCGCTGGGATGCTGCGGCGGCCGTATCGCACCGTCAGGTCGGGGATTTGCTCGGCGAACGTCGCTCTCGCACACGTGGGATTACGGCAGAAGAATCGGTGTACCCGCAGGTGGATGAGCAGTTCCTGGCCGCCGGCTGCGGTGTCGGACAGCCGCCGTTCATAGTGACTGTGCCTGCGCCGCGACTGAACCCCGCAGTCCGGGCACGCGGCCTCCATGGTGCCGGTTCTGGCTCGGATTCGCACCGTCGTTCCCGCATGGAACACCTGGTCGATGCGCACGCGGGCGAGGTGGGGAAACAAGACCGCGACCATCTCACTGATCAACACGCCGCAGATCGTCGCCATTGGGAGGCGAGCTACTGGCTAGAACACCTGAACTGTGATCAGCTCAGCCGGGGTCCGATCACGGAAAGTGTGCCTGATCCAGTTTTCACGTGTCGTCGACATCGCAGGGAGCGGCAGACCGATAACCACAGCTGATGGCGGCGGCGATCCGAACCCCAGCAGTGATGACGGGACGGCGGCCGGAGGTGGTCGGGGCGGACAGGACCCGGGATCGGAACTGGCTTGGGGTATTCCGGCCCGGGTAACGTCACCTCGCATCACAGTCTCAATCAGGCCCAGCCGACGCCAAGCCTATGGGTTAACACTGTAGACGTCGGGATTGACATGTCACGTGGGCCGCCGATCGGTGTCGGTGAGATGGGTACGAGGCGAGGCGCAGTTGCGGACCTGATCAGGATCAATGACGTAGTACGATCCGAGCCCTTCGCAGTCGAATGGACCGCAATGAAGGCTTGCTTGAGAACAGAATCATCGTCATCCGGGCTATCCGGATGAGCACGAGACCCAAGCTTGCGATCGCATCGGCACCGCTAGGCCTGCTTCCAGGATGCGAGTGCGTTTGTAGAAACAGCAGGTCGCGAAGTGTGTGTGTCCCCACGCTCGTGGGGGTAGCCGGGCGACCCCAACGAGATCTTCACCCCGTTCTCGTCCTCCCCACGCACGTGGGGGTGAGCCGCCTCCACGGCTGTGGAGACGCTTCTGGGCGCCGTCCTCCCCACGCACGTGGGGGTGAGCCGGCCTTGGCGGGGAGCTTGTGGACGTTGGGCATGTCCTCCCCACGCACGTGGGGGTGAGCCGCCTTCTACTCCGTTGCCCAGCTCCGCATTCTGGTCCTCCCCACGCACGTAGGGGTGAGCCGCCCCGCGGCCGGGACAGCACGCGCGTCGCCGCGTCCTCCCTACGCACGTGGGGGTGAGCCGGAAGCCAGCCCCGCGTCCGACCCGCTGCGCACGTCCTCCCCACGCACGTGGGGGTGAGCCGCTGGGGCTGTATGGGGTTGTAGAGGTCCGTCGGTCCTCCCCACGCACGTGGGGGTGAGCCGCAGGCGATGGCGTACTCGTCCTCAAGGGCGGCGTCCTCCCCACGCACGTGGGGGTGAGCCGGACCCGAGCGTGCGTATCCTGATCTGCTCCGAGTCCTCCCCACGCACGTGGGGGTGAGCCGTTCCCGCTGTACTTGCATGACCAGCAGATGAAGTCCTCCCCACACACGTGGGGGTGAGCCGTCCGGATGGGTCGAGTCTCTTTTTCAATACGTGTCCTCCCCACGCACGTGGGGGTGAGCCGCTGTCCCCGGCGGAGCGGGAGGGCCTGTACCTGTCCTCCCCACGCACGTGGGGGTGAGCCGTACCGCGCCTGGGAGGACGAGGGCTGGGACAGGTCCTCCCCACGCGCGTGGGGGTGAGCCGTGGTCCCACGGGAAGCCGGTCCCGGGGTCGGTGTCCTCCCCACGCACGTGGGGGTAAGCCGGTGGCGACCAGGGCGACCCACACGGTGGCCACGTCCTCCCCAAGCAGGTGGGGGTGAGCCGTCTCCGCCGAGTGACTCAGCACCGGATACTAGTCCTCCCCACGCACGTGGGGGTGAGCCGGACCTGGGCCGGGCCCGGGTCAAGGAACTTCTGTCCTCCCCACGCACGTGGGAGTGAGCCGATGTCGGGATACCGCTTGATGTTCTCGATATCGTCCTCCCCACGCACGTGGGGGTGAGCCGTCCTGGCGGTCGAGCCTGCCGGTGATCCCGACGTCCTCCCCACGCATGTGGGGGTGAGCCGTGGCCGGTCCCGCAGGTGGGGTCGACGGTGCGGTCCTCCCCACGCACGTGGGGGTGAGCCGGCGAAACCGTGGTCGATCTACAGGGGGGACGCGTCCTCCCCACGCACGTGGAGGTGAGCCGTCCTGGCGGTCGAGCCTGCCGATGATCCCGACGTCCTCCCCACCCACGTGGGGGTGAGCCGGACGTCTGGGCCGCTCGCGAGGGCATCCTGGAGTCCTCCCCACGCACGTGGGGGCGAGCCGCCCCGACGCCTCACGCGTCGGGGCCTGCTGTCGTCCTCCCCACGCACGTGGGGGTGAGCCGAAGGAGTACGAGGACTGGCAGCGGTCCCTCGAGTCCTCCCCACGCACGTGAGGCGAGCCGTCTTACTCTTCATCGTCGGCCCAATCCGGGAAGTCCTCCCCACGCACGTGGGGGTGAGCCGCTGGGGCACCCGCAGGGGTGGCTTTGGGGCCGTCCTCCCCACGCACGTGGGGGTGAGCTGTTCAAGGTCGGCGACCGTGTCTGGGTACGGTTGTCCTCCCCACGCACGTGGGGGTGAGCCGTCCGGGCCGTCGCACAGATAGACGCGCTGGAAGTCCTCCCCACGCACGTGGAGGTGAGCCGGTCGCGGAGATCGACGCCCAGTACCCGCTCCCGTCCTCGCCACGCACGTGGGGTGAGCCGACCGCCGAATGGGCCGGCATCGCCGCGCAGAAGTCCTCCCGACGCACGTGGGGGTGAGCCGACCGTGCGGTGGAACGCCACGCCGACCTCCGTGTCCTCCCCACGCACGTGGGGGTGAGCCGGTCTGACGTGGCGATCTCTGGCAGCTTCGAAGGTCCTCCCCACGCACGTGGGGGTCAGCCGCGGGCATCACCGCGCATTGGTAACGCTCTCGAGTCCACGTGAGGTGAGCCGTCTTCCCTTCATGGAGCAGGCGGATTGGCTGTGGGCAAAGAAGCTTCGTGGCGCATGGGATGGACCGGGGAAGTTGAGATGGGTGCGGGGTCGTCGACGGCGGACTTCACCACCTGGTCGATCGTGTTTGGGTGGTCGAGGGCGGCCAGAGCTGCCGCCGTACTGGTCCGGGTGGCTAGCGCAACGTTGACAGCTTGCAGTGGCAGGTTCGTACGGCTCTCCAGGACCAGCCGCAGTTCCTCGTCCGTGGGTGCAGCGGCGCCGGGGCAGGCGCCCAACTCGTCCAAGAGTCCGTGCGCGCGCTGCTCAGCGGCGCGTTCCCAGTCCTCACGGAAGGGGCCGTGCTCGAAGTTGTCGAACACCGCCTCGTGGCCCACGCCGACGGTGACCGCCGCGCGACGCGGGGCGGGGCCACGGGCGTCTCGGGAGAACGACGGGGTGGCCTGATGCATCGCCTCCAGTCGGCTCATCCCGTCTGCGCGCAGCTGGTCGTAGTCCGCCATCGCCTGCGGGTGCAGCGTGCGCAGCCGCTCCTCGCACTTACGCACGGCGGCCTCGGCTGTTGGGTCGTCGGCGGCGTGCGGCACGGCGGCGCTCCAGATCTTGCCGACGTCGAGCAGGTCGGCTTCGCCGAGCCAGCGCGCGTCGTGCGCCGGCGCCCAGCGGGATCGAGCGGCCTGCCGTACGGCGTGCGCCTGCCGTTCCAGCTCCCGTCGGGCGGCGAGGTCACGGGCCTGCGCGATTTCGGCCTGGCGCCGCGCGACGTCGACTCCCACCTGGACGGCGACCGCGACAAACGAGGTCAGCTGGGCCGTTCGCCCGGACGCCCGTCCCAACGCTTCGCGCATCGGGTCGTCGTAGTGCTCACCATCCATGCCGGGGCTCCCTGACCGTGCTGCCGGGCTGCCCGGGAGGGTCCTGGAGCAGCCGTACGGGCTGAGGGTGAGCGGGAGGCGTTGCCGACACCGTGACCTGGGTGAGCAGCCGGTTCGCCGCCTGGCGGGCGGCGGCGGCCTGGGCGGCGTGCTGCTGGGCTCGGCGCAGGTCGGCGACCGCATTGACGAGGGAGGCCAGCACGCCGACCAGGACCATGCCGGCGAGCGTCGTGTCCCGGCTCATGGCGCCCGACAGGGCTAGCAGCCGGACCGCGGAGCGTAGCCGTACGCCCTCCGGCGACGGCGCCGGAATCCGGCCGTAGCCGGCGCGGGCGGCGCGCTCGTATTCCTCGGCCGCCTTGGCCAGGACCGGGTTGCCGAGCGCGGTGGCGGCCATGCGCAGGGCGTCGGCGGCGGCCCATGCGGCGTCGGCGGCCGAGGCCGGATCGTCCCTGATGCGGGCTGCCGCGGCGGACGCCGCCTGTGCGGCCTGGCCGTATAGTGCCTCTCGCTCGGCTCGTGTCCAGCCGGCCTCGCCGGTACGCCACAGCCGGCGTAGCTGGGGCAGGGTGAGCCAGCCGGCAAGGCGGCCCCCGGCGTACCAGATCAGCTCCCCGCTTCCCCCGCCGGCGCCGTCGGCCGTATGGGTCATGCCGGGCAGGCTGACGGCGTATCCGGTGACCTGGCCGGGGTTGGTCTGGCTGTGGCGCAGCCGTAGGAGCACGCCCTGCTCGGCCAGGCGGCGGAAGAACTCCTGTTCGTCGTGCGCGTCACGAGCGGCGGTCGCGACCTTCTCCCGGAGTTCGTCCTGGGGTGTACGTCGCCAGCGGGCGCGCAGCTTGGGCCAGGTCAGGTCGGGGGCCAGCGCCCCTCCCCCGTACCAGACGAGGGCGCCGGCGGCGGTGCGGTGGTGGTCGAGCGCCACCGCGTACCCGACGACCTCACCGTCGTCGCGCCGTCGCAGCCTGACGCGCACCCCCGCCTGCGCCAGCCTGGCGAGGAAGTCCTCGGGGGACGCCGCGCCCGCGGCCGCCGCGACCACCTGTCGCCGCAGGCCTTCGCGCGGGATCTGCGACCAGCCGCGCCGCCCGGCCTGCTCGCGCTCGGCCCGGGTCGGCCGCTTGGCCGCGGTGCGGTCCCCCGGCGCGGTACGGCGCAGGCCGAGCTCGGCCTCCACAGCCCGGCAGGCCTCCCGCAGCCGGTAGAAGTCGTTGGAGGTGCGGGCCTTGCCGCCGTCCTGCCGGGCGAGAGTGGCGACGATGTGGATGTGGTTGTCGCCGTGGTGGACGGCGACCCAGCGCACCGCCTCCGCCTCCTGCCCGTACGGCGCGAGCCCAACGCGGTGCAGGACCTCGCGTGCGACGTGCGCCCATTCGGCGTCGGTCAGGTCCCGATCCTGCGGGGCGGCGCGGACGATGCAATGCCATACGCGCTCGGCCTCGCCGATGGCCGCGCACGGCTGCCGGAGCAGGGTGGTGAGCCGGGTGAAGTCGCGCTTGCCGTCCGCGCGCGGCGGCGGCTCCAGTTCGTCCTGTCCCCGCCAGCCGGCGACCAGGTGCGGGTTGACGTGCTCGTTGGCCTTCCCCGGGCCGTACAGGTAGCGCAGCAGCCCGGCCACGCGGCCGCCGCGCCGCACCTTGCCGATCATGGAATCTTCTTCAGTACGGCGTGCGCCGCCTCATCCAGGCGGGCGACGAATCGCATGCAGGCCGCGGCGTACAGGCGCAGGGTCGGCGGGACCTCCCCCGTCGCGTGCAGCGCCGCGACGGTCTGGTTGAGGTTCACGCCGATCTTGCGGACCTGCTCGCTCGCCCGCATCAGCTCACGGAGCGCCTCCCGCAGCACGGGGACCTGCGGCCCGGCCTGGCCCCGTGCGGCGGTCAGTGCGGCGTTGGCGGCGTACGCGCCGCGCGACAGCCCGTCGCGGGCGGCGGCCTCCTCCAGTTCGGCGTACTCGCCGTCGTCGAGCGAGAACTGCACGACGCGGCGCCGCTTGGGCCCCCGCCGCCGACGGCGCCCCTGCCTGTTCCCCTCCATCGCCGCCGACCCTGGCCGTACGGCGTTGCCCGCACCGTGACGTCATCGCCGAGGCAGGATTGCGAGCATGCGCGGAGGCAGGAAGGTCCGGATCACCATCACCGTGGACGCCGGCATCCTCGAATACGCCGAGCACCTCGTCGCGGCAGGCAAGGCCGCCAGCGTGACCGCGGTCTTCAACGACGCCGTCACCGAAAAGCACATCACCGACCAGCGCGCGCTGGCTCTGCTGCGCGAACGCGCCCGGCAGGCCGACCCCGCCCGGGTGGCCCGGATGACGCGGCACGTGAACCGCCAACTGGCTGAGCACGGCTTCCCGGTGGCACCGGCCTCGACATCACTATCCGCCAGTCCGGTTCGCAGTGATCGTAGCCGTTTCATCCCAGGTCACCCCGAGGCGTGTTCACCGAGTGACCGCCGGATTCCGCCCGAGGCTGTCAGGGGTCTGTCACGCTGTGTGACGTGCTGCTGGCGTACGTGGACGAGAGCTACACCCGCGACCGCTACTCCATGGTTGCGCTGCCGGTCTCGTACGTCCAGGTGATCTCCCTGACACGCGCCCTGGACGAGGTCGTGGCCGGCGCCGGGCAGGCGTACGGGGTCGTCCCGGAGGAGTTGCATGGCACGGACCTGTTGCACAGTGACCGTGGCTGGGAGCCGATCGTGAAGATGCCGCGGGCGACGATCGGGGTCTACCGTGCGGGGTTCCTGGTCATCGCCGACCACGAGGTGCTGCGGGCCCGATTCCGAGGAGGCCCCCGGGGGACGATGCCGCGTGAGGGTGAGCACCGCTTGGGCGGATGAGTCGTTTCAGGAGCACGACACGGCCGGCTTCTACATCATCGCTGCCGTGATCATCCCCGCTTCCGCGCAGGAGTCGGCACGTGCGCAGATGCTGCAGGCGCAGGCCCGGCACGCCCCGGCCAAGCTGCACTGGGTCGCCCGCGATGACAAAGAGCGGTTGGAGCTGGCCTACACGGTGGCCGAGATCGACGGGTTGCATGTCGTTGCGGTCGGGTCTCCGGTCCATCAGCGCAGACAAGAGCGCGCCCGCGCCTACTGCCTTCACCAACTGGTGCTCGAACTGCACGGGTTCGGAGTCGAGCAACTGTTCATGGAGGCCCGCCAGCCAACGCTCAACACCAGGGACGTCACCACTGTGCAGCACGCCCGCTACACACTGCCCAAGGGCACCCGCTTCCGCATCGATCATCTGCCCGGCGCGGGCGAGGCCCTACTGTGGGTCGCCGACATCGTGGCCGGCGCCGTCCGCGCCGAGAAGCTGGGCGACCCTCGCTACCGGGAGATTCTCGGCGACAGGGTGATCGACTTCCCCGTGAGGGTGCTCTGATCCGAACCCTGAAAAGCGCCAGGCCAGGCTCCCGGTCATGCCCCAGGTCACCTGGCCTCACGGCTTCCAGGAACCCGCGGTTCCCGGCGTCACCGACAGACTACCTCGGGTGACTATCTCACCGGAAGCGCAGCAACTCAGCCGGAACCTCAGCCGCTACAGATCAAGCGCGCCCCGGATAACTTCGATCTTTCGGCGAACACTACGGTTGATGCCGGTCACCGACACTGCATGCATCTTGAACGTCGCGCCTTGGGCGCTCGCCGCCTACCGGACGCTCCCTTGCCTGGATGGGGCGTGGGAGCGTCAACCCGGCCTTCTGTTATCTCTGCTGACCAGCGTCTGGCTTTGTTCGTGAGTTCTGGCATCAGATCTCGCTGATTTTCGGCACCAGCGGAATTTCACCGACCTCGATGTTCGTAAGTTTGGGCGCCACCCCTCGGTGGGGGCGGGATATGCCTGTCGTCTGCCAGCGCACCGCTAACGCACGGTGACGGGGTGTCGGCGGCGGGGCGCGCCTTGTCTGCGGCAGATCCCCATGGATCAGAATGTGCCGATGACGATCTCCGCTGACGACTCCGGTCCCGTCCGGATTGTGACGGCAGTTCTTCGCGACGGCGATCGGGTGTTGCTGTGTCATCGAAGCGCCGGGCGCCGTTGGTATCCCGACGTGTGGGACCTACCGGGCGGTCATGTTGAGGAGGGGGAGGATCCGAAAGAGAGCCTTGTCCGCGAGCTTCGGGAGGAGTTGGCAATCACGGCATCGGAGCCGTCCAGCCCGCCGATGCATGAGATCCGGACCGCGACGTTCGACATGCAAATCTGGTTGGTCGACAGGTGGACCGGAACACCCGTCAACGCCGCGCCGGACGAGCATGACGCTGTGGCGTGGTTCGAGACGTCCGACCTTGACAGCCTGCGTCTCGCCCATGAGTCGTATCTCTCGATGCTCACCGCCGTGCTCGTCACGTGACGTCGCTCCGAAAGCCAGGGGTGCGCGCTCATCGGCAGATCCGCGCACTCGCACCCGGCTCGGTCCATGAGTGATTGCACGGAGGTGAACGGGGCTCCGGAGCTACCGCCGACGTCACCGGCGGGCAAGATCCGCAAGTGGTGCCAGTTCTCACGAACATCTCGGCACGCGGCGCCAGCAACGTGGCGCCGAAAGTCGCGAACATCTGGCGCCCAATCTCGCGAACGAAGCCAAGCGTCATCAGGTTGTGAAGATCTCAAAGTTGGCGGGAGTCGTCGCGATCGCCAGGTGAGGCCAGCCGCTGCCGCCAATGGGCTCCTCCGGGTGCGGGCCAGGTGTCTTCCGCCACCCGCCTCTCCCACCGATGCACGTAGTCCCGGAACCCGGTCTCAGTCCGCGGCATGTCCAGCCACTCCCGCGCCGCGAGTCTGAACTCGCGCATGACCAGGTCATCGGTGTCCGCCCCATAGTCGACGGGCCAGCCGTCGAGAATGTCGTCGATTTCCATCCAGGCACGGTAGAGCCCGCCTACCCCCCGCAGGTGCTCGAAGTACGGCCGCTCCATACAGTTCCACGCTGCTTCGAGGACGAAGCCGCGTATCTGCTTCACATCCCCACTGACGAGGACGCCCTGCATGAGCGGATCAATCCTTGCGGCGGTCCCGGCGAGCAACTCCAGATCCACAGGCTCGAGATCGGTCACGACTCTAGAATCGCAAGAGGTGCTGGACTGCTTACGGTCGGCGCGGCCAGGGCCCCGATGATCGCTGGCCTCACCGGCTATGAGCTGCGATTTCAGGATGAAAGAGGCTTGCGGATGTGCCACGTCTCTCCGGGGCACATGGGCCGCCCGTAGGTGTAGCGCTTTCCGGTCTCCGTCGTCGCCGTGAACCGGTCGTCGGGCAGGGGAGTGACCCGGCAGCGGTTTGGCGGCGGAATCTTCTCGATGGATCCGCCGGGAGGAAGGTTGGCGTACAGGTCGCCTCTGTTCCAGGTGACCACGACGTTCTCGCCAGTTTCGTTGACGATGTTGAAGATCTCGTCCCGGTAAGGCTGGCACGCGGCCAAGGCGAGGGTCACCAAGACCACCGCCCCGGCCAACGGCCGAATGCGCTTGCGGCTCGCGCCTGGCACCACTTGTCCTCGTCTCCGTCGACCATGTGTGTCCGGGGTCTTTGAACCGCGCCGAGTTCCGTAGAGCCTCTGATGTGGCTCGGGTTTCGCCGCGCACACGCCGTTGCTCCCGCACTCGTTGCACGACCGCGCCCGGTCGTAGGACTCCCGCCGCCCCGGGAGTCGTAAGCATGGTTTATGCATATCTTGCTGCTTCGAGTGCGGCGGGTTCACGGTGACTGAAGGTTCTTCAGCAGGAACCCACGGCTGTTCGGCGTTCCAGGGTCGCAATGGCGTCGGGTTCGGGTGTCAATTCCGGCTCGATCGTGACCCGGCTGTTCCGGGTGAACTTTGAACCACCCGAAGTTTTGATCTTTAGTTGTCGGTCTTGGCTGCGGGGACACGGCCGAGGTCTCGGTCCTTGAGCCGGTAGCTGTCGCCTTTCAGCGAGACGACCTCGGCATGATGGACCAGGCGGTCGATCATGGCTGCGGCCACGACGTCGTCGCCGAAGACTTCGCCCCAGCGGCCGAACGGCTTGTTGCTGGTCACGATCAGGCTCGCCCGCTCGTAGCGACTGCTGACCAGCTGGAAGAACAGATTGGCCGCCTCGGCCTCGAAGGGGATGTAACCCACCTCATCGACGATCAGCAGCGGGATGCGGCCGAGCTTGACGAGCTCGCCCTGGAGCCGTCCGGCCTGGTGGGCCTCGGCCAGACGCGCCACCCACTCGGCGGCGGTGGCGAAGGCGACGCGGTGCCCGGCCTGGCAGGCCCGTATCCCCAGCCCGATGGACAGGTGGGTCTTGCCGGTGCCGGGCGGGCCGAGGAACACCACGTTCTCCTTGGCGGTGATGAAGTCCAGCGTGCCCAGGTGGGTGATGACCTCGCGTTTGAGGGACCGCTGGTGATCGAAGTCGAACTCCTCGATCGACTTGCGGGCGGAGAAGCGGGCGGTGCGGATGCGGCCTTCACCGCCGTGGGCTTCGCGGGCGGCGACTTCCCGCTGCAGGCATGCGGCCAGGAACTCCTCATGACTCCACTGTTCGGAGCGGGCGCGTTCGGCCAGCCGTTCGACCGCTGCGGCCAGGGAGGGAGCCTTTAGCGCCCGGGTGAGATAGGCGATCTCACTGGCCACGTTCCTGCCGGTGCTTTTGCTGCCGGTCGGGGCGCTCATCCGGCGATCTCCTCATCGGTCAGGCCGAGCAGCCGGTCGTAGTCCGACAACGGCCGCTGCTCCACCGCGGTCTGCAGCGGGCGCAGCGCAGCCAGGTGCCGCGCCTGACGCAGTTGCGCCGCTGCAGCCTGGTGGGCAGGGTCGGTGATGGTCTGATGGTCGGCCCAGCAGCGGTCATGGCGGGCCACCGCGGCGCCGTCACAGGTGACCACGACTTGGTCCAGGTCAGCGGTCACGTGGACTCGCCGGCCGATCACCGACGGGTGCACCGAATAGTCGTTGGAGTCCAGCCGCACGTAGTGGTCGCGGGGCAAGCGGGTGCTCAGTTGCCATCCCACCGTCGGCGCGACCGGCGGCAGGGGCAGCATCGCCGCCCGGTCGGCCTCCCACCGGTCGATCGGCCGGCAACCGAGCCGCCGGTGATGACGGGTACCGGCCCGCACCAGCCAATCGCTCAGCTGGGCGGTGAAGTCGGCCGGGCCGACGAACGACCGGCCGGGCAGGAATGAGGTCTCCAGATAGCCGTTGGCGCGTTCGACCAGGCCCTTGGCCTCCGGGTCGGCCGGACGGCATTGGATGACCTTGATACCCAGCGTTCCGCGGAAGGCGGTCATCGCCTCGCTCAGCTGCGGTTTCCCGGCCCGCCACTGGCCGATCGCGGCCTCGTTGTCCCACACCAGGGCCCTCGGCACCCGGCCCCACTCGCTGAGCAGTCTCCAGTGTCCGGCCAGCAGGTCCGGCGCTCTGCGCGAGGGCAGCATGACCGCGCTGATGATCCGTGAGTAGCCGCTGACCATGACCAGCACCGGCGGACGGCCCCTCTGCCCGAACCCCAAAGGGACATCGACCGGCGGGAACCACAGATCGCATTGGGCCAGCTCGCCGGCCTGGTACTCGGTGCGGGAGGCCGGATCGACCGGCCGATACAGCGGTCGCAGCTGCTGCACCCGCTCGAAGAACACCGTCTTACCCCTGCTCCAGCCGACCCGTTCCATGACGACCGAGGTCGGCATGTCCGGGAACTCCGCCAGCAGCGCCCGGATCCGCGGCTCGACCGCGTCGACGATCGATCCTTTCCCGGATCGCACATACCGGGGCGGTTCATGCGAGGCCAGTGCCTTGCGCACCGTGTTCCGAGCGATCCCGAGCCTGCGGGCGATCGCTCGGATCGCCAGTCCCTCAGCCCGATGCAACCGGCGGATCTCCGCCCAGTCCTCCACCTTCAACACCTCACCAGCGTCGGGGGTGGGTCACGATTCCGCCGGAACCACAGGGTCAGTCTTCAACCGGAACCGACATTCGGGGTGCGACTCACGCCGGGGACGGCGGTCGGCATCGGGTGCCAGTGTGGGAGGCGGCGGGCGCCTCGGCTGAGGCGGTGGCGGTTCGATGGGTCGCTCGAGCAGGTGCCGGGCGATGCCGGCGTGGGCGATCGCGGTCGCCGAGCTGAGGTTGAAGGCAATCGCCAGATGCAAAGGACGACGGCCAGAGCGATGACCGGCCGCTGCCCGGGCGTCACCGCGACGTGCTTGACCGCAGTGATCTGTTAGTCGGTCATCGGCAGGAACGCATTCTGTGGCGCTGTCCGGCGCTGAGCCGACGGGTGGGGTCGGCGAAGATCCCGCTGACGGCCTGACTCGCCGAATAGGTGGCGTGACCGTTGTTGTGCACGATCGGCATGCTGATCTTGATCCGCATCACCCACGGCCAGTCCGACGCCCTCCGGCAAGTGATGGTCGCCGCATACGACGCGACGACGTTCCTAGTCGGGATATGGGTCATCGGGTGCTCGATCGCCGGGCCAGCACATCCTTGATTTGGCTTCGCTTGATCAGCGGGCTCGTTCAGCGCATGGTCTGACGCGCAGCGGTAGGAGATTTTTCGAAATACCTCTCATCTCTCCGTGGTAACCAGTAAGTTCAACCCCGTCCCGCCTTCATCTAGGCCTCTCGTCTCTGCGTGATTTAGCCCGGGATGGTTCGTCGCCCGCTTCGCGGGCCTTCATCTCCCGCCTCCGGTGATAGCAGCCGGGTGCGACATTTCCGTTCAAGTCAAGGAGCTGAGGTTGTCTTCGATCACGTTGGACACGCTGTTACGCGCGACCGCCCCGGGAGGCGGTAGCTGTCTCACGTCCACGACCGAACTCGCCCCTGCGGGAGGGAGTCACCAGGCGGTGGCTCCGGCCAAGTTCGCGGCCCCTCGCGGCAAGGAGAGCGTCTACGCCTACGAGCGGCGGTACTTCGGCGGGGAGTTGCGAACCGCGGTGATCATTGATTCGAAGCAGAGCCAACTCAATCGGGCGGAGGCGGGGCTGGCGCTGGCCATTGAGGACGGGAACCCCGTCTTGGCACGGATGCCGCGAATCGTCGTCACGTACGAGATCGATGGGCGGGTCGAGAGGTACTCGGATCTCACTCTTCCGCACAGGGCTTATGACGGCCACATCCGCGCTGCGACAAAGGCCGGCGTTCCGGTTACTGACCTGCCGGAATACCGTGCGATCCGCGACGCCTCGCCAGCGAACGCTCGGGCGTTGCTGGATGCCAGTCCCATCACACTCGTATACGGGGGCTGGGATTCGAGCAGAAGGGCGCGGCAGGGCCGCTGGCGCAGCGCCCTGGTCGGAGAGATCATCGGATTCTGCCGCGAGCGAGAGCCGTCACTGCGTGGCGGCGCACGCGTCGACGGAGTCGGAATGCAGATGCTGCTGACGGGCAAGGATCTGCGGGAGATCGTGGAGCGCCAGAACGGCGAACTGAGCCCGAAGACGGCGGACAAGCTCCTCAAGGAGGCCGACAAAGCGACCAAGGACAAGACCTTGATCTCGGCGTCGCCTCTCGGATTGGGCGGAATTCCGCCCACGCTCAACCAACTGGCCGGTGTCGCATGCGAGCGGATCATCCGAAGCCACGTGCTGTCGTTCGCCACGCTGCGCCAGATGCGATTCGGCGCCGGCGCGGAGGGCGATCAGGCGTGCAGAGCGCTGCTGGCGGCGTTGGCGCTCAACGGGCTGGCCCGTTCGGACGCGGAGCTGTATCTGCGGGCCAACTGCGACCTGCTCGAGGCCGATGCCACCAGGGTGACCATGGATCAGCGCGGCGGCCAGACGATCAGTCTCGAACCGCTCGGCATCAAGGAGGCAGACGCCCTGCTGGCGGAGGCGTTGGCGCACGCCGAGCAGGTAGCTGGCGTTCAATGGAACGGTCCGGTGCTGGAGGTCGACGGAAACCCCGCGATCGTCGCGGGCGCCGTGGCTGGTGACGCGGCCGACGGGGAGTGATCGGCTGTGCCGTACGCCATCATCGCCGAGCTTCCGCTCGGCACCTACCACGGTCACACGGGTGACGGTGAGATCGATTCGGTTCCCTCGCCGGCTCGGCTGGCGGCGGCGCTGTTGTGCGCGGCGGCGAGCGGACCGCGGGCCGAGCAGGACGGCGAGCTGCTGCGTCCCTGCGAGGCGGATATGGCCGCGCTTCGGTGGCTGGAGACTCATCCGCCGGACGGAGTTCGTGTGCCCCCGCTGTCGGTGAACCAGCCCGATGGGCTGGCCTACCGGATTCGCCTTTTGGAGACGCGCCGGCATGGGCGGGTCTTCTCCCGAACACCGCAACCGCTGGGGTCAGTCGCGGTGAACGGAAGTTACGCATGGACATGGCAGGTCGGCCCCCCTGCCTCGCTCCGCGAGCCGATCGAGGCCCTGTGCGCGGACGTGTCACACCTGGGCATGGCAGAGACGCCTGTGCGGATGCGTGTCGGTACGGCCGAGCCCACTCATGACCTGGTCCCGGATGCGGACTGGTGGGACAACGCCAGAGGTGATCTGGACCTGGACGTTCCGGAGCAAGGTCGTGCAGAGGCCCTCCTGGCCGCCTATCGGACCGACAATGCCAAGGCTCCTGCCGCCACAAAGGACCGGCTGGTCAGCAATGAGACCCATGTGAGGCCGACGCGGGTCACGAAAGCCATCGCTCCGGCCAGGTACGCTTCCCGCCAGCCGGCGCCTCCCAGCGGCCCGTGGGGCCAGGTACTGCTCGCGGACGTCGACATGCCGCTGACCAGCGACGCTGATCGGGTGCGCTGGGCGGTCACTATGCATAAGGCCCTGATCAAGATGATCGGGTACGGCGCTCCCCCCGTGCTGACCGGGGTGTACGCGCCCGGGGTCGAACGTCCGGCCAACCGGTGCGCAATCCAGATCCTCACCGAGCGGGAGGCATCCGCCTGCGGGTGGATCTCACAATCCGTGTTCGCCCTGATGCTGCCATCCGACATCGACGGTGGGGACTACCAGGTCATCAAGGACGCATGGGCAGCGCTCACCGAGATCCGCCCCGGCCGGCGTCTGACCTTGACCGCACGCCCGGAACAGCGCGCGGACCAGTTCTGGGACGCGCCACGCGACGGGCTTGTCCGGTTGTGGCGCACTGTCCCGGCCGCTGTGCCGGAGACGCATGGCCAGGGCAGGAACTGGACACTGACCGACGCCATCCGGCTGTCGGTGGGCCTGGTGCTGCGGGACCAGCTGGGCATCCCCGCGGGCAAGGGCAGTGCGTGGTACCGAGAGGTCGCCGAAGCCGTGGGGCGAGGCGGGCTCACCGTGGCAAATGCCGAGCCGGTCCGGGATGGCGACTTGAGCCGGTTCGTCCATAAGATCCCATCCGGGCTGCCGCTGCGCCCCTATCGGGCGATCATCGACCTCGCTGACCTGGCCCCCTCCCGGGGGCTGCTCGCCATCGGCCAGGCCCGGCATCTGGGCAACGGGCTGTTCGTGCCCGAGGACGTCCCCGCCGAAGAGGTAACCCGATGACTCTGTCCATCAGCGACTTCGATGACTTCTTCTCCGCCGTCAACAGCGGGGATGGGATCCCTCACGACGGCATCCGACCGTTCGGTTGGCAGCGCAGACTCCTGGAGGGCCTCGTCGAGGACGGCAGGTGGCCCGATGTCATCGGGGCACCGACCGGCGCCGGGAAGACCAGCGTGATCGACATTCATGTGTTCAGCGTCGCGCTGATGGCGGCGGGTGCTGCACCCCGGCTGCCGCGCCGCCTATCGATGGTCGTGGACCGGCGGGTACTGGTCGACGATCAGTACCAGCACGCCTGCGGCGTGCGTGACAAGCTCGGCAATCCGTCCAGCGAGATCCTGGCCGAGGTCGCCCACCTCCTGCGGTCACTGCGCATCACCGCGGATGCCGTATCCCCCCTTATGGTCACCAGGCTGCGCGGTGGGATGCCGGCGCCGCGCGCCTGGCGCGACGACGCGACCGCCTGCCAGATCATCTGTGCGACACCCGACATGTGGGGCAGCCGACTCCTCTTCAGTGGGTACGGCTCCAGCTCCTCCTCCCGGCCTCGGGAGGCGGGGCTGCTCGCCTTCGATTCGGCGGTGGTCGTGGACGAGGCGCACCTGTCTCGGCAACTGATCCGAACGGCCCGGCGGGTGGCGGAGCTCGCCGCGATCAGCGATCGGCCGTTGCCCGTGCCCGTGCTGCAAGTTGTGGAGGCGACCGCGACCCCGGATGAGCCCGGCGCCATGGTCATGGTCGACGTGGACGAGGCCGACCTCACCGAGAGCCCAACCCTGGAGGAGCGGCTACGCACCCCCAAGCCCGTCGAGTTCCTAAAGCTGCCGACCTGGCCCATCCCGGCCAAAGGCACCCCGCGAACCGCCGCACTGGCATCGATGGTGGAATGCGCGACGAGGTTGCGCGACACCTACGGCCCCACCATCGGCTGTTTCGTGAACAACGTGGCGACCGCGACGGATCTCGCCGCGCTGCTCGGTAAGCGTGGCGTCACGCGCCTGGTGTGCGGCCGACTGCGCCCGTACGACCTGGACCGGCTGCGGGACACCAATCCGGGCTTGCTGAGCGCAGATGGTAACCCGGCGGTCGATTTCCTGATCTCCACGCAGAGTCTGGAGGTTGGCGTCGACCTCGACTGGGCCGCCGCCCTGATCGAACCGGCCTCCGGTTCTGCGATCGCGCAACGCGCTGGCCGAGTCAACCGGCGGGGCAAGCGCGCCGACACCCGCATCGTCATGGTGGTGCCCGAAAAAGACGTCGGCGACAAGGCCAACACCGCGCCGTACCAACCCGAAGACGTCAATGCCGCGCTCACGTGGCTGCACGGACGTCAGGCCGACCCACGAGGGCTGGCCCCGTGGGCGCTGCGGGAGGATCCCCCACCCAGCCAGCGCCGACACCGTACGCTGTTGCAGCGTGCCGAGCTGGGCGACGCCTGGATGTGGGCGCGCACCAGTGACCAACTGTTCGCCACCGCCGATCTGGACCTTTGGCTGTCCGACAACCTCGCTGAAGACCTCGACGTGGGAGTCGTCGTACGACAGGGTCTGCCCACCGACCCGGTCGCGGCCATCGAACTGCTCCGAGCACTCCCACCGTTCGACTACGAGGCGATCCCGGTAAGGATCAACACGTGCCGAAAGAGGATCGACGACATCTCCACGCCCGTCTTCCTCGTCCGGGACGACGAGGTGTCGATCTACTCCACGGGAGATCTGCGTCCCGGCGACATCGTCGTGGTGGACGCGAGCTCTTCCATCTTCACCGTCATCGACGGCATGCCGGTGGTGGACCAGACCGGTTCCTGCGCGGCGGCGGATGTGCTGGAAGGCCCCGCCGATCCGGAGACCGGTCAGTTCGTCTTCCGGCTTGGCCACGGTCCCTTCCTTGACCCCGCCACATGCAATGACGACGAGACCAGGACGGCAATCGCCCATGTCCTCACCGTCGCGACTACCCTCATGAGCACCGACGGCCTCGACAGTCGTCGGGCACGGACCGACCTGGCCGACGCACTGGACAAGCTCACCCCGGTGCTGGCCGAACCCGTGGCGGACAAAGTACGGGCCGCAATCCAAGTCCTCAGGAAGGCCAGGCTCAAGGATTTCGAGGTACACCTGCTCGGCGAGCCACCTGCCACCCTCCTCATCACAGACAACCGACGGATGGTGCACGACGAAACCGCCCGTCAGCAGTGGACACCCCGACAGCGCGTCCCCTTACAAGCCCATGCCGCCGCCGTCGCCGAACGGGCCCGGATCACCAGCGACCAGCTCGGCCTGGAATCCCTGAGCACCTTGCTGGAACTCGCCGGGCTCCACCACGACGACGGGAAAGCCGATCCACGGTTCCAGTTCAGCCTGGACCCCCAGCGGACGAGCGAGCAGCCCCTGGCCAAAAGCGATATGAGCACATTGCGGCAGATCACCCAGGCGCGAGCTCAATCAGGCCTGCCGGCAGGGTGGCGGCATGAGCAACTGTCCGTACTCGCCTGCTGGAGTGCCCTCGCGCATCTCCCCACCGGCGACCGCGACCTCGTTGCCCGTCTCGTGGGCACAAGCCATGGCCAGGGACGCCACGGTTTCCCCCACACCGCCACGGAACTGACCGGGGACGACACCTATCGGGAACTGGCCCGGCTCCTCTATGACGAGGGCGAGTGGGACCACCTGATCGAGCGAACCCATTCGACCTTTGGCGTGTGGGGCTGCGCCTACCTGGAGGCGCTACTACGGGCCGCCGATGGCCAAGTGTCCAGCGAGGGATCATGAGCGGCATCACTCTCGGCGGCGACCCCCGCCGCCTCATCACCCACCTGGCCCTGTACGGCCTGGCCGCAATCTGCTCCGACGCCGGCCACACTGACCTGCGCATCTCCTGGACCACAGGCATGAGCCCGCGCCCTCACCTGAACATCGACCCAGATGCCGCCGGGCGTATCGTCCAAGCTCACGCTTCCAAGTGCGACTGGGTGAAGGAGACGATCACCCTCGGCGGCACACCGCGCGGCCTCATGAGCCCCCGCCTAACCGCCATCGCCACCGACGACGGCTGGCAGGAACTCCAGAACCGGCGCCACAAGGTGCTCGACACCCTGACCACAGCCCGCGCGGACCTCGACCTCCGCTTTCTCGGCGCTCTCGGCGAGCCGGCCTACTGGCGGTTCGACAGGACGGGGAAACGGTTGCAGGACGATGCGGCCAACCGGCTCGAGATGCAGCCGCGTAATACCGGAGCGGAATTCATCGGCAGCCGCCTCAGCAAGATCGCGGAAAAGGTTGCCGAGCGGACGCACAGCCAGATCCTCGACGGGCTCCTCGGGCATCACGTACGCGATGAACTGTCCGGCGACGCCCCCGACAGCCGTTCGGCGACCGGATTGGACGCCCCGGGCCCCGCTGACAACACCGTGGTGTGGTGCGCGCTGTGGGGCATTTCCCAGATCCACATCGCCCTCCGAACCGGTGGAGCAGCCTTGACCAGCGTGTCCGTACGCAACAGTCGCTCCGAGCACTTCGCCGTCCCTCTGTGGCGTATCCCGTGGCATCCCGCGCGGCTTCGCAGCATCCTCGCCTCCGCGCAGTTCCAAGCCGTCGCCGCCGCACTCGCCCACGGACAAGCACCCGACGACATCCCTCGCTTGTGGCTGAACGCTCGCGGAGTGACCGCGATCATTACATTCCCCGTGACCATTTCCGGTAGCGACAAAGCCCCGGAACGCCGAGCGGGCACCGGCCAACTCCACCCGATCGGCAGGCGCCAATGACCGCCCTTCAACGGCCGTGACCGACGCCCGCGGACGCCGCCCTTCATTGAGGCTCCTGGTTGAACTCGATCTCCACGGAGCCGGCCTTCGGTCGCGGCGCTCGTGAGTGCCGCCCTTCATCGAGGTGCGTGGATCACGCCGTCGAAGTCGACCGCGATCGCGTCTCGGCGCTCTTGGGCGCCACCCTTCATCGAGGCTCGATCGTGAGTGGCGCCTGGCAGATCCGGACGCGTCGCGGCGCTTCTGGGCGCCGCCCTTCATCGAGGCGCGTCCATCTTCCGGCCGGCCACGTCACCACCATCGAGTCGCGGCGCTCCTGGGCGCCGCCCTTCATCAAGGCGAGGGCGTGCCTGTGAAGACCATGGTGGCGTTGGTGCGCGCGGCGCTCGTTGGTGCCGCCCTTCATCGAGGCCGCCAGCACTGGGTTCAGCAGGCCAAGGGCCGCAGTCCCGGCGCTCGTGGACGCCGCCCTTCATCGAGGCGCCTCGGCGTAGCCGCAGATCCCGGCGACCTCGCCGTCGCTGCGCTCCTGAGCGCCGCCCTTCATCGAGGCGACCCGATGAAGCCCCGTCTTCGGATCCTGCTGACTGGGTCGCGGCGCTCCTGGGCGCCGCCCTTCATCGAGGCTCGTCGTACTCGCGCTCGCCGAAGACGGGCACCAGGTCGCGGCGCTCGGAAACGCCGCCCTTCATCGAGGCTTCGTCATCTCGATCCCCGTGGGGTCGTCACGCACGTCGCGACGCTGGTGGCGCCGCCCTTCATCAAGGCCACGGTGACCGGCTGATCCGGCAATCATGGGACCTGGTCGCGGTGTTCGTGTGCGCCGCCTTTCATCAAGGCGCTTCGCCGCCAGTTTCAGGTTCGGTCCAGACACGCAGTAGCGGCGCTTGCGGGTGCCGCCCTTCATCGAGGCTTCGTGCAGGGGTCCGCCTACGACTTCCTGGCGGAAGTCGCGGCGCTGGTGGGCGCTGCCCTTCATCGAGGCCAGAAAAAGATCGACGGGCTGGTGTACCTTACGGGATCGCAGCGCTCGTATGTGTGCGCTGCCCTTCATCGAGGCCCGGTGCGCTGCTGGGTGATGTGCCGCCACACATCCCGTCGTGGCGCTCCTGGGTGCCGCCCTTCATCGAGGCGAGCGCACGGTCTGCGTGTATAAGGCCGTCGAGGCCGCCGCGGCGCTTGTAGGCGCCGCCCTTCATCGAGGCTCGTCGTACTCGCGCTCGTCGAAGACGGGCACCAGGTACGCGGCGCTCGGAAACGCCGCCCTTCATCGAGGCAGGATGTTCGCCGTGGTCGACTCCGCGGGGAACAGGTGTCGCGGCGCTCGTGGGCGCCGCCCTTCATCGAGGCCCGAGGAAATACAAGGACCAGGCTCGGAAACGCCAGTCGCGGCGCTTGCAGGCGTACCCTTCATCGAGGCAATGGCAGGTCGGTCCACCTGACCGCGGGCATCGCTGCGGCGTTCGTGGGTGCCGCCCTTCATCGAGGCTTGACCGTTCCGGCGTCTTAGGTCTCGTCCCGCGGACGCGGCGTTGTGCGCCGCCCTTCATTACGGCGGGAAAGCAGCCCGGACATGAGCGATAGTGTTCCAGCCGTGGCGCTCGTGGGCGCCGCCCTTCATCGAGGAGACGACCGGGACATTGCGTTCCTATGGGAGGACCAGAGTCGCGGCGCTCCTGAGCGCCGCCCTTCATCGAGGCCCGGGGACGGACTGGCCCGGCAGGACCAAGGTTGCCAGGTCGCAGCGCTTGTGGGCGCCGCCCTTCATCGAGGCTCCATCACGACGCGGAGGCCGAAACCCTTGTAAGAGTCGCGGTGCTCATGGGCACCGCCCTTCATCCAGGCATGAGCAGCTGGGGCGTGCCGATCACGGTCTCGTAGTCGCGGCGCTCACGGTGCCGCCCTTCATCGAGGCGAGGGCCGCTGCATGAAGGCCGCTCTGACGGAGTCCGGTCGCGGTGGTCGTGGCGCCGCCCTTCATAGAGGCGTGCCCCAGATGTCCTGATCGCGATAGACGTGACACGCGCGGCGCTTGCGAGCGCCGTCCTTCATCGAGGCTATGACCCCAACGGTGTCGTCCTGCACCCCTTCGATGCCGCGGCGCTTGTGAGCGCCGCCCTTCATAAGGCATTAACGACGACCTAATCGACCGGCGGCCGAACGCGTCGCGGCGCTCTTGGGCGCCGCCCTTCATCGAGCCACGCCTGATGACGATGTAGCTGCACAGTTGCCTGGAGCGGGTGGAGCGGGCCAGCGATGAGCTGCCCGGCGATCCTCGACCACCGGCACGGACGAAAGACTGGAGCCGTGCGGCTTCTGGGTCCTCTCCGTCTTACCCTCGGCGACAATACCGGATGTGATGGAAGTCACACTAACTCTGTCCAAGGCTTTACAGGGGGCACCTGCGTGCGTGGAACCTGACCGCCTCGGTTTATACAGTCCGAGGTGAGGAGGTATTTTCGCCAGCTAAGTACCCGTACGTTGGCCTGCGACTATGTCGCTAGGTGGATGTACTCGTCCCCCTTGCGGCGTGCCTTGTACTGCCGCCTAAAGGCGGCGCACGGATTAGGCTTCTCGGCGTAGCGCTCCCCAGGGTTCGCCCCTTTCCTTCCGAGTCCGTAGACCTCCCGCGGGGGTCTACCGGCTCCGCCCCCGGCCTCGCCGAGGAGCCCTGCAAAGGAAGGAAAGGGATGACGATGGAGGAGTGGCGCAGGAGGTCGAGTAGGCCCAGTGAGTGGGTGGCACTCGCCGTACGGGGACGGCTAATCCTGCTGGACTGGCTGCTGAACAGGA
>NZ_JAATEK010000069.1:0-22569 GCF_012034195.1 Microbispora sp. CL1-1
AGCACCGCTTCGGCGACCGTCACCTTGGTCAAGGCAGAGTCGTCGATCACCCTGTCCGGACCGGAGACGGGCACCGTCGGCACACAGCTCAAGGTGAGCGGTGCGCTTTTCCAGGGTGGTCAGCCCATGGGTTCCACCATCCCGTTGAAAGTCCTACGCACGGTAATCAACAGCGAGGGCACCGTGGTCACCGAGCTGCCGCACCCACGCATGGTCATCTTCGACGGAAGATTCACCTTCACGGATACACCCACCGAGGCGGGCGAGTACTCGTATCGCGTCGAGTGGGCCGGAGATCAGGCGAGCCTGCCGACGACGGCCACCTTCGATGTGACGGTCGGAGAGGCACCGCAGGAATGACCGGCTCGGCGACCACACGAGACCGATCTGGGGAGGCTCCCCGGCGGACGCCATCGCGTCCTCTCCTCCCCCTGCGCTGACCCTGCTCTGACGGTGCGCGGCGGCCTCGGCCGGTCCGAAGACCGGCTGAGGCCGTCGTGGTGAGCGCCTCCGGGCGACGGCCCTTGCCATCCGGCTACCCGTCGGTTCGCCTCTTGCCCGGATTTGCGATGTGCCCTGGGGCCTGCTGATCCCCTCTTCGCGCCAGTGCCTCTCGGGGCGGAGTCCCCTCAGGAGCCCTTCAGGAGCACCTCAGGGGGCGTCAGGACGTGGCGATGGCGGTGAGCACGTCGAGCCTGGCGGCACGTCGGGCCGGCAAGAGCCCGGCCAGCAGGCCGGCGAGTGCGGCCACCGCGACGACGAGCAGGAGCGGACCGACCGGCACTGTGAGCGTGGTCTCGGTCGTGCGGCCCAGGGCGGTGAGCGTGCCCGCGGCGAACGCGACGCCCAGGCCGACCCCGGCCACGATCGCCAGGGCCGCGACGAGGACCGCCTCACCGCGGATCATCCAGCGCATCTGGGCACCGGTCATGCCGACCGCCCGCAGCAGCCCGAGCTCCCTGGTCCGCTCGATGATCGACAGGGCCAGGGTGTTGGTGATGCCCATCAGCGCGATGAGGACGGTGAGCATCAGCAGCACGCTCACCAGGCCCAGGACCTGGTCGATCATCGCGTTCCGCCCGGCGACGGCCGCGGCCTGGTCGCGCACCTGCGCGGTCGGGGCGTCGGCCAGGGCCCGTTCGATGGCCTTCTTGGCGTCCGCACCGCTCACTCCGTCGGCCACCTTGACGAAGACGCTCGCGTCGACGTCCTCTCGGTAGTTCCGTTCGTAAGTGTCCAGGGAGATGACGTAGCCGGTCGACAGCGCCTGCGCGTCGCGGTCGCGCAGCAGGCCGACCACCGGGAGGCGCTGGACGCCGGTGCGGGAGAACGTCATCGCCAGGGTGTCGCCGACCTTGAGGTTCCGCTCCTTGGCGACGTTCGCCGCCAGGACGACGCCGCCGCCCGCGACCGCGTCCAGGCGTCCGGCGACCATGTGGAGCGAGGTCACGCGGGGCAGCGTGACCGGGTCGACCGCGGTGAGCGCCTCGACCGACTGCCCGTCCTTCCAGTGGCCGTAGCGCAGCCGGGAGGCCACGGCGACCTGCGGCAGCTCGCTGACGTGGTGATGGACATGCGCGGGCAGCCCGCCGAGCATCTCGTTGCGTGCGCTCTCCACCACGTAGTCGGCGGTGATCGTCTCGGCGTACGACCGTGCGGTCGACTCCTTGATCGAGGTCCCCAGCACGGTCGTGAAGCTGACGAGCGCCAGGCCGAAAGCCAGGGCGAGGGCGGTCGCGGAGGTCCGCCGGGGCGACCGCGCGGCGGACTCGCGCGCCAGCCGTCCGGGGACCCCGGCCACGCCGAGCGGCCTGCCGAGCAGCCGGACCAGGCCCGGGATGACCGCCGGTCCGAGCAGGGCCAGCCCCACGACGGTGCTCACCGCCGCCTCGCCGAGCACGACGACCGACCCCGGCCCGGCCAGGACGATCGACAGCCCGGCCGCACCGAGCGCGGTGAGAACCGCGCCGGCGACCGTGCGGCCCCAGCCCGCCCGCCCGGAGAGATGGTCGGCCGACGAGCGCCGCATCGCCTCGACCGGCGCCACCGCGGCCGCGCGGCGAGCCGGCCCGAACGCCGACAGGACCGTGACACCGACGCCGACCACGAACGCGACGGCGAAGGTCCGGGGCGTGACGACGAGCCCGCCGCCGGGCAGCGTCATTCCGAAGACGCCGGCGAGATCGCGCAGCCCCGCCGCGCAGGCGACGCCGAGGCCCACGCCCGCCACGGAGGCGGCCAGCCCAACCAGCAGCGCCTCGCCGAGCACCGAGCGCATCACCTGACCGCCGGTGGCCCCGGCCGCGCGCAGCACGGCCAGCTCACGTGTGCGCTGGGTGACGACGATCGAGAAGGTGTTGGCGATGAGGAACGCGCCGACGAGCAGGGCCGCCGCCGCCAGAGCCAGCAGCATCATCTGCAGGGAGGAGATCTGCGTCTTGGCCGCCGCCGCGCTGGCTGCGGCGACGTCCCGGCTGGAGGAGACCTCATATCCGGAGCCGAGCGCGGCCGACACCGCGGAGCGCAGCCGCCGGACGTCCGTGCCGTCCGCGGCGACGACGGCGACCTCCGAGTAGTCCTCGCCGAGGGCGAGCAGACGTTGCGCCGCGGGCAGCGTGACCAGGGCGACCGTGGTCTCGGGCAGCCCCTCGCCCGGCCCGAACCCGGCCAGCCCCACCACTCGGAGCCGTTTCGTGCGCTCGGCCCGTACGGTCACCTCGGCGCCGAGGCCGATGCGGTGCCGCCGGGCGGTCGCGGCGTCGATCACGACCTCGCCCTCGGTGACCGGAGCGCGTCCGGCGCGCAGGGTGAACGGGCCGACCGGTGCGGGGTCCCAGGACAGCAGCAGCGACGGGCCCGCCGGGACGATGGTCTTCCCGCCGACGCCGATCAGTCCCTTGCCCCGTACGACGGGGGTGGCGGCGGCCACGCCCGGCACCGCGCGGACGCGGTCCGCGACCTCGGCGGGCAGCGGGTCGCGCTCGACCTCCACTCCCATCGCCGAGTCGAACGCGACCGCGTCGCGGACGGTCAGGTCGACCCCCGCGGCGGCCGTACGGAACTGGTCGTCGAGCAGCCGCTGTGAGGTGTCGGTGAGCACCAGGCTGCCGGTGACGAAGGTGACGCCGAGCAGGACGGCGAGCAGGGTCAGCGCCAGTCTGCCCCGGCGAGCGACGGTGTTGCGGATGATCAGGTACCACATCGCGATCACTTCTCCTCGTTGCGGGTGACGCCGGCCACCCGGCCGTCGGCGAAGTGGGCCACCTGGTCGGCGTACGCGGCGGCGTTCGCGTCGTGGGTGACCATGACGATGGTCTGGCCCAGCTCGTGGGCGGCGTGGCGGAGGAAACCGAGCAGCGCCTCCCCCGCCCGGGAGTCGAGGTTGCCGGTCGGTTCGTCGGCGAAGACGATCCGCGGGCGGGCGGCCAGCGCGCGGGCCACGGCGACCCGTTGCCGCTGTCCGCCGGACATCTCGGCGGGGCGGTGCCGCAGCCGGTCGCCCAGCCCGAGCATCGCGACGATCTCGTCGATCCACGCCTGGTCGGCCCGCCGGCCGGCGAGGGTCAGCGGCAGCGCGATGTTCTCGGCGGCGGTCAGCGTGGGAACCAGGTTGAAGCTCTGGAACACGAAGCCCACGTGGTCGCGGCGCAGCAGTGTGCGCTGCCGCTCGCTGAGCCGGCCGAGGTCGGTGTCCCCGATGAGCACCTGTCCCTCGTCCACGGTGTCCAGACCGGCCATGGCGTGCATGAGCGTGGACTTGCCGGACCCGGACGGGCCCATGACGGCGGTGAACCGCCCGGCGGGGATCGACAGGGTGGCACCGTCGAGGGCCCGGACGGCGGTCTCGCCGCGGCCGTAGATCTTCACGACGTCGCGGGCCAGCGCGGCGACGTCGGTACGCACGGATGTGATGGTCATGGCGTGCTCCTCGAGTGATCAGTGGAGGTCGAGCGGGCCGCGCCGCACCCAGCGCCGGGTGGCGGGGACGGCTCGGGCCTGCCGGGTTCGTCGGTGCTGCTCGGCCTGCCGCAGCAGCTCGTGATGCCTCAGCCGGATCAGCTCGGGAAGAACGGGGAGGATGATGTTCATGTCAGGAGCGTCGCGGTCCGGGCTGTCCGGGGGCTGGCCGCCGGCTTTGCGCGTCCCCTGCGGCACCTGACAGACCCGGACAGCTCCGGACAGCGGACGGACAGCCGTTCGCCAGGCCGGGACGGCACGCTGAACGGCATGGCAGACCAGAGCCGTCAGGGGGCGGCGGCGGAGACGACCGTGTGCGTGCCGGCCCTGCTGTGCCGCAGATGCGTCCGTCTCCTGAGCAGACACGTACGAGACGTTCCCGGCGTCTCCTCGTTCGAGGTGGACGCCGGGCGGGGCCTGCTGCGCGTACGCGGGGTCGTGGACCCGGCGGAGCTGCGGGCGGCGCTGGCGTCGGCGGGGTTCTCGGGCGACCGGTGCGAACACCGGGATGTCAGTATGTGATCAGCTCGTGAGCGCGGCGGCCGTCTCGCGGGCGTGGGCGGCCTCGTCGGGGACGCCCGCCGCCTCCGCGCACTCGGCCAGGAACGACCAGAGGCGAGCCCTGGCCCAGGGGAACTCGCCCTCCTTCAACAGCGCCAGCGCGTCCCGGCACTCGCGGACGGCGGCACCGGCGTCCCCACGCACGCGGGCCATGCGTGCCCGCCCCCACGCAGCCCACGCCTGGCAACGGGGGTTGCGCACCCGGCGAGCGACCTCGTCCGCCTCGGCGAGCAGCGCCGAGGCGTCGTCGCCCTCGTCCATGTCCAGCCGGGTGTGGGCCGTGTGCACGAGCGCGAAGGTCAGCCCGTGAAAGGAGTTTCGGCCGCGCACCTCGTCCACGGACTCCCGCAGGACGGCCAGAGCCTCCTCGTGCCGTCCCGACTCGCGCAGGGCGATGCCGAGATGCGCGAGGATCGCGCTGCCGATGATGCGGTCGCCGACTGCCCTGGCCAGGTCGAGGGCGCGCCGCCACCGGACGGCCGCGTCCTCGAAGTCGCCGAGGCGCAGGGCCAGCAGCGCCTCCAGATACTCCGTCATGCACAGCCACCAGCCGTCGTCGGAGTCGCCGAGTTCCCGCCTGCTCCGCTCGATCATGGCGCGGTAATGCGCGGCGTCCCCGCCGTACTGGCCGGCCCAGGACATCACGAGCCGGGAGATCGCGGCGTTGCGCGCGTCACCGATCTCCTCGAAGATCGCAAGACTCTCCTCCGTGGCGGCGACCGAGTGCGGGGTCGGATAGTACACGTGCAGGAGCCCGATGCCCTGCAACGCCCGGCCCCGTGCGCCCGCGGACCCGCCACCGGTCTCCAGCAGCGCGGTCAGCGCCCGCGTGCCTTCGTAGCGCACGCCGTAGTTCCAGAACATCACGAGCGCGTTGGCCAGCCGGAAGCCGTTCTCGACGTCACCGCGGTCGAGGGCGTGGTCCACGGCGGCGCGGAAGTTGTCGTGCTCGTCGTAGAGCCGGGTGAAGACGGTGAGGTTCCGTACGTACGGCCCGTTCTCCTCGGCCAGGCGCACGTAGCAGGCCAGGTGACGGTCGCGGCATTCGGCGACCTCCCCGGCCTCCTCCAGCCGGGCCCACGCGTAGTCGCGTACGGTGACGAGCAGCCGGAACCGCCCTGTGGCCGGTTCGGGAACCACGAGCGACCGGTCGACCAGCCGGAACAGCAGGTCGAGCACCTCTCCTCTGCCGACGCCGCCGCCTGCTCCGGAGAAGGCGCACACCTCCTCCGCGGCGGCCGGGGTCCAGCCGCCGCGGAACACCGCGAGGCGGCGCAGCAGGCGCCGCTCGGCATCCGTCAGCAGGTCGTGGCTCCAGTCGAGCGTGGCGCGCAGCGTGCGGTGGCGCGCCTCGCCGGTGCGCGGTCCCGCCGTCAGCAGCGAGAACCTGTCCGCCAGCCGGGCCTCGATGTCGGCCGGGGACAGCGCCTTGACCCTGGCCGCGGCCAGCTCGATGGCGAGCGGCATGCCGTCGAGCCTGCGGCAGATGGACGCCACCACGGCTGCGTTCCCGGCGTCGAGCGTGAACGAGGGCCGTACAGCACGGGCCCGCTCCTCGAAGAGCCGGACGGCGGAATCGTCGCCCAGCGGGCCGACCGCGACCTGCACCTCGCCGGGTATCGCCAGCGCCTCCCTGCTGGTGGCCAGCACGCGCAGGCGCGGGCAGGCCGCGGCCAGCCGCTCCACGAGAACGGCGACGTCGTCCACCACGTGCTCGCAGTTGTCGACCACGAGCAGCGTGCGGCCGTCCCGCAGGTGCTCCTCGACCACGTCGGCCGGCGCGGTGCCCTGCGCCGCCACGCCGAGCTCGGCGGCGAACGCGCCGGCGACATCGGCTCCCGGCTCCAGGGCGGCCAGGCGGACCAGCAGCATTCGATCGGCCGGCATCTCGTCCGGCGTCTCGCTCACCCTGCGTGCGACCTCGAACGCCAGCGTCGTCTTCCCCATCCCGCCCGGGCCGGTCAGCGTCACCACCCGCGCCTCGGCGAGCCGTTCCAGCACCGCCGCGACGTCGTCCTGGCGGCCGATGACCGACGTCAGCCGCCGCGGCAGCCGCTCGGCGCCTTCCGGTGTTCGTTGCCCGGCGGGCCCGGGGGACGATGGGACGGACGGCTGGGCGGACGGCTGGACGGACGGCTGGGCGGCGGCCGGGACCTGCTGGCGGAGGATGGCCTCGGCGAGGGCCTGCAGCTCCGGCGACGGGTCGATGCCGAGCTCGTCTGCGAGACCACGGCGCAGCGCCTGGTAGGCGGCCAGCGCCTCCGCCTGCCGTCCGCCGCGATACAGCGCGAGCATCAGCAGGCGGTGCAGCCGCTCCCGCAGCGGATGCAGTGCCACCAGGCGCTCGATATCGGCGATCGCCTCGTTGTGCCCGCCGGACTCCAGCAGGAGCTCGATCCGGTCCTCGACCGCGCCCAGCCGCAGCTCCTCCAGCCGGGCGCTTTCCGTGGTCGCCCACGTCGTCCGGCCGACGTCGGCCAGCGCGGGGCCCCGCCACAGCCGCAGCGCCTCGTCCAGGCGGCTCGACGCCGCGGTGACGTTCCCGGCGGCCGTCTCCTCCCGCGCGCGGACGAGCAGCCGCTCGAACACGTGCGCGTCGACGGCCTCGGCGGGCACGGCGAGCCGGTATCCCGGAGCCTGCGTGACCAGGACGTCCGTGCCCAACCCGGCGGCGGCGAGGGCGCGGCGCAGCTTGGACACGCGGATCTGCAGGGCGTTCGCCGCGTCGGCCGGCAGGTCGTCACCCTCGTCGCCCCACAACGCGTCCGTCAGGGCGTCCACCGGCACCACGCGGCCGCAGGACAGGGCCAGCCGGGCCAGCAGTGCCCGTACGGACGGAGGCAACGCCGCCACGGAGCCGTCGGATGCCCGCACCTCGGTGGGTCCGAGAACCGCGAACGTCACGGCGGTGTTCGGCATGTCACTCCTCGTCATCCCCGACTCCACCGGGATTGCCCAATATTAAGGGGCGATGAGCGACTTGCCGGGAGTGTTGGCGGAGGCCGTCAGCCGCTCGGCCAGGGCACGCGCGTCGCGGTCCACCCACCCGAGCACGGACGATCCGCGAGTCCGCTGCCAGGGCAGGCCGAGGAAGTACAACCCCGGCCAGGCCGTGACGCCCTCACGGTGCACCGGCGCCCCCTGCTCGTCCAGCACCGGCACGTGCAGCCAGGGATAGTGCGCGCGGAAACCGGTCGCCCACACGACGCCGTCGGGTCGCACGCGGCGGCCGTCCGCGAGGACGACGTCCCGCCCCTGGACGTCCACGGTGCGGTCCACCCGCTCCACCCGCCGCAGCAGCCGCTTGACGTCCGTCCCGATGATCAGCTCCCTGCTTCTGACCCGGCGCCCGATCCTGCTGTCGCCGCGGATGTCCATGAAACCCAGACGGGAGAACCACCAGAACACGTCACGGCCCAGAATGCGCTGCGGCAGCGCCAGGCCCATCGACGAGGCCGACAGCCGGACGCGCCGCCCGGTGCCGGCCAGCTCATCGGCGATCTGCACACCGGTGTTGCCCGCGCCGACGACCAGGATCTCGCCCATGGGGAGCTGGTCCGGACGGCGATACCGGTTGCTGTGCAGCTGGGTGACGCCTCGGTCGAGGCTCGACGCGAAGGCGGGCGTGCGCGGCGTGTGGAACGCCCCCACCGCGACCACGACCCGCGCCGCCGTGTACGTCTCGGCCGAGGTCTCGACCAGGAACCGCTCCCCCTCCGGCCGTACGGCCGTGACCTGGCGGCCGAGCCGCACCGGAAGGGCGAAGCGCTCGGCGTACGTCTCCAGGTAGTCGGCGGCCTCGTCCTTGCCCGGATGACCGTCGGGGTCGCCCGGGAACGGCAGGCCGGGCAGGGCGTCGTACCGGCGCGGCGTGAACAGCGTGAGAGAGTCCCACCGGTGACGCCACGCGTCTCCCACCCGCTGGTGCGCGTCGAGGATGACGAACCGCAGACCCGCGCGGCGCAGGTGATATCCCAGCGCCAGCCCGGCCTGCCCCCCGCCGATGATCAGCGTGTCGTACGCCGCCGCGCTCATCCGGCCACCTCGTAACCGGCCTCGGCGATGGCCGTGCGCACCGCGGCCGGGTCCGCCGTGCCGGTGACCAGCACCGTCTTGGCGGTGAAGTCGACGGCCACGGAACCGACACCGGGCACCTCGCCGACGGACTCCGCGATCGCCTTGACGCAGTGGCCGCAGCTGATGGCCGGCACGGACAGGACGAGCTGGTTCATCATGACTCCTTCACGTCGCGGACCGCTCCGTACGGCCCGGATGGCACGACCATGCCGGGCGGCGCTGTCCATCCCCTGTCCCGAGCCGGACAGGGGACGGTCAGCGGCGGGAAAGCGACGCGCGCGACCGTCGCAGCGAAGTCCTCAACCAGGAGGTGAAGCGATGACGGTCACGACGACCGTACGTACGCTGAACATCGGCGGGATGACCTGTGCGTCCTGCGTCCGCAGGGTGGAGAAGGCCCTGACCCGGGTCGACGGCGTGGAGTCGGCCGAGGTGAACCTCGCCACCGAGGTCGCCACCGTCACCTGCGATCCCGCCCGCGTGACCGTCGGGATGCTCACCGAGTCGGTCGCACGTGCCGGGTACACCGCGGAGATCTCCGGGCCCGAGCCTCGGCCTGGGTCCGCGCCCGAGACCGCGCCCGAGACCGCGCCGGAGCCGGATGCGGAGCCGGATCGGGAGGTCATCCGGCTGAAGCGCACCTGGCAGGTCACCCTCGCCGCGGGGCTGTCGATGATGGTGCTGATGTACCTGCCGCTGCCCATCGACGCGATGGACTGGCTGATGCCGTTGCTGCTGGTCGTCGCCACCATCGCCCAGTTCTCGGCGGGCCGTCCCTTCTACCGCGCCGCCTGGGCGGCGGCCCGGCACGGCGCGGTCAACATGCACACGCTCGTCGCGCTCGGCACGACCGTGGCGTACGGCTACAGCGCGTTCGTCACGCTGTGGCCGGCAACGGCGGAGCGGCTGGGGCTTCCGCCGCACGTGTACTTCGAGATCTCCGTCGTCGTCATCGCGCTCGTCCTCATGGGCCGGTGGATGGAGGCGAGGGCCAGGAAGCGGACCACCTCCGCCATCGGGGAACTGCTCGATCTGCGGCCGAAGACGGCGCGGGTGCTGCGCGGCGACAGCGATGTCGAGGTCCCCGTCGAGGACGTCGCCGTCGGCGACCTCGTACGGGTGCGCCCCGGCGAGAAGGTCCCCGTGGACGGCGTCGTGACCGCCGGGGTCTCCACCGTGGACGAGAGCATGATCACCGGGGAGAGCGTGCCGGTGCGCAGGGGCGAGGGCGACCCGCTGATCGGCTCCACGATCAACCTGACCGGCTCGGTGGTGATGCGGGCCACCGCCGTCGGGCAGGACACGACGCTGGCGCAGATCGTCCGGCTGGTCGAGCGGGCGCAGGGGTCGAAGGCGCCCCTGCAGCGCCTGGCCGACACGGTGTCCGGGTGGTTCGTGCCCGCCGTCATCGGCGTCGCCGCGCTCACCTTCGTCGTCTGGGCGGTCTTCGGACCCGGCCAGGGACGGCTCACGTTCGGCATCGGCGCCGCCATCGCCGTCCTCATCATCGCCTGCCCGTGCGCGCTCGGCCTGGCCACCCCCACAGCGATCATGGTGGGCACCGGGAAGGCCGCCGAGTCGGGCATCCTGATCTCCGGCGGCGACGCGCTCGAACAGGCCCGCCGTCTCACCACGGTCGTCCTGGACAAGACCGGCACGATCACCCGGGGCCGGCCCGAGGTCACCCGCCTCGTCACCGTCGCGGGCGGGGACGCCGGCGAGCTTCTCGCGTACGCCGCCGCGGCCGAGAAGGGTTCGGAGCACCCTCTCGGCGAGGCGATCGTCACGCACGCCGGGGACCGGGGGCTCCGCCTGCCCGAGGTCGAGCATTTCGACGCCGTGCCCGGTCACGGGGTGGAGGCCCGCGTCGGCGGCAGGTCCGTGCTCATCGGAAACGCCGCACTCATGCGCCGCCATCTCGGGAACGACTTCGGCTTCGGCTTCGGCGAGCTGGAGCGGATCGCCGCCGAGGCCGCGGCCGAGGGAGCGACCCCCGTGTACGTCGCCCTCGATGGCCGGCTCGCCGGAATGATCGGTGTGGCCGACACCATCCGGCCCGAGTCCCGTGAGGCCGTCGAACGGCTGCGCGCGCTCGGCCTGGAGGTGTGGATGCTGACCGGCGACAACCGGGTCACCGCCGACGTCGTCGCCCGGCAGGTCGGCATCGACCACGTCATCGCCGACGTACGGCCCGAGGACAAGGCGGCCCGGGTGACCGCCCTCCGCGAGAGGGGCGCGGTCGTCGCCATGGTCGGCGACGGGATCAACGACGCCCCGGCGCTGGCCACGGCCGACCTCGGCATCGCCATCGGCACCGGGACCGACGTCGCCATCGCGGCCTCCGACATCACCCTCGTCGGCGGCGACCTGCGCGGCATCGTCTCGGCCATCGACCTGTCCCGGCGTACCGTGCGGACGATCAAACAGGGCCTCCTGTGGGCGTTCGCGTACAACGTGCTGCTGATCCCGGTCGCCGCCGGGGTGCTGTACCCCTTCAACGGCGTGCTCCTCGACCCCTCCCTCGCCGCCGCCGCGATGGCGATGAGCTCGGTCAGCGTCGTCACCAACGCGCTGCGCCTGCGCCGGTTCCGGCCCGGTTCCCGGGTGTCCCGGCTCGCCGACTGGGGCTACCTCGCGGGCATCGCCTGCCTCGCCGCGGCCGTGGGCGCCGGGTTCACCGCGCTCAGCCGCACGGAGGCGGCGCAGCGCGGGATGAACGGCGTGCTCGCCTGGGCTCAGGACACCGGCATGCCGATGCGCCCGGCCATGAGCGTGATGATGACCACCGAGTCGGAGCCCGTCCCCGCCGAGGATGCCCGCCTGAAGGTCTCCGTCGAGGCACCCTCCGGCGTCGCCCCGGGCAGGCCGGCGACCCTCCGCATCCGGGTCGCCGACGCCCGGACCGGCCGGCCCGTCGAGGACGTCGTACGCAGTCACGAGGCGTGGATGCACGTCGTCGTCACCCGGGAGGACCTGGGCACGTTCGCCCACATCCATCCGCGGCCCACCGGCAGGCCAGGGGAGTTCGCCGTCCCCTTCACGTTCCCCACCGAGGGCCGATACACGATCCACAACGAGTTCCGGCTGCGCGGGGAGATGACCGACGTCCTCGACCGGCAGGAGATCACAGTCGGCCGTCCTGGCGCCTTCACCTCCTCGGACACGGCGTCGCCGTCGCCCCGCGAGCAGGTCGTCGGCGGCCTGCGGGTCACCCTCATCGGTGAGGCCGAGGTCGGGAGCAGGAGCGACTTCACTTTCCGCTTCGCCGACGCCGCGACCGGCAGGCCCGTCGCCGGCCTGCGCCCCTATCTGGCCGCCGCCGGACACGTGGTGATCATGCCGCTCGACGGCAAGGGGTTCGCCCACGAACACGCGGAGGCCGAGGACGGCCAGGGCCGCCCCGTCTTCGCTCTGCCGGGTCAGACCTTCGGGCCCGAGCTCGGACTGCATGCCCGGTTCCCCCGCCCCGGCCTCTACCGCATGTGGGGACAGTTCCGCGACTCCGAGGGCCGGGTCCTCACCACGACATTCACCGTGGAGGCCCGTTAGGCCACCTGGTCGGCCGGGGTGGCGGCGGCGACGCGTACGGCGTTGGCCGCGGCGTCGTCGATCTCCCGCTGCGCGGCGAGGTCGGCCTCCACACCGGAACGGTAGGCGTCGAGCTCTGCGCGCACCCGGTCGTCGTCCCAGCCGAGGACGGGCGCGATCAGCGCGGCGACCTCGGGGGCCGCCGCGAGCCCGTGATCCCGCTCCTCGATGAAGACCCGGGTGCGCCGGACCAGGACGTCCTCCAGGTGCAGCGCCCCCTCGTGCGTGGCGGCGTACACGGCCTCGGCCTTGAGGTAGCCCTCCGCGCCGGGGATCGGCTCGCCCAGGCCGGGGTCGGCCTCGACCAGCGCGAGCACCTCCTCGACGCAGGAGCCGTACCGGCCGAGCAGGTGCTCGACACGTTCGACGGGCAGCCCCGCGCGCTCGGCCAGGCGGCGCCGGTTGTTGCGCAGCGCCTCGAACCCGGCGGCCCCGAGGACGGGGACGCGGTCGGTGACCGACGCGGGCACCTTCCGGCCGAGGCCGGCCACGGCGACGTCGACGGCGTCCTTGGCCATGACGCGATAGGTGGTGTATTTGCCGCCCGCGACGATGACCAGACCGGGCTCGGGCCGGATGACCGCGTGCTCCCTGGACAGCTTGACGGTCGGCGAGGACGACCCCGACCCGCCCAGCAGCGGGCGCAGGCCCGCGTAGACGCCCTCGATGTCGTCGTGCGTGAGCGGTCTCCGCAGCACGGCGTTGACGTGCTCCAGGATGTAGTCGATGTCGGCCCGGGTGGGGGCGGGCTCGACCTTGTCGAGGTCCCAGGGGGTGTCGGTGGTGCCGACGATCCAGTGCGGGCCCCAGGGGATGACGAACAGCACGCTCTTCTCGGTGCGCAGGATCAGCCCGGTGTCGAGCCGGATCTTCTCCCGCGGCACGACGAGGTGCACGCCCTTCGACGCCTGGACCGTCACCGACCCCCGCGATCCCGGCGACGCCCCCGCGAGCCGCTGGATCTCGTCGGTCCACACGCCGGTGGCGTTGATCACCTGACGAGCCCTGACGTGCAGCTCCGCGCCGCCCTCCAGGTCGCGTACGACCGCTCCGGTCACCCTGCCGCCGTCGCGCAGGAACCCGGTGACCTTGGTGCGGGTGGTGACGCAGGCGCCGTACTGCATGGCGGTGCGGGCCACCGTCATCGTGAATCGGGCGTCGTCCACCTGGGCGTCGTAATACTGGATCGCTCCGACGAGCGCGTCGCTGCGCAGGCCGGGAGCCTCGCGCAGGGCCCGGCTGTGGCTGAGCTGGCGGTGCCGCGGCAGCACGCGGGCGCCGCCGAGCGTGTCGTAGAGCAGCACGCCCGCGCCGACGTAGCCGCGCTCCCACACCCGGTGGCGCAGCGGGAACAGGAACGGCACCGGACGCACCAGGTGCGGGGCCAGCCGGGTCACCAGCAGGCCCCGTTCCCTGAGCGCCTCGCGCACCAGCCGGAAGTCGAGCTGCTCCAGATAACGCAGCCCGCCGTGGATCAGCTTGCTCGACCGGCTGGACGTCCCGGCCGCGAGGTCACGGGCCTCCACCAGCGCGACGGACAGGCCGCGCGAGACCGCGTCGAGCGCGACCCCGGCACCGACCACCCCGCCGCCGACGACCAGGACGTCGAACTCGTCCTCGGCCAGCCTCCGCAGCGCCGCCTCCCGAGCGCGGGGACCCATGGGTACAGACATATCGGTATCGACTCCTTGTTTCTTACAGTCGGCTCAGTCGACGTCGACCCAGTCGAGCGTCCGCTGGACGGCCTTGCGCCATCCGGCGTAGCCGCGCTCGCGCTGCTCGTCGGTCCAGGTGGGCTCCCAGCGGCGGTCCTCGTGCCAGTTGCGCTTGAGGTCGTCGGTGGACTTCCAGAATCCGACGGCGAGCCCGGCGGCGTACGCGGCGCCGAGCGCGGTGGTCTCGGCGACCACCGGACGCGACACCGGGACGCCGAGGATGTCGGCCTGCAGCTGCATGCACAGCTCGTTGGCCGTCACGCCGCCGTCCACCCGCAGCACGTCGAGGACGACGCCGGAGTCCTGCTCCATCGCGCCGACGACGTCCTTGGTCTGGTAGCAGATCGATTCGAGCGTGGCGCGGGCCAGGTGGGCGTTGGTGTTGTAGCGGGACAGGCCGACGATGGCGCCGCGGGCGTCGGAGCGCCAGTAGGGCGCGAACAGGCCGGAGAACGCGGGCACGAAGTAGACGCCGCCGTTGTCCTCGACCTGCCGGGCGAGCGCCTCGCTCTGCGACGCCCCCGAGATGATGCCGAGCTGGTCGCGCAGCCACTGCACGGCAGAGCCGGTGACCGCGATCGACCCCTCCAGAGCGTACACGGGCTTGGCCGAGCCGAACTGGTAGCAGACCGTGGTGAGCAGGCCGTGCTGGGAGCGCACGAGCTCGGTGCCGGTGTTGAGCAGCAGGAAGTTGCCGGTGCCGTAGGTGTTCTTGGCCGTGCCGGGCTCGAAGCAGACCTGGCCGACGGTCGCGGCCTGCTGGTCGCCGAGGTCGCCCGCGAGGGGAACCTCGCCGCGGAGCGGGCCGTCGGCGCGGGTCACACCGTACAGGTCGGGGTTGGAGGACGGCCGGATCTCGGGGAGCATCTGGCGGGGCACGCCGAAGAACGACAGCAGCTCGTCGTCCCAGTCGAGCGTCTCCAGGTTCATCAGCATCGTGCGGCTGGCGTTGGTGGGGTCGGTCACGTGGACGCCGCCGTCCACCCCGCCCGTCAGGTTCCACAGCAGCCAGGTGTCGGTGTTGCCGAAGATCGCGTCACCGCGCTCGGCGGCCTCGCGCACGCCGGGGACGTTCTCCAGGATCCATTGGATCTTGCCGCCGGAGAAGTAGGTGGCGGGCGGCAGGCCGGCCTTGCGCCGGATCACCTCGCCCTTGCCCTCCCGCTCCAGCGCCGAGGCGATGCGGTCGGTGCGGGTGTCCTGCCAGACGATGGCGTTGTAGTACGGGCGGCCGGTGCGCCGGTCCCAGACGACGGTGGTCTCCCGCTGGTTGGTGATGCCGAGCGCCGCGAGGTCGGAGGCGTGCAGGCCCGCGGTGCGCATCGCGGTCTCGATCACCGCCCGGGTGCGCTCCCAGATCTCGGTCGGGTTGTGCTCGACCCAGCCCGCCTGCGGCAGGATCTGCTGGTGTTCGAGCTGGTGGCGCGCGACCTCGTTGCCACCGTGATCGAAGATCATGAATCGGGTGCTGGTCGTCCCCTGGTCGACCGCGCCGACGTAGTCTGCCATTCTCGTTGCGCCTCTCGTTCTGATGAGGTGGACGTTGCTGGTCTCGGCCCCGGGGGTGATCAGCCGGCCTGGGCCGCGGGCTCCGGCGTACGGCCGGGCTCGGGCACGTCCGTACGCGGCAGGAAGCGGGCGACCAGGAGCTGGTAGAGCCCGGCGCCGATGACGCCGCCGACCAGCGGGCCGATGATCGGCACCCAGAAGTAGAGCCCACCGTACTGGTCGCGGAACGCCGAGCCGTACCCCGTGAAGAACGAGGCGAGGCGCGGGCCGAAGTCGCGGGCGGGGTTGATGGCGTAGCCGGCGTCGGTCCCCCACGCCATGCCGATCGCGACCACGAGCAGGCCGACGATGACCGGCGCGAGGTTGGCGAGCGGCGCGGAGTTGCGCTCGTCGGAGATCGCGAAGATCAGGAACAGCAGGATGGCCGTGCCGATGATCTGGTCGCGCAGCGCGCCCCACTGGGTGACCGGCAGTGTGCCGTTGCCGGGGAGGGTGGAGAAGACTCCCTGCGTCTTGATCGTGTGCCCGGGGTCCACCTTGGCCAGGACCTCGGCGTAGTTCCACCGGACGAGCAGCGCCGCCACGAAGGCGCCGAGGGTCTGCGCCAGCGCGTACGGCAGGACCTTGCGCCAGGAGAAGCCCTTGAAGACGGCGAGGGCGACCGTGACGGCCGGGTTGAGGTGGGCGCCGCTGATGCGGGCGGCCGTGTAGACGCCGAGGGTCACCCCCAGCCCCCATGCCCACGCGATGCTGTCGTGGTCGCCGATGCCGCCCGCCACCACCTGGGCGACCACTCCGGCGCCGAACAGGATGAGGATCGCCGTGCCCGCGAACTCCGCCGCCAGCTCGCCGAGGAGCCGCCGGTCGCTTCGCCCTTCCGCCATGTGTCTCCTCCTTGACCGCGCCCGTCACATCCGGAAGTGCCCGCTGTGAGCACTGCCGGTCGTCCGGACGTTAAACGCCGCCCAAGGGAGCGTCAACGAATGATCGTCGGCATTGTCGAACACTGGTCACATTGAGAACCGCGTACTACGCTCCCCGGGTATGACGCGAACAACCACATTTCGCGCAAACCCATCCCCTGACCGAAGATCTTTCACCAGCTCAACGCCCTATGTCCGGCCAGGTGTCGGCATTGTCGAACACCATTCGACATCGCTAGGATCCGGAACGTGCCAGGTCCGGTCCAGTCCATCGAACGCGCCGCCGCGATCCTGCGGCTGCTCGCCCAGGGATCGGGGCGGCTCGGCCTCACCGAGATCGCGAACTCCCTGGGACTGGCCCGCGGCACGGCGCACGGCATCCTGCGCACGCTCCAGCTCGTCGGCTTCGTCGAGCAGGACGAGGCCACGGGCAAATACCAGCTCGGCGCGGCGCTGCTGCACCTGGGCACCAGCTATCTCGACGTGAACGAGCTCCGCTCCCGGGCGATCAACTGGGCCGACGCCCTGGCCGCGCGCAGTGGCGAGGCGGTGCGGATCGGCACCCACCTCCAGGGCAAGGTCCTGGTCGTCCACCATGTCTTCCGGCCCGACGACAGCCTGCAGACGCTCGACGTCGGCATGCTCATGCCCATGCACGCCACGGCGATCGGCAAGGTGCTGCTCGCCTACGACGCCAACGCGGCCGCCGCACTGCACGACGCCTCACACGACGCCTCACAGGACGGGGAGCTCGAGCAGTTCACCCGCCGCACCGTGCGGACGCACCGGGAGATGTCGCGCATGCTCGCGACCGTGCGCGAGCACGGCTGGGCGTCGGACGTCGACGAGGCCGGCATGGGCGAGGCTGGGGTGGCCGCCCCGATCCGGGGGTACGGAGGTCTCGTGGTGGGCGCGATGGGCATCTCCGGCGCCACCGAGCGGATCTGCGACTCCGGCGGGCGTCCCCGCCCCGACCTGGTGGGTTATGTGCGCGACGCGGCGCGGGCGGTCTCCCGCGACCTCGGCGCCTCCCGCTGGTGACCCTCTCCACCCCCCACACCGCTTCAGCCGCCAGAAGGTAGGCCGCCGTGACCCAGCGTTATGTGATGTCCATCGACCAAGGCACCACTTCGACCCGGTGCATCCTGTTCGACCAGCGCGGCCGGCTGGTCTCGGTGACGCAGCGGGAGCACAAGCAGCACTTCCCCCGTCCCGGCTGGGTCGAGCACGACGCCGTCGAGATCTGGCGCAACCTTGAGCGGATCGGCCCCGAGGCGCTCGCCCAGGCGGGCATCGGGCCCGGCGAGGTCGCCGCCGTCGGCATCGCCAACCAGCGGGAGACGACGGTGCTGTGGGACCGGCACACCGGCGTCCCTGTCGCCCCCGCCGTCGTCTGGCAGGACACCCGGACCGACACGATGGTCGACGAGCTGTCCCGCCGCCCCGACGCGCACGTGGTGCGCGAGCGCTGCGGCCTGCCCCTGGCCACGTACTTCTCCGCCCCCACCGTCCGCTGGCTGCTGGACGACATCCCCGGGCTGCGCGAGCGCGCCGAGCGCGGCGACGTACTGTTCGGCACGATGGAGAGCTGGCTCATCTGGAACCTCACCGGCGGCCCGGACGGCGGCGTCCACGTCACCGACGTGACCAACGCCAGCCGCACCCTTCTGATGAACCTTCGCGACCTCGACTGGGACCCGGTGCTGCTCGGCTTCTTCGGCATCCCCCGCGCGATGCTGCCGGAGATCCGCCCGTCCAGCGAGACGTACGGCACGGCGCGGCGGGTCCTGCCCGGCGTGCGGATCTCCGCCGCGCTCGGCGACCAGCAGGCCGCGCTGTTCGGGCAGACCTGCTTCCACCGCGGCGAGGCCAAGTGCACCTACGGCACCGGCGCATTCCTGCTGCTCAACACCGGCACCGAGCCGGTCGCCTCCACCCACGGCCTGCTCACCACGGTCGGCTACCAGATCGGCGACCAGCCCGCGGTGTACGCCCTGGAGGGCTCCATCGCGATCACCGGCGCGCTCGTGCAGTGGTTCAGGGACCGGCTCGGGATCATCAGCACCGCCCCGGAGATCGAGACCCTGGCCCGCACGGTCGAAGACAACGGCGGCTGCTACATCGTCCCGGCGTTCTCCGGGCTGTTCGCGCCCCACTGGCGCAGTGAGGCCCGCGGCGTCATCGTCGGGCTCACCTCGTACATCACCAAGGGCCATCTCGCCCGCGCCGTGCTGGAGGCCACGGGCTGGCAGACCCGCGAGGTGGTGGACGCCATGAACGCCGACGCGGGCATCGCGCTCACCACGCTCAAGGTCGACGGCGGCATGACCTCCGACAACCTGCTCATGCAGTTCATCGCCGACGTGCTGGACGTGCCCGTGGTGCGGCCCATGGTCGCGGAGACCGTCTCTCTCGGCGCGGCGTACGCCGCCGGGCTCGCCGTCGGATACTGGCCCGACCTGGAGGGCCTGCGGCGCAACTGGCACCGCGCCGCCCAGTGGACGCCGGCGATGGACCCGGCACGGCGCGAGGAGGAGTACGACAACTGGCGGCGGGCGGTCGAGCGCGCCTTCGACTGGATCAAGCCCACGGCCGGCTGACGCCGGGCGGGGTCAGCAGGCGGGCGGGTCCGGCGAAAGGTCCACGTCGTCGAGGCCGAACCACTCCCCGGACGGCGGCTGATCGGCCAACGGGTCGCTCCAGCGCAGCCGGACCCGGTCTGGGGCGGCCTCGACGATCCTGGCCTCCCGCCAGGCGGCGTCGTCGCCGACACGGGCCCACCATGGCTCCGCGAGGCAGGCGAGCCCCCGGTCATGCAGGATGCGGACGGCGTCGTCCCGGCCTGCCGGGCCGCCGAGCGGCACACCGAAGATCGTCACCGCCTGCCAGCCTCCGGCCGTCGGCACCACCCGGCCCAGCGGTTCCCCGTCGTCGCGCCGCACCTCGTGCGGCGCGGGGAAGGCGGGCAGGCTCTCCCCGATCGCCTTGACGATCTTCTCCGCCGAATCCCGCTGCCGGCGCACGCCTTCGCGCTCGGCCTCACCGCCGGCGTAGGCGCGCGGATCGACGCGCCAGCCGAGCACCCACACGTCCCGGATCCGCTGCGTCGCCCCCTCGGCGACCCTGCCGGCGACGAAGGACGCCGCGTCCCGAGGTCCGGTCACGTAGGGGAAGGGCGCGTACGCGATCGTGGGGTGCCCGCCCGGAGCGGTCGCGCCGACGCTCGACGTGCGTATGTCGGCGAGGACGGCCCCCGGCCGCGTTCCGAGACGGCGACCGCGGCACGCTCGGGATCGATGATCTCGGGCTTGCTGAACATGTCGACGACGGTGGTCACGCCGAACAGGGCCGCCAACTGCGTGCACCCCGGGAGCAGGTGGACGTGCGCGTCGACGAGGCCGGGCAGGAGGGTCCCGCCGGACCCGTCGATCACCTCGTCGCCCGGCCGCGTCACGAACTCGTTCCCCACGGCGGCGATACGGCCGTCGCTGACGCGGACGTGCGTCACACCGGAGATCAGGCCGCGGCCGCCGAAGACACGGACACCGGCGATGGTGAAGGGCTGATGCGTGCTCATGCCGCCGACGCTAGAAGTCGACGTAACGAGAAGGTCCAGTGATTAGGCTGCGGCCGTGGAGCACTCGATCAGCGAGGTGGCCCGCATGTGAGCTGCTGCGGGACCTGGAGGCCCGGTACGGGACCCGTGTCGGGAAGCACTTCGCCGAGGCGGACGCGGTGACCGGTCAGTGGACCCGCCAGGAGCACGAGCAGGACCGCCGGCTCGGCTACACCGGAGGCTCCCAGGCCGGCGCCGTCTGACACCCGCCGGGCGGCGCGGCCGGGCGGAGCCGGAGCGGCTCAGGACGTCGGGCCGACGTCGGGCTCGGGCTCGGGCATCGCCGACTCGGACCCGGTCGGCGGGGGCGTCTCCTCGGCCGGCGTCTCGATGTCGGACGCGTCGCCGATCATCTCCTCCAGGCCCCCGTCGTCCGGCTCCGGCGTCAGCGGCTCGGGCGAGGCGCCCCGCGCGTCCCGCGCTCCTGATCTTTCCGTCACCACGTCCGCGTCTCCTCCCACGTGCCCTCGCTGTTGTCCGCCGGTCCCCCCGGCCTGCGGATCGCGCATGACCGCTCACCTGCCCCCGTCGTGTGGCCTTCATTCATCCTCGCAAAGGCCGGTCATTCGTACGCCCCGGCCGTCCAGCGCCGGACGACAGGTGGCTGGACGACAGGTGATCGGAGCGAGGGACGGGCGGCATCCCGGCGAGGGACGGCCGGGAGCCCGCCTCCGATGAGCGCCACCGGGTCCCCGACGTGCCCGGATCGTCGTGGTGTCCGGGCTCCCACCAGGGGTAGTGGCACATCGGTGGGCAGGCGGCGGAGGACCACGGGGGTGGGCAGATGGAGCAGGGCATCCCCCCTTCTCACGATCGTGGGCTGCTGCGCGCGCTGACGGGCATGCTGGACGGCAGCCATCTGGTGGCGTTCGAGGACATCCCGTCGCTGGTGGACCGGCACAAGCGCGAGGCGGGCTTCGAGGAGATCGCCGTCTATCTGGCCGACCTGCAGCAGAGCGTGCTGCGCCGGTTGTGCGGCCCCGGCGGGGACGACGCCCAGCCGGAGGAGCTGAAGATCGACACCACGCTCGCCGGGCACGCCCTGCAGGAGGTGCGCATGCTGCGGGGCGGTTCGGAGGGCGACGGCCCCGTCCGGTGGTGGGTCCCCGTGCTGGACGGCACCGAGCGCCTCGGCGTGCTCCGCATGACCCCCGTGTCGGAGGGCGACGACACCGGGGAGCGCATGCGGCACATCGCGTCCCTCATCGCGCTGATCATCGTCAGCACGCGCTCGTTCAGCGACTGTCACGCGCAACTGGTGCGCAGCCGGCCGATGAACGTGGCGGCCGAGATGCAGTGGAACCTCATGCCGCCGCTGACCTTCGCCACGCCGGCGGTGACCATCGGCGCGGTGCTGGAGCCGGCGTACGAGATCGGCGGCGACGCCTTCGACTACTCCACTTCCGGCTCGATGGCGCATATGGCCGTCTTCGACGCGATGGGCCACGACGTGGCCGCCGGGCTGACCGCGAACCTCGCCGTGGCCGCCTGCCGCAACCACCGGCGGCAGGGCATGAGCCTGGTACGCAACAGCGAGGAGATCGAGCGGGTCCTGATCGACGAGTTCGGCCGGGGCGACCGCTTCGTCACCGGGATCATCGGCGACCTCGACCTCGGCTCCGGCCTGTTCACCTGGGTCAACCGTGGTCACCACGCGCCGGTGCTGATCCGCAGCGGCCGGTGGACGTCCACTCTGAACTGCCCGCCCGCCCACCCGATGGGGCTCGACCTCGGCCTGCCCGTCGTGCCCTGCCAGGAACAGTTGGAGCCCGGCGACCGGCTGCTCCTCTACACCGACGGCATCACCGAGATGCGCAGCCCCGACAGCGGCGAGTTCGGCCTCGGCCGGTTCGTCGAGTTCATGATCAAGCAGAACGCCGCCGGGCTGCCGGTGCCCGAGACCTTGCGCCGCCTGATCCGGACCGTTATGGACTATCACGACAACCAGCTGCACGACGACGCCACCGTGCTGCTGGTCGAGTGGCACGGCAACGCGCACGAGAAGCTCCGTCCCTGACCCGTACGGCGCGGCACTCCAGCTCCGGGCCTGAACGGCAGGACCGTCATCCGCCGCCGGGGACGTGCTCGCGCGGTCCCCGGCGACGGGTGCCGAGTGCGGGGTCAGCCGTTCCAGGTCCACTTCTGGTTGGTGCCGCCGTGGCAGGAGTACAGCTGGATCTTGGTGCCGTTGCCGGTGCCGGCTCCGACGGCGTCCAGGCACAGCCCGGACTGGACGCCCTGGATGGAGCCGTCGGAGTTGAGGCGCCACTTCTGGTTGTCGCCGCCCCAGCAGCTGTAGATCTGGACCTTGACGCCGTTGCCGGTGCCGGCCGCGTCGAGGCACTTGTTGCCGTACACGCGGATCTCGCCGGCGGAGGTGGACGACCAGGTCTGGTTGGTCTGGCCGTTGCAGTCCCACAGCTGCACCTGGGTGCCGTCGGCGGTGGTCGCGCCGGGCACGTCCAGGCAGCGGCCGGAGGCCACCCCCTTGATCGCCCCGCCACCGCCACCGGTGGTGGGGGTCGCCGACGGGCTGGGCGAAGGGCTCGCCGAGGGGCTGGGTGAGGGTGAGGGTGTGGTGGTGCTGTCGAGGCCGAGGAAGGAGATGGCGTAGGCGAGCTGG
>NZ_JAATEK010000007.1:0-298379 GCF_012034195.1 Microbispora sp. CL1-1
AAAGCCGTCCGAGAACGCGAGAGGCAACCCGTCGGCCGACACCACCACGGTGTGCGCCACACCCGGCACGTTGTTCACGAAGTCCGTGATCAACCAGTTGATGCCGCGCGCGGCCTGGCTCATTTCCCTCATCAGTCCTCCTTCTCACTGTCCTGGGCATCGGGCGTGCCCAGGGGCGCCGCCCCGGGATATCCCTGGTCCTCCCCGGCCTCCCCGCGGGCGACGGCCCGGCCCTGCCGGATGCCCTGCTGGAAGCTGGAGAGTCTGCTGCGCACCCGCTCGGGCGAGAGCACGGGCGGGGGCGGCGGCGGGGCGGCCGCCGCTGCCGCGGCGGGCTCCGCGGAAGGGGTGGGAGCCGTGGCCGAGCCGGGCACCAGGTTGGCCTTGGGCACCCGCTTGGGCAGGCCGGACGAGGTGACCCCGCCCAGGGCCGGCTCGCTGGCCGCCTTGGCCGCCTGCCAGCCGGCGTCCGCCGGGGACGACCAGCTCCTGGTGTCGGCGGCGGACTCGCCGTCCGAGTCGTTCTTGTCCGCCGGGAGGTCGACCTTCTTGAACCAGTCCGACTCGACCGCTGCGAAGATCGGCAGGAACTCCTCCTCCGACTCCAGCGGCGAGGTCCGCACCACCGGCAGCGGGCCGGTGTTGTCGTCGCCTTCGAACCCGCCGCGGCCGGTCCGGCCGGGCCAGCCCGCGCCGTCGTCCTGCGACGCGCCGGGCCAGGAGCCGCCGCCTCCCGGAGGGGGCAGGTGGCCGGGCCAGGGCGTGTCCACGGGGGCCTCGCCGACATGACCCCGGCTGAACGGGTTGGTGTCGAAGGGGCTGGCGTCGAACGGTCCCGAGTCGAACGTCGCCGTCTCGAACGGGTCCCGCTCCGGCGCCGTCCTCTCGACCGGCGTCTTGTCGAAGGCCGCCCGGTCGAACGGCCCCGACTCGAACGGGCTGCGGGCGAACGGGTCGGACTGCCCGCCCTGGCCGAACCCGCCGGTGTCGAAGGGGTTGCGAGCGAAGGGATCGGACGGCTCGCCCGGCCGCCCCGCACCGCCCGCCTCGAACGGGTTGCGCGCGAACGGGTCGGCGTCGGCGCCGCGGCCCGGCGGCGGCTCGAACGGGTTGCGGGCGAACGGGTCGGGGTCGAAGCCGACGGTCTCCCGCGGGAACGACTCGAAGGGCCCGCGCTCGAAGGGATCCGCGCCCGGGGCGCCGACACCGGGCGCGTCCGCGCCGAACACCGGGGTGCGCGGCGGGTTCTCGAACGGCGTCGGGCTGGCGAGGGCCGGGGCGTTGCCGAACACGGAGGCGCCGAACTGCGGCCCGGTGCCGACCGCCGGCATCGGGCTGGTCAGCTCCGGCTGCGGCATGCCCGGCACGCCGGGGAACGCCGGGCCGGCGCTGGCCAGCAGCGCCTCGGGCAGCAGCACCATGGCCGTCAGGCCGCCGGTGTCCTGCTGGCGCAGCTGCACGCGGATGCCGTGACGCAACGCCAGACGACCGACCACGAACAGGCCCATGCGGCGGGACACCGACACGTCGACGACCGGCGGGTTGGCGAGCCGGTAGTTGGTCTGGGCCAGCTCCTCGGGGGTCATGCCGATGCCCTGGTCGCTGACCGAGATGATCAGGCCGCCGCCGTCGATGCGGTTGCTCGACACCGTGACCTTGGTGTCGCGGGGCGAGAAGGAGATGGCGTTCTCCACCAGCTCGGCCACGAGGTGGACGACGTCGTTGACCGACTGGCCGACGACCGACGCTCCGGCCTGCACCTGGATGTCGACGCGTTCGTAGCCCTCCACCTCCGACAGCGAGGCGCGTACGACGTCGACGATGGGCACCGGCTGGCCCCAGCGGCGTGCGGGCTCCTGTCCGGCGAGAACCAGCAGGTTCTCACTGTTGCGGCGCATGCGGGTCGCCAGGTGGTCGAGCTTGAACAGGTTCCCGAGCCGCTGCTCGTCCTGCTCGCCCTGCTCCAGGCCGTCGATCAGGGACAGCTGGCGTTCCACCAGCGTCTGCGTACGGCGCGACAGGTTCACGAACATCGCGTTGACGTTGCTCCGCAGCCGGGCCTCGTCACCCGCCAGCCGGATCGCCTCGCGGTGGACCTCGTCGAAGGCCCGCGCGACCTCACCGATCTCGTCGCGGCCGACCACCTGGATCGGGGCGATCGGCGGGACCTCGGCGGAGTCGCCGGCCTCCCGCAGCTTCTGGACCGTGTCGGGCAGGCGGCTGCCGGCGATCTCCAGCGCCTCGGAGCGCAGCCGCCGCAGCGGGCGTACGAGCGAGCGGGCGACGCCGGTGGTGACGAGCAGAACCGCGATCAGCAGGAGGGCGACGGCGACGGCCACGATGATGGCCCGCTGCTGCTCGTCGTCCTTCAGCGTCTGGCTCCGCGCCACGATGGAGGAGGTCAGCTTGGCCTCGACGGTGCGCATCCGGTTGATGGGCTGCGACATCGCGTCGTACCAGAGGCGCGTGTCGTCGCGCACGGACAGGTCCAGGCCCTTGAGCGGGAAGCCCGCGTTGGCGCGGTCGAGCACCAGCGTGCGGATGAACTCCGCCTGGTCTACCTGGCCACCTGTGACCGTGTTGTCGTAGTCGGCGCGTTCCGCGGGGGTGGCGCTCTTGCGGAAGGCGCGCAGGTCGCTGTCCTGGGCGGACACGGCGCCGAGGAAGTTCTGCAGCTGGGCCTGCTCGAAGCGGCCGTTGGGCAGCACCGTGGTCAGCAGGCCGCGCTGGATGGAGGCGCTCTCCTTCGCGCGGGCGAGCGCGGCCAGCGTGACGGACGAGGCGGCGAGCCGGTCGTCCTGCGTGCTCTTGGCCAGCTCGTCCTGCAGGGCCAGCAGGGTCTCGATGACGAGGGTGTACTGGTCGAGCACGGCGCTCGGCTGCAGGTTCCCCTGCATGGCCTGGCTCCGCAGGACCTCCACGCCGTCGAGCTTGCCGATGATGTGGTCGATCTCGTCGGAGGCGCGGGTGCTCACCTTCGTCCTGACCTCGTTGGCCAGGTTGCGTACGGCGGTGGCCGCCTTGTTGGTGAGCAGGGTCTGCGCCTTGACCGCGGCGGTCGCCTTCGCCGGATGGCCGAGCGTCGCGTTCCAGGCGGCGCGGTCGCGTTCCGACTGCAACTCGTGGGTGAGGCCCGCGACCTTGTCGACGAGTCGCGCCAGGTCACTGATCTGCTGATACTCGGCCGCCGTGTTCACCGACGTGACCACCCGCAGACCGCCGAGCAGCAGCGCCGCCGCGGTGGGGATGAGGATCAGCGCGACAAGCCTGGAGCGCACGCGCCAGTTGCGCAGGAGAAAACGACTACCCTCGTCGGGCTCCTGCTCAGCCGGAACCCCGGTCCCGGGGCTCTCGTCGGTCCGGGGGTCTTGTGTCCTCACAGGCTTTGCAACCTCTCGCAGTATGTGCGCACAGGGGGAGTGTCTCAGCACGGATGTGGCTGGCGTGACGTGCGAGACATCCTGCAGGCGAGGGTAATTGCAGCACACCGACACCAGGGAGGCCAACCGAACACCCGTGCACAAACAGCCTAGACAGGCATGTAGATGATGTTATTTGGTTAAATATCGGGTCAGCATCAATACCGAATTCTGCCCTGCCGGGTAGTCGCGGGTCCTGGGGATGAGGCCCCCGAAGGCAAAGAATCCCGCCCCGGCGCCGTGCCCTGGCCGGACGCCGCGAGGGCGGCACCCACCGGGATGCCGCCCTCGCCGCCCCGAGCCTCGGGGCGCGGTCTTCCTGGAACACGCCGTGTTCCGTCTCAGTACTGTCTGCCGTACGCGGCCCGGACGGTGAGCACGTATTCGACCAGGCTGATGAGCGTGGACTTGACGGCCTCCCGCGAGCGCGCGTCCGTACGGACGACGGGGACGTGCGGAGGCAGCGACAGCGCCTCACGGACCTCTTCTTCCGAGTGGAGGAACTGCCCCTCCCAGCCGTTCATCGCGACCAGGAAGGGAAGCTGGGCCTCCTCGAAGTAGTCGATGGCCGGGAAGCAGTCGGCGAGCCTGCGGCTGTCGACGAGCACGACCGCGCCGATGGCGCCACGGACGAGGTCGTCCCACATGAACCAGAAGCGGTGCTGGCCCGGCGTGCCGAACAGATAGAGGATGAGGTCCTGGTCGAGCGAGAGCCGGCCGAAGTCCATGGCGACCGTGGTGGTCGTCTTGTTCGGCGTGAGCCCGAGGTCGTCGATGCCCGCACTGGCGTCGGTCATCACGGCCTCGGTCGTCAGCGGCAGGATCTCGGAGACGGCACCGACGAAGGTCGTCTTCCCGACGCCGAACCCACCCGCCACGACGATCTTCGTCGAGGTAAGACCACGGCTAGAGCCTGCGTAGTCCACTGAGCACCCTTTCGAGCAGGTTGAGGTCTGGCTGTCCCTGGTTCAGCTGCGGCATGTGCAGGCGGACCAGACCCTCGTCGGCCATGTCGGCGATGAGCACGCGGGCCACGCCGAGCGGGACCCGGAGCAGTGCCGAGATCTCCGCGACCGATCGTACGGAACGACATAGCATCATGATCGATTCCTGCTCTGGGCTGAGCAGAGAATAATCGTTGCTCTTCAAGGTCACCGATGATACGAGGGTTTCCATCGCCATGTGGTAACGCGGCTCGGATCGGCCACCGGTGACGGCGTACGGACGGAACAGGGGCTCGTCCTCTGTCCCGTCACGATCACGCACGGCCCTCTCCTCTTGTCATCGCCGCGACGTCTGCAGCTCGGCGCGCAGCGCCGGAGTGAGCACCTGACCTGCTCGTTCGACGAGCAGGGTCATCTGGTAGGCCACCAGGCCCATGTCGCAGTCCGGTGCGGCGAGCACCGCGAGGCAGGAGCCGTCGCTGATCGCCATCACGAGCAGCAGTCCCCGCTGCATCTCGACGACGGTCTGCGTCACCGCGCCTCCCTCGAACACCCGCGAGGCGCCGACGGTGAGGCTGAGCAGGCCGGCGGCGACGGCCGCGAGCTGGTCGGCGCGGTCAGGCGGAAAGCCGTCCGATTGGGCCAGCCGCAGGCCGTCCGACGACACCACCACCGCATGCGCCACGCCAGGCGTGCTGCCGACGAACTCGGTGATCAGCCAGTCGAACCTGCGTGCTTCCACGCTCAGCTCAGTCACGAGCCCTCCTCCTCTTTACCCGACCCTTCGGCGAGCCCTCCGGCCGTCTCGGCCCGGCCTCGCCTCACACCCTGCTGGAAGCTGGACAGGCGGCTGCGCACCGCGTCGGCCGAGACCGGGGGGCGCGGGGCCGCGGCGGCGGGGCCGTCCGCGCCCACCGAACCCGGCACCAGGTTGGCCTTCGGCGTGCGCTTCGGCAAGCCCGCCGCGGTCACGCCGCCCAGCAGGGGGTCACGGGCGCTGGCCGCGGCCTGGAAGCCGCTGTCGGCCCGCGACCGCCACGCACCGGGGTTCCCGCCCTGCGCCTGCGGGGCGGCGGCGGGCCTCGGGGCGGGGCCGGAACCAGGCACCCTCGCGATCTCCCCGGTGGTCTCTCCGGGCTTCTCCCCGGCGTTCTCCGCGTCCGCCCCGGTCCGCGCCGCCGGCGCGGCCTGCGGGCCGGTGTCGGAGGGACGACGGAACCACGCCGACTCGACCGAGGCGAAGATCGGCAGGAACTCCTCACCCTGCTCCAGCGGCGACTCCTCCACCGACGGCAGCGACCCCGTGGCCGCCGCGGCGTCCTCGGCCGTTCCCGCGGACGACGCCGCACCGGGGAAGGCGTTCGGCCCGGTGCTGGACGGCGAGAAGGCGTTCGGCCCGGTGCTCGACGGCGAGAACGCGTTCGGGCCCGTGCTCGACGGGGAGCCCGGCTGAGGGAACCCCGTCGGCCCCGTGCTGGACGGCGAGAACGCGTTCGGCCCGGTGCTCGACGGCGAGAAGGCCGTGGGGCCCCTGGACGCGCCCCGCTGCGGCAGCGCGTTCGGCCCGGTGGGCAGCGACGGCCACGAGTGCTCCGAGCGGTCGTCGCCGCCCCCGCTCGCCGCACCGCCCTGCGAGCCACTCTGCGATCCGCTCACGGAGCCGCTCAGGGGGCCGCTCAGGGGGCCGCTCACGGAGCCGCCGGGGGATCCGCTCTGCGGTCCGCTTTCGGGGAACGACGACGGCCACGACGACCCGGGCTGCTCGCCGAACGCCGGACGGGGTATGTCGCCCTCCGGCGCCCTTCCGGCCCGGCCCGGCATCGAATGCGGCCCCGAGTGCTCGCCGAACGAGCTCTCCCCGTAGGCGCTGTCCCGGTAGGCGCTGTCCCCGTAGGCGCTCTCTGCGGGCGCGTCCAGCGTCGGCGCGCCGAACGCGGCGAACCCGCCCGTGCCGTTGCCGCCGGCTCCGCTCAGCCCGTTCCCGCCGGGACCGTTCCCGGCGGCGGCCGAGGGCCTGCGGGCTCCGACGCCGCCCGCCGCGCCGTTGCCCGGGCTCCAGGGTTCGAACGAACCGGCCCCCGGCGCGGCCGGGCCCAGCGGGTCCGGCTCGGCGAACGCCTGCCGCGCCGGCAGTCCGGACGCCGTCTGCCCGGCGGGTACGGAGGGACGCGGCACCACCGGCTGGTCGGCGTTGGAGATGAGCTGGGAGGGGAACAGCACCATCGCGATGACGCCAGCGCCGTCGCCCCGGCGCAGCTGCACGCGGATGCCGTGCCGCAGCGCGAGGCGGCCGACCACGAACAGGCCCATCCGCCGGGACACCGAGACGTCGATCGTGGGCGGCTCGGCCAGGCGGCGGTTGATCTCGGCGAGTTCTTCCGGCGACATGCCGATGCCCGCGTCGGTGACGCCGAGCATCACGGCGCCGCCCTCGACAGGGCTGGTGGAGACGACCACCTTGGTGTTGCGCGGCGAGAAGGCGATGGCGTTCTCGACCAGCTCCGCGAGCAGGTGGACGACATCGTTCGCGGCGTGCCCGGCGATCGCGATCGTCCGGGGGACCCGCACGACGACCCGCTCGTAGTCCTCGACCTCCGACAGCGAGGCGCGCACCACGTCGACCAGCCGGGCGGGCTGGCTCCGCTTGCGCGGCGGCTCGTGACCGGCGAGGACCAGGAGGTTCTCACTGTTGCGGCGCATGCGCGTGGCCAGGTGGTCCAGCTTGAAGAGGTCGGCCAGACGCCGGCCGTCCTCCTCGCCCCGCTCCAGGCCGTCGATCAGCGAGATCTGCCGCTCCACCAGCGTCTGCGTACGGCGGGAGAGGTTGACGAACATCGCGTTGACGTTGGCGCGCAGGCGGGACTCCTCGGCGGCCAGGCGCACGGCCTGCGTGTGGACCTCGTCGAACGCCTGCGCCACCTCGCCGATCTCGTCGCTGCTGTCGACCGGGATCGGCTGCACGTGGGCCTCGCGCTCGGGGTCCTCGGACTCGCGCATCTGGCGGACGATGCCCGGCAGCCTCCGCCCCGCGATGTCGAGCGCCTCCGCCCGCAGGCGGCGCAGCGGCAGCACCATCGACCGCGCGATGAGCACGGTCGTGACGAGCACGAGCACGAGGAGCGCGAGGATCAGGCCACCGGCGATGAGGGCGTTGCGCTGCTCGACCGACTGCAGGTCGCGGGCGCGGCTCTGCACCAGGTCCGACACGCGGCCCTCGACGGCCGCCATCTGCTCGATCGCCTTCGTACTGTCCTGGAACCACGTCTGGGCCGTCCTGTCCCTGCTCCGATAGCGGCTGAGGGACTGGTTCTGCAGGCCGAGCGTGAGCGCCCACGACTTGGTCAGCTCGCTGTTGACCACGTCCTTGTCGCCGAGAAGGGTGACCAGGCGGCTCGCCTCGGCCGCCGGGGCCTCGGTGTAGAACGTCGCCAGGGCGCTCTGCTGACGCGACTGGGAGGCCAGGAAGTCCTCCAGCTCGAACGTGGTGAAGACCTGGTTGCGCTCCAGCAGCTCACGGGTGAGGATGGCCCGCTGCAGCGCGGCCTCCTCCTTGGCGTGGGCCAGGGCGCTGAGGGCGCGGAGGTTGCCCAGGATCGCGGCGTTGTCGTCGTTGTTGCCCAGTTCGTCGTGCAGGCGCAGGACGTTGGCGATCACGGCGCTGAAGTCCTCCGGCGCGCCGTTCTTGCGGATGCCCGCGAGGCTCGAGAGGCGGCTCTCGAGCTGCTGGGCCTGCTCCACCGCACGGGTGCCGTATTCCTCGTCGATGTTCTTGAGGTCGGCCTTCACCTGGGCGATGAGCGGGTCGACCGCCGCGCGCTGCTGGGCGCGGGTCACGACGGTCTCCCCGTCGACGTTGAACTTGCGGCTGGTGTTGCCGCCCCAGACGAACAGGTCGCGCTCGAGAGCCAGCTGCTCGGCCAGATCCCGCAGGTGCACCGAGTATTCCGCCGCCGACCTGGTCCGCTGGTAGGCCGTCAGGCTGTCGATCGAACCCACGACGCGGACACCGGCGAGGAGCACGGCCACGAGCGTCGGGGCGAGGATCAGCGCGGTCAGACGTGTCGGCACTCTCCAGTTGCGCGGCGAGAGACGACTCCGTCGCCTGCGGTTATCGGTATTCGACTGCTCCATGCTCACCGGCCCCGCCATCGTTCGGCCTGCCTTCACGCGTCTGGACAGCATGAAGTGACACAGCTGTATAAGCGGGGACAATTCGACCACAAGGTCACGACGGGGAGCGGCCCTACCCCTACCGCAGCACCCCAATTGTTACCAAGAGGTGAGGATCGTTACTTACGTCATCTGAGTGCCGCAAGCACGTGCTCTCGCACCTGGATCCGCTGTTGCTCATCGAGAATGGGACGACCCATTCGATCCGCCACATAGAAGACATCCACCGCTTCTGCGCCCAGAGTCTCCACACGCGCGGCGCGTACGTCAAGGCCGCAGTCGCCGAAAGCACGGCCGATCCGCCACAGCAGCCCGGGTCTGTCGTGCGCCCGCACCTCCACCACGCTGGCCGTGAGCGACGCGTCGTCCACCAGGGTGACCCGGGGCGGCGCGACCGGCACTCGCGACGGGCGCATCGACCTCGCCCGCCGGGCCAGGCGCTGCTCGATGTCGAGCCGGCCGGCCAGCACGAGGCGCAGGTCGGCCTCCAGCGTCGCCGGGTCGGGCGGCGTGCCGTACTCGGGGACGACGACGAACTCGATGACCGCCGTCGACCCGGCCGACGCGGCGGAGGCGGAGCGGACCGCCATGCGGTGCGCCGCGAGCACCCCGGCCGCCCGCCACAGCAGGCCCGGCCGGTCGGGCGCGACCACGGTGACCGCGCTCCCGTTCACCCGCACCGCGCCGCCGCCGTGCCGGGCGAGCGCCGCCTGTTCGGGGGAGAGCACGGGCGCGGGCATCGGCGGCGTGCCGGACAGCACCGACCGCACCCGCCGGACCAGGTCGGAGACCAGGGACGCCTTCCAGGAGTTCCATGCGGCCGGGCCGGTGGCGTTGCCATCGGCCACCGCCAGCGCGGCCAGCAGTTCGAGCACCTCCCGGGACCCGACGGCCTCCGCGACCCTGGAGATGGTGACCGGGTCGTCCAGGTCGCGCCGGGTGGCGGTCTCCGGCAGCAGCAGGTGATGACGCACCACGGTGGCGAGGATGTCCACGTCCGCCGGCGGCAGGCCCATGCGGGTGCCGATGTCCCTGGCGACGATCTCACCTGTGGTGGAGTGATCGCCCGGCCAGCCCTTGCCGACGTCGTGCAGGAGCGCCGAGATCAGCAGCAGGTCGGGACGGGACACCTCGCGGGTGAAGGCCGCGGCCCCGGCCGCGGTCTCGATGAGGTGCCGGTCCACGGTGTAGCGGTGGACCGGGTTGCGCTGGGGGCGGTGCCGCACCCGCTCCCAGTCGGGGATGAGCTTCACGAGCACACCGGCCTGGTCGAGCTCCTCCCAGACCGGCACGGCCGCGCGCCCCGCGCCGAGCAGGGCGACCAGCGCGCCGCGCGCCTCCGGAGGCCACGGCACGGGCAAGGGCGGCGACTGCGCGGCGAGCGCGCTCACCGTCGCGGGCGCGAGCGGCAGCCCGGCCTCGGCGGCGGCCGCGGCGGCGCGCAGCACGAGCGTGGGGTCGGTGCGCGGGTTGACACCGCGGGCCAGCACGACCTCGCCGCCGTGCTCCACCACGCCGTCGGCGAGCGGCCTGCGGCCCCGCGGCGCGGGACCGGTGAGCAGCCGGTCGACCGTCCGCCAGGTGGCGTCGAACGCGTGGGAGATGGTGCGCCCCGCCTCGGCCAGGCGGCGCATCAGCGCCTCGGCGTCCAGCAGGCCCAGTGTGCCCGCGACCGCGTCCTGTTCCTGGAGCACCAGGCGGTCGGTGCCGCGCGCGGTGACCAGGTGCAGCCCGTGCCTGATATCCAGCAGCAGCTCGTACGCCTCCCGGACCCGCGGGCCGGGGGCCGAGGCGACCCAGGCGGCGGCCACGGCCTGCATCGCCTGCACGTCGCGTAGCCCGCCCCTGGAGTCCTTGAGATCGGGTTCGAGCAGGAAGGCCAGCTCACCGCCGACCTCGGCGCGCTTGTCGGCCGAGGAGCGCAGCTCGGCGAGCCTGCGCCGGGAGTCGGCCCGCCACTCGGCGAGCACGGCCTCCCGTACGGCCCTGGTCAGCTCTGGGTCCCCCACGACGTGGCGCGCCTGGATCAGGCCCAGCACGGCCTTGAGGTCCTCCCTGGCGACCTTCACCGCCTCGTCCACCGTACGGACCGAGTGGTCGAGGCCGATTCCGGAGTCCCAGATGGGATACCAGATGCGGTCGGCGATCTTCGCCACATCGTCGCGGCCGTCGTGCAGCAGGACCAGGTCGAGGTCGCTGCCCGGGGCGAGCTCGCCCCGCCCCAGGCTGCCGACCGCGACGAGGGCGACCCCGCTGATCCCGTTGGGAGCGGCCCCGCTGTGTCCGATTCCAGTGGGGCCGATCCCGTGGGAGGCGGCGGGGCCACGCTCGTCGGGGAAGCCGCCCTTCCCTCCCGATCCGCCCTCCCGCGCGTACGGCCGTGTCGCCGCCGTGCGGAACAGATCGGTGAGCCATCTGTCGATGTCCGCGGCCCTGTCCTTGCGGACCGCGGCGAACGAGCGCGCCTCCCCTCTCATCATCCGGTTACAGCGCCTCCGGCCCGCGCTCCCCGGTGCGGACCCGGACGACGGTGTCCACGGGGACCGACCAGACCTTGCCGTCGCCGATCTTGCCGGTCTGGGCCGCCTTGACGATGACGTCGATGACGTCCTCGGCGTCGTCCTCCTCGGCGAGGACCTCGACCCGGACCTTGGGCACCAGGTCGACCTGGTACTCGGCGCCGCGGTAGACCTCGGTGTGGCCGCGCTGACGGCCGTAGCCGCTGGCCTCCGAGACGGTCATTCCCTTGATGCCGAACTGCTCCAGGGCGGCCTTCACGTCGTCCAGTTTGAACGGCTTGATGACTGCGGTGATGAGTTTCATGCGTCGACCTTCTTCGCAGGCGCGGGCACGGGCCCGTTGACTGAGGCCACTCCCGAGGAGTGGACGGTGCCGAGGTCGTACCCGGTCTCGGCGTGAGTCGTGATGTCGATGCCGGTGACCTCGTCCTCCTGGTTGATCCGGAAGCCCATCGTCTTGTCGATGATCTTCCCGATGACATACGCCATGATGAAGGAGTAGAGGCCGACCGCGACAGGACCGAGGGCCTGCACGCCGAGCTGCGAGATCGGGCCGCCGTAGATGAGGCCCTGGTTCTGGCCGTCCGCGAAGGGGTAGCGGGCGATGATACCGAGCGCGACCGCGCCGATCGCGCCGCCGACCAGGTGCACGCCGACCACGTCGAGCGAGTCGTCGAAGCCGAGGCGATACTTCAGGCCGACCGCGTACGCGCAGACCGCGCCGGCGACGAGGCCGAGCACGAGCGCCGCCCACGGGTCGATGAAGCCACAGGCGGGGGTGATGGCGACGAGGCCGGCGACGGCGCCGGAGGCGACGCCGAGGGTGGTGGAGTGGCCGTCGCGCAGCTTCTCCACGAGGATCCAGGCACCGGCGGCGGCGGCCGTGGCGACCTGGGTGTTCATGAAGGCGAGGCCGGCGGTGCCGTCGACGGCGAGCTCGGAGCCCGCGTTGAAGCCGAACCAGCCGAACCACAGCAGACCCACGCCGAGCAGGACCAGGGTCAGGTTGTGCGGCCGCATCGGGTCCTTGCGCCACCCGGTGCGCTTGCCGAGCACCAGCGCCAGCGCGAGGCCGGCGGCACCGGCGTTCACGTGGACGACCGTGCCTCCCGCGAAGTCCTCGATGCCGAGGTTCGCCAGCCAGCCGCCGCCCCAGACCCAGTGGGCCACGGGGAAGTAGACGATCGTCGCCCAGGCGAGGCCGAAGACGACCCACGCGCCGAACTTCGCGCGGTCGGCGATGGCGCCGCTGATGAGAGCCACGGTGATGATCGCGAAGGTGAGCTGGAAGGCCGAGAACACCAGGCTCGGCATACCGGTGCCGTCGTCCGCGGTGGGCGTGTCGATCAGGCTCTGCAGGCCAAGGGCGTCTCCCCCGCCCACGAGCTTGTTGATGAAGTTGTCACCGTCGCCGAAGGCGTCGAAGGCCAGCGAGTGGCCGTACAGGACCCAGGCGAGGGTGATGGTGATGATGCTGACGAAAGACATCATCATCATGTTCAGGACGCTCTTCGCCCTGGTCATGCCCCCGTAGAAGAACGCGAGCCCGGGCGTCATCAGCAGCACCAGAGCGGTGGCTGTGATCATCCAGGCGGTGGTGCCGGTATCGATCTTCACCGACGCGGCCCTCCTTACATTTGGCGTGTGGCCGTTATCACTCCCGCAGTGACTTCCTCCCGGGCAACCTCGGCCGGCTGGCGCACTGACGTTGGCGACAGCGTGTTCTTCCGCCGTTTCAGCCCACGACCATGTGTGTTTCACATGTGTGAAACTCGCCACCACCGTGTTTCGGGCCTGTTTCGGATGTGTCTGGAACGACAAAACGCGCACCCCCAAAGAGGGTGCGCGTCACGATGCCCTGCTCACAGCAGAGCTCTGGCCGACTCGTAGACCTTGCCCAGCGCGGTCATCAGCTTGCGGATCTCGGCCTCGGTGAGCCCGGCGGCGATCTTCTCCTCCAGGCCATGGCGCTCGGCCGCGACCGGCTCCCGGAGCGCTCGGCCCGCGTCGGTCAGCCAGAGCCTCACGAGCCTGCTGTCGCGGCCGTCGCCGCCCTCGTGCTGACCGAGAACGGCCACGAAGGCCGGACCTACACCCTCACCGGCGACGAGACGTTCACCATCGCGGGGCAGGTCGAGAGCATCGCCGCCACCATCGGCCACCGCCCCCCGGCTTCTCCGACTGGTGCGCCGGAAACGCGCACGCGCTGGGGCTCGACGGCGAAGCCTCGTAGCGGCGAGGCGGCCGGCACGCGGGGCGAACGCCCGCCCCGCGTGACGAACCGGCCGGTGTGGGGGCGCGTGTTACGCGGCGCTGGCCATCTTGCGCAGCCGCACCAGCGCGTCGCGCTCGATGCGCCGGGCGCGGTCACGGCCGATGCCGTAGCGCTCCCCCACCTCGGTGAGGGTGTGCTCGCGGCCGTCCACCAGGCCGTACCGCCAGCGCAGCATCTCGCGCATCTGGCCCTCCAGGCCGGTCAGCCACTCCTCCAGGCGCTCCTTCTCCAGCGTGGCCATGGCCTGCTGCTCGGGGTCCGCCCAGGTCTCGTCGGCGATCATGTCACCGAGCTCGGTCTCGTCCTCGTCGCCCACGCCGAGCTGGAGGGAGACCGGGTCGGAGGCCCAGCGGCGCAGCTCCTGCACCCGCTCGATCGGCAGGTCGAGCACCTCGGCGAGGTCGGCGTCGGTCGGCTCTGCGTCGAACTCCGCCAGCATGTCCCTGCGCACCCGCATGAGCCGCGTCATCTGCTCGCCCGCGTGGGTGGGCAGCCGCACCGGCCGCGCCTGCTCGTGGATCGAGCGGCCCACCGACTGCCTGATCCACCAGGTGGCGTAGGTCGAGAACTTGTATCCCCGGCGATAGTCGAACTTCTCCACCGCGCGGACCAGACCGAGGTTGCCCTCCTGCACAAGATCGATCAGCGGCATTCCCCGTCCGGAGTATTTCCTCGCGACCGCGACCACGAGGCGCAGATTGGCCTGGATGAATTCGTCCTTGGCCCGCCGTCCCGAGATCGCGATTCGCTCCAGCTCCTCGTCGGTCGCATTCGCGATCTTCGGCTCGGGCCGCCCGCTGTCGAGCAACTGCTCGGCGAACAACCCCGCCTCGATACGCTTGGCCAGCTCGACCTCCTGCTCCGCGGTCAGCAAGGGGACGCGGCCGATCTCGGCCAGATATGTCCCGAGCAGATCCCGGTCAGAGATGTGCTGTTCCTGCGTCCGATTCCCCGTCGCCATCCGATGGCACCTCGTTCCGCCGCCGCGATATGCAATATGTGAGCCGGTGAGCCGGACGTGTCCGCCCCGTTCGGCACGGTCCCCGGCTTCCTGCTTCTGACCCGGACAACGGCCGGTCCATGGCAAAGATTCCCCAAACGGATACGACCGGGGAATGGTTTCGGTTTCCTCCCTGAGGAGGATGCGCGGCCGGGAAGAAAGGCGTTTACCCAGGTTGCGCGGGTCTAAACGAGGCGGCGCCCCATTCGCCACACCTGCGCCACCAGCGGCACTCCGGGCCGGTACGCGAGGTGGACGTACGACGGCGCCTCCAGGATGACGAGGTCCGCGCGGGCGCCGACGCACAGGGTGCCCACGTCGGTGCGCCGCAGCGCCCGTGCGCCGCCACGGGTTGCCGCCCGCACGGCCTCGAGCGGCGTCATGCCCATCTCGCGTACGGCGAGAGCGACGCAGAACGGCATCGAGGTGGTGAACGAGGTGCCCGGGTTGCAGTCGGTCGCCAGGGCCACCGTGACGCCCGCGTCGAGCAGCCGCCGCGCGTCCGGGTAGGGCGACCTGGTGGAGAACTCCGCGCCCGGCAGCAGGGTGGCGACCACCCCGGAGGCGGCCAGCGCGTCCACGTCGGCGTCATCGAGATGGGTGCAGTGGTCGGCGGATGCCGCCCCCATCTCGCAGGCCAGCCGCACGCCCGGCCCCGGGCCGAGCTGGTTGGCGTGCACCCTGAGCTGCAGCCCGGCCTTGCGGCCCGCCGCGAGCACCTCCCTGCTGTGCTCCTCGCCGAACGCGCCGCGCTCGCAGAACACGTCCACCCACTTGGCGTACGGCGCGCACGCCTCCAGCATCGGGCCGGTCACGAGGCGGACGTAGTCGTCGGCGCACGCCTCCGGCGGCACGACGTGCGCCCCGAGGAACGTGGTCTCCTCGGTGAACTGGCAGGCGATCTCCAGGCTGCGGCGCTCGTCGTCCACGGTGAGGCCGTAGCCGCTCTTGATCTCGAACGTCGTCGTGCCCTGCATGGCCATCTCCGACACCAGCAGAGCGGTGGTGGACACCAGCTCGGGGATGGTGGCCCGGCGGGTGGCCTCGACGGTCGAGCGGATGCCGCCCGCGGTGTAGGGCCGTCCGGCCATCCGCGCGGCGAACTCCTCGGTGCGGTCGCCGGCGAACACCAGGTGCGCGTGGCTGTCCACGAACCCCGGGATGACCGCGCGCCCTTCCACGTCGACCTGCTCGTCGGCGGCCGGGGCGTCGGCGGACCGGCCGATCCACCGGACCACCCCGTTCTCCGCCACCAGCGCGGCGTCCTCGATCTCCTCCCGCTCGGGGTCCGCCGTGTACAGCGATCCGATCCCCGTGTAAACGACTGATGTCATGCCGCTCGGCCCCACGTTTCCTGATCCTCGCCACCCCGTGAACGGCGCAAACCTCACCGGTTGAGCGGGGCGAGCGCCTCGCCCAGCAGCGCGCCGACGTCACCGAGCACGTGCCGTCCGTCCTCCACGATCCGCCGTCCGCCCGCGACCACCGAGTAGACGTCGGCGGAGGTGGCGGCGAACACCACCGCCTCCACCGCAGTCGCCTTGGTGGCTCCGGCCGTACGGACCGAGTCGAGCCGGACGGAGACGAGGTCGGCCCAGGCCCCGGGCACCAGGCATCCGGCGTCGGGGAAACCCAGCGACGCCTGCCCGATGGCGGTCGCGGCGTTCAGGAGCTGCTCGGCGTGCCAGTGCCCGCGCTCGCCGGTGACCAGCCGCTCGTCCAGCTCCACCGCCCTGGCCTCCTCGAACAGGTCGATGACCGCCTGGCTGTCGGTGCCGAGCGTGACGGGCGATCCGGCGTCCAGCAGCCTGCGGGCGGGGCCGACGCCGTCGGCGAGGTCGCGCTCGGTGGTGGGGCACATGCACACGTGGGTGGTGGAGCCGCCGAGCAGCGCCACGTCCACGTCGGACAGGTGGGTGGCGTGCACCGCCGTCGAGCGTGGTCCGAGCGCGCCGTGCTCGTGCAGCACCTGCACGGGCGTGGCCGAGTAGAGCTCGACGCACGCCTCGTTCTCCGCCGGCTGCTCGGAGACGTGCGCGTGCAGCGGCGCGGTGTGCCGGTGGGCGAAGTCGACGACCACGGGCATCTGTTCGGGCGGCACCGCGCGCACGGAGTGGATGGCCGCGCCGATCTCGACGTCCTCCTCGCCCTCGTACACCTGGGCGAGGTCGTCGGCCCTGGCGGCCCATCGATCGGCGTCCCCGTCGCCGAAGCGCAGCTGGGTGCCGGTGAGGGCGTCGCCGATGCCGCCGGTCAGATAGCAGGTGTCGAGCAGGGTGATGCGCAGCCCGGCCCTCCTGGCCGCCTCGACCAGCGCGTGGCCCATCGCGTTCGGGTCGGCGTACGGCCGCCCCCCGGGTCCGTGGTGCAGGTAGTGGAACTCGGCCACGGTGGTGATCCCGGCGAGCGCCATCTCGGCGTACGTCGCGGTGGCCAGGTCGAGGTAGCTGTCCGGGCCGAGCGCCTCGGCGACCGCGTACATCCGCTCGCGCCAGGTCCAGAAGCTGCCGCGGCCGGTCTGGGTGTGGCCGCGCAGGGCGCGGTGGAAGGCGTGGGAATGGCAGTTGGCCAGGCCGGGCAGGGTGAGCCCGGCCAGCCGTACGGCTCCGGGTGGAGGCGCCGCCTCGGGCCTGACCTCGACGATGCGGCGGCCCTCGACGCCGACGACCACGCTCTCCACGATCTCGCCGGGCGGCAGCCACGCCATCTCGCACCAGTAGGTCACGTGCACCGGTCCTCCAGATGGGCGGCATGGCGGTGATGCCACTGTAATGAACATCCGTCCCGCGCGCCTCGCGGGGGCGTCAGCGGGTGGGTCCCCCAGCCGGCCGCACGGTGATCTCGGTGACGTGGGCGTCGGGCGTCGCCGTCACCGCGGCCAGCACGGCCCGCGCCACCGACTCCGGCTCCAGGTATCTTCCCGGCTCGTACGGCCCGCCCTCCTGGGCCCGGATGGCTCGTTGCATGTCGGTGTCCACCCGCCCGGGGAAGATCGCGGTGACCCGGACGCCGTTGGCGTGCTCCTCCTCGCGCAGCGTGTCGCCGAACGCCCGCAGGGCGAACTTGCTCGCGGCGTAGGCGCCCCAGTTGGGGTTGGCCCGCTGCCCGGCCCCCGAGTTGATCAGCACGACGTGCCCGCGTGCCGCGCGCAGCGCGGGCAGCAGCAGCCGGGTCAGCTCGGCGACCGCGATGACGTTGACCTCCATCAGCCGCCGCCACTCGCGGGCGGGGGTGTCGGCCAGGGGCCCGACACTGGCGACGCCCGCGCTGTGGACGAGCACGTCGAGCCGCTCGATCCCCTCCACGTCGGCGGGGGTGAGCTCGGTCAGCTCCACCGCCCAGGGGCGGGCGGCGGGCAGTTCCGCGCACAGCGCGTCGAGCGCCGTGCCGTCCCGGCCGCCCAGGAAGAGGTCGTAGTCGGAGGCGAGGGCACGGGCGATCGCCGCCCCCACACCCCGCGAGGCGCCGGTGATCAGAGCCGTGGGTCGCATGGACCTCACCTTAGAACGCCGCGCGGATCTTGCCGCACACCGCGTGGCGCGTTTCCGGCCGGCCGGGTGCGGCGGGCGTTTCACCGCCCCGGGCGCAGCGTCTCGGGGGTGGGGCGCTCCAGGGTCAGGGCGTAGCGGTGGTGGGGGTAGCGGTGGTCGGCCGGGCGCACCCGCACCTCGCCGGCGGAGGCCTCCAGGATCACGCAGCGATACCACTCGCCGTCTTCGAGGAACTCCCACTGCCCGGCGAGCACGTCGAGCCCGGCGCGGCGCACCTCTTCCTCCGCCCGCTCGTACGGCCCGGCCGGGCCGATGGGGTAGCCGAAGACGGTCAGCGGCTCCCACTCCCCGCCGGTCCGCCGGACGTATCCGAGCAGGGCGCCGTCGTCGTCCCTGCGGATCTCGTGCCTGTCTGTCTCGCGGTTCATGGTTGACTACCATACTCAAACTTGTATACAAATTTGAATATGTCATCGACGCGAGTGCTGATCCTGGGCGTGCTGCTCGATGGGCCGCTGCACGGCTACGAGGTGCGCAAGAAACTCGAACTGTGGGGCGCCCAGCACTGGGCCAACATCGCCTTCGGCTCGATCTACCACGCCCTCGGGAAGATGGCCCAGGAGGGCCTGCTCGAAGTGGTCGGCGACGACCGGCCCTCCGGCCGGGGGCGGACGGTCTACGGCATCACGCCCGAGGGACGGGCCGAGTTCGACCGGCGGCTCCGCGAGCACTGGTCGGAGATCATGCCGATCGTCGACCCGTTCCAGGTCGCGCTGACGTTCATGGACCGGCTGCCCAAGGCCGATCTGCCGGCGATCGTGCGGGAAAGGGCCGAGCTGCTGCGCGCGGGGTTCGCGAGCTACGAGCGGGCCCGTCACGCCAAGCGCGCGGCGGGCGCCCCGCGGCACGTGGACGAGTGCCTGGAGCTGACCGCGGCCGAATTCCGCGCCCAGCTGGAGTGGCTGGAACAGGCCGTCGAGCGCATCGAGCACGACGACCTTCCCTGACCGACGAGGAGCCGAATGTGATCATTGAAGCGCGGGAGTTACGCAAGACCTACCGCCCTCGCGGCCCCCGTGGGCGCCGTGGCCGCCGCGGCGGCCCGGCCGCCGAGCCGGTGGAGGCCGTGCGCGGCGTCGCCCTCGACGTCGCCGAGGGCGAGATCTTCGGGGTGCTCGGCCCGAACGGCGCGGGGAAGACCACGACGATCCGCATGCTGGCCACGCTGGTCGCGCCCACCGGCGGCACCGCGACGGTGGCCGGGCACGACCTGCTGGCCTCCCCCGAGCAGGTGCGGCGCCGCATCGGGTACGTCGGCCAGGCCGGCGGCGTGGACGAATACAACACGGCCAGGGCCGGCCTCATGCTCGCCGCCCGGGTCAACGGCCTGACGGCGGCCGAGGCCACCACCCGCACCGCCGAGGTGCTCGCGGCGTTCGACCTCACGACACTGGCCGACCGGCCGGCCCGCACCCTGTCGGGAGGCCAGAAGCGGCGGGTCGCGATCGCGCTCGGCCTGGTGCACCGGCCGCCGCTGCTGTTCCTCGACGAGCCCACCACCGGCCTCGACCCGCAGAACCGGGCCAACCTGTGGGACCAGATCAAGGCGCTGCGCGACGCCGGGACGAGCGTCCTGCTCAGCACCCACTATCTGGACGAGGCCGACGCGCTGTGCGACCGCCTCGTCATCGTCGACCACGGGCGCGTCGTCGCGGCCGGGACGCCCGCCGAGCTCAAGCGCGAGATCGCCGGGGATGTCGTGTCCCTGCGGGTGTCCGGCACGGACGAGGCGGCGCGAGTGCTGGAGGGCCTGCCGTACGCGCGGGAGGTGCGGGCCGGCGGCGACCTGCTGCGCGTCTATCTCGACGACGGCGAGCGGGCACCCGCGGAAAGACACGCCGACGGAAAGACGCAGCCATGCTGAAGCACACCGGCCTGTTCCTGGCCTACGAGTTGCGCAACACCGCCCGCAATCCGATCTGGCCGTTCTTCGGCCTCCTCCAGCCCGTCCTCTATCTGCTGCTGTTCGCCCCGCTGCTGGCCAACACCATGCCCGGCGTGCGGGACGAGCGGACGCTCGCCATGTTCACCCCCGGCGTGATGGTGATGATCGCGCTGTTCGGCTCGTTGTTCGTCGGCTTCGGCATGATCGCAGAGATCCGCACCGGAGTGCTCGAACGGCTCGCCGCGAGCCCGGCGAGCCGCCCGGCCATCGTCCTGGGCCGGACACTGCGCGACATGATCGTGCTGGTGGCGCAGGCTCTGGTGATCATCGTGGTGGCCCTGCTGATGGGCATGCGGCCCAGCCTGCCCGGCGTCGCCCTGATGCTCGTGCTCATGGCCCTGACCGGTCTTTTCGCCTCCGGCCTGTCGTACGGCCTGGCCCTCGCGGTGCGGGACGAGAACGGCATGTCGCAGATCCTGCAGTTCTTCGCGCTGCCGCTGATCCTGTTCACCGGCATCCTGCTGCCGATGTCGCTCGCTCCGGCGTGGATGCGGACGGTGGCCCAGGTAAACCCGCTCTATCACGCGGTCGAGGCCGGGCGGGCGCTGTTCGCCGGCGACCTCGCGGACGGCCACGTGGCGCTCGCGTTCGTCCTGATGGCGGTGCTCGCGGTGCCCGCCCTGGCCTGGTCGGTCCGCTCCATGCGCCACCTCGCCGGATAACCGGGTAGCCGGATAACCGGCAGCCTGTGAAGCGTGGCGGAGCGCCCCGGCATGGCCGGGACGCCCCGCCTCCGACCCTGGTCACCGGACGCGCCCGCACGCGCGACAGCTCCGGCAACCGGGCGGTGGTGAAGGAGAGGTTACGCACCACCGATCTTCCCGGTCTCCGGTCGAAAGAAGCTGTGGCCCGGTGTAAGGGCTGCTCACGGCTTCGCCATCGGCGTCTGCGGAGATCACGGGCACCGGTCACGCGGGGATCTCGGACACCGGTCGGCCGGACTTCGCGGACGCCGGTCAGGACGGACATCGCGTGCGTCGGTCGGACGGGCTTCGCGTGTGCCGGTCGGACGGACATCGCGTGTGCCGGTCGGCAGGACTACGCGGACGCCGGTCAGGACGAGACGAGGAACTGCGTGGCGGCCAGCTCGCGGTAGAGCTCGTCGGCCGAGACCAGCTCGTCGTGGGTCCCCCAGGCCCGCACGCGACCGGCCTCCATCACCACGATCCGGTCGGCGCCGGTCACGGTGGACAGGCGGTGGGCGATCACCAGCACCGTGGTCTCGCGCGCCACCTCCGCCACGACCTCCCGCAGCCGCATCTCGTTGACCGCGTCGAGCTGGGAGGTCGCCTCGTCGAGCAGCAGCAGCCGGGGTTTGCGCAGCAGCGCCCTGGCGATGGCGACCCGCTGCCGCTCGCCGCCCGACAGCAGCACGCCGCGATGGCCGACCGGCGTCTCCAGTCCCTCGGGCAACCGCTCGACCAGGTCGTCCAGGCGCGTACGGGCGAGGGCGCGGGCGACCTCCTCGTCGGTCGCTCCGGGCGCGCCGAAGACGAGGTTCTCCCGCAACGTCCCCGCGAGCACGGGGGCGTCCTGCTCGACGTAGCCGAGCATGGCCCGCAGCTCGCCGAGCGGCCACTCGCGGATGTCGCGCCCGCCGACGGTGATCGTCCCCTCCTGCGGCTCGTAGAACCGCTCGACCAGGCCGAACACCGTCGACTTGCCCGCGCCCGAGGGGCCGACCAGCGCGGTCATGCCGCCCGCCGGCACCTCGAACGTCACACCCTGGTGGACCACCGGCCGGTCGTCGCCGTAGCGGAAGACGACCCCGGAGAACGTCACCCCGACCGGCTCGCCCCCCGCCCGCGCCGCCGGGGCGGCGGGCTCGGTGCGCAGCGTGGCGATCTCCTGGATGCGGGTCACCGCGGCCAGGCCGTTCTGGATCTGCGTGAGGCTCTGCACGATCTGGCCGATCGGGGAGACCAGATAGAACAGGTACATGAGGAACGCGATCAGGGTGGAGATCTCCATCTGCCCCGACGCGACCCGCGCGCCGCCCACCCCCAGCACCGCGAGGAACGCGAGCTGGATCGACATCCACGCGCCGATCCCGGCCAGCGAGGTCCACGCGGCGGCGGCCACGCCCCGGTCGCGCGCCTCGGCGGCCGCCGTGCCCACCGCCGCGATCTCCCGCGCCTCCGCGCCGCTGGCCTTGACCGTACGGAACGCCTGGAGGGCGCGGTCGAGCATCGAGCCCATCTCGCCGAGCGCCACCTGTGCCTGAAGGGAGGCGCGGCGGATGCGCGGGGCGATGACCACGCCCAGGAGCCCGACCAGCGCGACGACGGCGAGCGTGACGACCAGCAGCAGGCCGTCCATGATCGCCATCATCACGGCGGCGCCCAGGAACGTGAACACCGAGCCGACCAGCGAGGCCAGCGCGTCGGTGCACACGGCTCGCAGCAGGGTGGTGTCGGAGCTGACCCGCGACAGCAGGTCGCCGGGCTTGAGCCGGTCGACGTCGGAGACCGTGAGCCGCAGGATGCGGTCGACCAGGCCCCGGCGCGAGTCGAGCACGATGGTCTCGCCCATCCGCTCCAGCAGGAACCGCCCGGCCGCCGAGATCAGCGCCCCGGCCAGGACGGCGGCCGACAGCCCGAGCACCGGGCCGGCCAGTGCGCCGCCCGCGCCGAACGTGTCGATCACCCGCTTGGCCATGACCGGCATGGCGAGCCCGGTGAGGCTGCCGACGAGGCTGAGCACGCCGCCCAGCAGCAGCACCCGCCGGTGGGGGCGCACCTGGTCGAGCAGCAGCCGCCAGGCGGCGCGCTCCCCTAGTGACGCCTTCGGCCGTGGCGCGGGCCGTCCCCCGTCAGGGCCGTCGCCCTCCGTCCCCATGGAGCCCCCTCCGCGAGCACTGCGCACGGACCGGGCGCGCCGGCCCTGTGCCCGGGCCCTGCGCAGCCTGTGTGCGATCTCCCGGAGACCCTAATTCACCGGAAACGCCGATGCGCGCGGGGATTTCGGACGTCGTGGATCAGTCCAGGTCGGGGACGTCCAGGTCGAACTCGGCGTCGCCGTCGTCGACGCGGCGCAGTTTGATGTCCTCCGCCCAGGCGTACGCGAAGCGGCGTACGGCGGCGACGCCCTCCTCGTCCAGGCCGCCGAACGCCTCTTCGGCCAGCAGGTCGACGGTCTCCAGCCGTTCGACCAGGTCCTCCACCCGCCACTCGTCGTCGTAGCGCGCGCCGAGTTGTTCGAGCAGGCGGAAGGAGTAGAGGCCGGACACCGAGGCCACGTCGGCGAAGTCGCGTGGCAGGCCGCGGTCCTGCAGCGCGCGCACCTTGAGCCCCACGGCGTCGTCCAGGCCGAGCACCCGGCAGGGGCCGATGTCGGCGGGCCGGTCGCGCAGCGGCTCGCGGAGCAGGGTGACCTCGCACGACTGGCCGGTGATCTCGTCGGTGACGACGACGCGGCCGATGCGGGCGCCGGCCTCGCGCACCTCGGCCGACAGGCCGGTGCTGCCGAACGCCTCGGCCAGCGCCCGGCCGGCCTCCTCCAGCGGGGCCTCGCCGCCGGTGGCGAAGGTGAGGTCGTCCACCGGCCTCGACGTGCATCCGTGCGCCAGCAGCGCGTAACCGCCGGCGAGCAGCAGGCCGTAGCGGTCGAGGACCGGCCGCGCGTCCTCGATGAGGCGCAGGTGGAACGGGGGCGCCGGGAAGGTGGAAGACGCGGTCACCACGTCAGTATCGCCCGCGCACCCACCGTGATGATCCCTCATCCCGGCACTCCGTAGGTCAGGCGGATCATCCGGGTGGTGTCCATGATCGCGTACCAGGTGAGGCACAGGTCGGCCTCGGCCTCCTCCGCGCGTGCCTCGGCAGCCATGAGCCGGTCCCCCGTCAGGAGCGCCGCCTCCCCTTTGAGCTGTGCCGCCATCCGCTGGAACATGAACCGCTCGCGAGACTCCATGACCACCCCTCCCACCCCCACCGCTCTTACTTGGGGTGAAATACCCACAGAACCGGCCGAAATGCTCTTTGAGCGATCGGCACACGTCCCGGCAGGGCGTTCCCGGAGCCGGATCCTCGGCGCGTACGCGGATCTCGATCACATCGCGGCGGGCATCGTCACCATCGGTACCAGGAGAAAACGAAGCTGACGCCGAAGACCAGCATGGCGAGCAGGATGGCGATCAGCACGAAATGTCCGGCCAGCCCGCCGAGGCCGGTGTCCTCCTCGCTCCTGACGACGTTCACGTTCTCGGGGTCGTAGACGATGCGGACCTTCTCCCCTGTCGCGTACCGGCCGGAGATCTCCTCGACGTGCCGTTGTGCGCCCACCGTGAAACCGACCTTCGTGTAGTCAACGGTAATGGGGTGGCCGTCGGTGTCGTTCCACGTCTCCGACCGGGTGGCGAGGGCCACGCCGGTGGTGCGGACACCGTGCCGCCCGAGGTCCAGGGCCGAGACGAGGTTGGAAACCTGGGCGACGAGCGCCACGATCAGGATGCCGAACCAGGCCACGAAGAACGCGACCGACCCGGCACCCGATAAAAACCGCCGGAATGACCATCGAGCCATCAGTCACAGCCTCCTTGGCGAAGGCGAATCGGAAAGGCGCGGCTGCCGCCCTGTCTCCTACGACTCCTCCCCGGCCCCGGAGGTTCGGTGACCGCTCACGGTCGTCGGCCCGGCGTCACGGATCATCCCTCTTTCGGGACGGCGGCGTGGTCTCAGTGGGCGCGGGGCCGGCCCGACCGCCAGGGACGCCCGGGATGGTCCGCCCCCTGACGGGGACGGGGGGACACGACCCGCCGCCGGAGGCGCCGGTCGGGCAGCGCGGGCGCGGGCAGGTCGTGGCGGCCGGAGACGAACTCCTGCACCGCGATCTTCACCCGGATGACCGGGCGGCGCCAGCGCTCCTCCCGGTGGATCGCCTTGGCCATCAGGCGCGGCCGGGGCCGCCGCGCCCGCTCCGAGTAGCACCAGCGGGCCCAGGGCGAGCCGGGACGGGCCACCCGCACCGCCCCCACGTACAGCAGCGGCGGCACGAACAGGCCCAGCAGGCCGCTCCAGATCTTCCCCTTGAGCAGGGTGATCACGGCGAAGATTAGGTTGACGAAGAGGAACGCGAGAGCCGTCCAGTGGCCGCCGTCCGCCGCGCCGTTCCAGGTGAGCGGGCGCAGCCCGAGCAGCAGCAGGCCGGTGGCGGCGATCGCCACGAAGACCGCGTCCACGGAGGTGCGGCCCTCCTCCTGCCAGTAGACGTCGCGCAGGTGCAGGATCAGCGCGAACTCGTCGAGCACGAGGGCGGCGCCCACGCCGAACACGGCCGCGGAGAACGAGTACCACCCCGTGGACACGTCCGACAGGACCAGCCCGGCCACCCCGCCGAGCAGCGTGAGCACCACGCCGAACACCACGTGGTGGATGTGCATCTCGCCCACGCTGACGTTGCCGAGCCACCGCACCCGCGCCCTGATCAGCCGTACGTTCACCCGCGTGAAGACGAATGCCGTGATCAGCGCGGCGAAGAAGCAGAACAGCGGCAGACGGTGCGCCTCGATGATGCGTTCGTGAAACCAGCCGGCCATCAAGCGATCCCCCGGCCTCCGATGCTACGACGCGGGGGAAGTGGTCACGCGAGAAAGCCGCGCAGCAGGGCCGCCGTGCCCTCCAGGTGCTCGGCCACCGCCCGTTCGGCCGCCTCCGGGTCGCCGTCCAGGATCGCGGCGGCGATGGCGGCGTGCTGCACCGCGGCGTGCTCGATGTTGGGCCCCAGCACGGGGATCGCGTTGAGCAGGTCGGTGACCCGCAGCCGGGCGTCGGCGCACGCGGCGGCCAGCAGCGGCGACCCGCTCAGCTCCGCGATCGCCAGGTGGAACGCGATGTCCATCCTGCGATAGTCGGCCGGCGCCGCGTCGTTCACCCCGGCCAGCCGGGCGGCGAGCGTCTCCCGCTGTCCCGGGGTCAGCTCGGTGGTCGCGAGCACCCGGGCCGCCCCGCACTCGACGGCCATCCGGAACGTCAGCGCGTCTTCGAGGTCGTCTTCTCCCATCCGGGTGACGGCCCTGCGCAGGTCGCCCTTGCGCGGGCTCGGCGGCTGGTAGACGACGAAGGCCCCGCCGTACCGGCCGCGCCGTACGTCGAGGTAACCGGCCTCCTGCAGCGCGCGGATCGCCTCGCGCAGCGTGACCCTGCTGATGCCGAGCCGGGCGGCCAGTTCGCGCTCCGGCGGCAGCTTCTCGCCGTGCGGGACGACGCCGAGCTTGATGGCCTGGAGCAGGCGCTCGACGGTCTCCTCGAACGCGTTGCCCGCCCGCACCGGCCGCAGCAGCGACACCGCGCCGGTGATCCCCACCGCCGCGTCCCGAGAGGCGGGCTCGGCCGGGGTCCGGGAACGGGAGACGGACGTCTCCGCCGGGGTGATCTCCATGCGCATCGTCCCTCCACCCGTCACAGCGGGTCCCCCGTCCCTGTGATCGAGGTTAAACCCCTCGGACATTGTTGACGACGAGGGGAACATGGTGCTTGCATGCCCTCAATGGTCTGATTCCAGACTTTTGGACGGGAGGCACCGTGCTCAGCGTGGATCGACTCCGCGATGACGTCGAAGCGGGCCGCGTGGACACGGTCCTGCTCGCGGTCACCGACATGCAGGGGCGGCTGCAGGGCAAGCGGCTTTCTGCGCGGTACTTCCTGGAGGAGGTGCTGAGCCACGCAGCGGAGGGCTGCAACTACCTGCTCGCGGTGGACGTCGACATGAACACCGTGGACGGCTACGCCATGTCGTCCTGGGAGCGCGGCTACGGCGACTTCGTCATGCGGCCCGACCTGTCGACGCTGCGCCGCGTGCCCTGGCACGAGGGCACCGTGCTGCTGCTCGCCGACCTGGTGTGGGAGGACGGCGCCGACGTCGTGGCCTCCCCCAGGCAGATCCTGCGCCGCCAGCTCGCCCGGCTCGCCGAACGCGGCTGGACCGCCTACGTCGGCACCGAGCTGGAGTTCGTCGTCTACGACGACAGCTACGAGCAGGCCTGGCAGCGGGGCTACCGCGACCTGACCCCGGCCAACCTCTACAACGTCGACTACTCGCTGCTCGGCACCTCCCGCATCGAGCCGCTGCTGCGCAGGATCAGGCTCGGCATGGAGGGCGCGGGGCTGTACGTCGAGTCGGCCAAGGGCGAGTGCAACCTCGGCCAGCACGAGATCGCCTTCCGGTTCGCCGACGCGCTGACCACGTGCGACAACCACGTGTTCTACAAGAACGGCGCCAAGGAGATCGCCGCCCAGGACGGCAGGTCGATCACCTTCATGGCCAAGCCGAACCAGCGCGAGGGCAACTCCTGCCACATCCACATCTCGCTGCGCGAGGCCGACGGCACCCCCGTGATGGCGGGCGGCGAGCCGTACGGGCTGTCGGAGACCGGGCGGCGGTTCATCGCCGGTCAGCTCGCGGCGATGCGGGAGCTGACCCTGCTCTACGCGCCCAACATCAACTCCTACAAGCGGTTCGTGCCCGGCAGCTTCGCCCCCACCGCCGTCAAGTGGGGCGTGGACAACCGCACCTGCTCGCTGCGGCTGGTCGGCCACGGCCCCTCGCTGCGGATCGAGAACCGGGTGCCCGGCGGCGACGTCAACCCGTACCTCGCGGTCGCCGCCATGATCGCGGCGGGGCTGCGCGGCATCGACGACGGGCTGGAGCTGGAGGAGCCGTTCACCGGCAACGCGTACGACTCCGGGGCCGAGCGGGTGCCCTCCACGCTCCGCGACGCCCTGGCGCTGTGGGAGGAGTCGCCGATCGCCGAGGAGGCCTTCGGCAAGGACGTGGTCGAGCACTACGCCAACAACGCGCGGGTCGAGCTGGCCGCCTTCGACGCGGCGGTCACCGACTGGGAGCTCTATCGGGGGTTCGAACGGCTGTGAAGATAGTCAATCCGGCGACCGAAGACGTGGTCGCCGAGGTCGAGATGGCGGACGCCGCCGAGGTGGACCGGGTGGTCGAGCGGGCCGCCCGGGCCTTCCCCGCGTGGCGGGCGGTCGCCCCGGGCGAGCGGGCCCGGCTGCTGCGCCGCTTCGCGCAGGTGGTCGAGGACCACGCGGAGGAGCTGGCGCGGCTGGAGATCGCCAACGCCGGGCACACGATCGGCAACGCCCGCTGGGAGGCGGGCAACGTCCGCGACGTGCTGAACTTCTACGCGGGCGCGCCGGAGCGCGACCACGGCAAGCAGATCCCGGTGCCGGGCGGGGTGGACGTCACGTTCGCAGAGCCGCTGGGCGTGGTCGGGATCATCGTGCCGTGGAACTTCCCGATGGTCATCATGACCTGGGGAGTCGCCCCGGCCCTGGCCGCCGGCAACACGGTGATCGTCAAGCCCGCCGAGTGGACGCCGCTGACCGCGCTGCGGCTGGCCGAGCTCGCCCTGGAGGCCGGGCTGCCCGAGGGCGTGCTCCAGGTCGTGCCCGGCGAGGGTGAGGTCGCCGGCGCCCGGCTCGTCGAGCATCCCGACGTACGGAAGATCGTGTTCACCGGCTCGACGGAGGTCGGGAAGCTCATCGGCGCCAAGGCGGCCGAGCAGGTCAAGCGGGTGACGCTGGAGCTGGGCGGCAAGAGCGCCAACATCGTCTTCGCCGACGCCGACCTCGCCCGGGCGGCCGAGTCCGCCCCGATGGCGGTCTTCGACAACTCCGGCCAGGACTGCTGCGCCCGCTCGCGCATCCTGGTGGAGCGTTCCGTCTATGACGACTTCCTCGCGCGGCTCGCCGAGGCGGTGCGCGCGGTGCGGGTGGGCGACCCGAACGACCCGGCGACCCAGATGGGCCCGCTGATCAGCGCCGAGCACCGGGAGCGCGTCGCGTCGTTCGTCACCGAGGCCGACGTGTACGCCGCCGGGTCGTGCCCGAGCGGCCCCGGCTTCTGGTTCCCGCCGACCGTGCTGGCCGGATCGTCCTCGGAGTCCTTCCGCAGGGCGTTCACCGAGGAGATCTTCGGGCCCGTGGTGTCGGTCGTGCCGTTCGAGGACGAGGCCGACGCGGTGCGGATCGCCAACGACACGGCGTACGGCCTGTCGGGGTCGATCTGGACCCGCGACGTGGGCCGGGCGCTGCGCGTGGCGCGGGCCGTCGAGGCGGGCAACCTGTCGGTGAACTCGCACTCCAGCGTCCGCTACTGGACCCCGTTCGGCGGCTTCAAGCAGTCGGGCCTCGGCCGGGAGCTCGGCCCGGACGCCCTGTCGGCCTTCACCGAGACCAAGAACGTCTTCATCTCCACGGAGTAGATCAATGCAGCGTTTGCAGGACCGTGTCGCCGTCATCACCGGCGCGGGCAGCGGCATCGGCCTGGCCACGGCCCGCCGGTTCGCCCAGGAGGGCGCCAAGGTCGTGGTGGCCGACCTCGACGAGGAGGCCGGCGCGAAGGCCGCCGCCGAGGTCGGCGGCCTGTTCGTCAAGGCCGACGTGGCGAACGAGGACGACGTGACCCGGATGTACCGGACCGCGTTCGAGGAGTTCGGCAGCGTCGACATCGCGTTCAACAACGCGGGCATCTCGCCGCCGGACGACGACTCCATCCTGGAGACCGGCCTCGACGCCTGGCGCCGGGTGCAGGAGGTCAACCTCACCAGCGTCTACCTGTGCTGCAAGCACGTCATCCCGTACATGCAGCGGCAGGGCAAGGGCTCGATCATCAACACCGCGTCGTTCGTCGCGGTCATGGGCTCGGCCACCTCGCAGATCTCCTACACCGCCTCCAAGGGCGGCGTGCTCGCGATGAGCCGCGAGCTGGGCGTCCAGTTCGCCCGCGAGGGCATCCGGGTCAACGCGCTGTGCCCCGGGCCGGTGGACACCCCGCTGCTGCGGGAGCTGTTCGCCAAGGACCCCGAGCGCGCCCAGCGCCGTCTCGTCCACGTGCCGATCGGCCGTTTCGCCCGGGCCGAGGAGATCGCCGCGGCGGTCGCGTTCCTCGCCTCCGACGACGCGTCGTTCATCACCGCCTCGGAGTTCCTGGTCGACGGCGGCATCTCCGGCGCGTACGTCACTCCGCTGTAAAGGGGTATGCCATGGCCCGTCCCGTCATCGGCGTGACCTGCTACGTCGAGCCGGCGAGGTTCACCGTCTGGGACATGCCGACGGCGCTGCTGCCGTACATGTACGTCGACCACATCGCGCGGGCGGGCGGCCAGCCGGTCATCCTGCCGCCGGCCGGGGAGCCCGCCGCGCTGGTGGAACGGCTGGACGGGCTGATCATCGCGGGCGGGGGCGACATCGACCCCGCCCGCTACGGCGCGCCGCCCGCGGAACAGACCGGATATGTCAGGGAGTTCCGCGACGAGGCGGAGTTCGGACTGTTGGAGGCCGCCCTGCGCACCGGCCTGCCGTTCCTCGGCATCTGCCGGGGCCTGCAGGTGCTCAACGTGGCGCTGGGCGGCACCCTCCAGCAGCACCTGCCCGACGTGGTCGGCCACACCGCCCACTCCCCCGCGCCCGGGACGTTCGGCCGCCTTCCCGTACGGCTCTCGCCGGGGTTGGCCAAGATCTACGACGGCGAGGACCTCACGCCCGCCCACTACCATCATCAGGCGATCGACCGCCTGGCGGACGGGCTGGAGGTCACCGCCCGCTCGGACGACGGCACGATCGAGGCCGTCGAGGTCACGGGCGCGGCGTTCGCCCTGGCCGTCCAGTGGCATCCGGAGGCCGACGAGGACGGGCCGCTGTTCCACGCCCTGGTCACCGCCGCCCGCCACTGAGCCGCCGCTTTTCGCCACCGCTTCTCGGGGCCGCGGGATTGAAGCCGGTCACAAGCGATGGACAAGCCTCCCGGCCGACACTCCGTGGACCATGAGGCTCAATCGCGGCACAGCTTTCAGCAGGGTTCCTGTCGTCCACCAGCGCACCCCCACCGAGTGCGGCCCCGCCTGCCTCGCCATGGTCCTCGGCGCGTACGGGCACCACGTGGAGGTGCGCGAGCTCGGCGAGGAGCTGGGCGCCGGCCGTGACGGCACCTCCGCGCTCACCCTGGTCAGGGCGGCGAGGCGGCGCGGGCTGGAGGCACGGGCCTTCTCCCTGCCTCCCGAGGGGCTGGCGCACGCGCCGCTCCCGGCGATCGCGCACTGGAAGGGCGACCACTACGTGGTCGTCGAGCGTCACGGGCGCGGCGGGGTCACGATCGTCGATCCCGAGACGGGCCGCCGTCGCGTCACCACCGCCGAGCTCGCCCTGGACTACAGCGGCGTGCTGCTCGTCTTCACCCCCGGCCCCGGATTCCGGCGGACCGCGCGCCCCCGGCGGGGCCGCTGGTGGCGGTGGCCCGCCTCTGTCGCCTTCGCGGGCCACCGCCGGCTGCTCGCGCTGCTGGTGGCGCTCAGCGTCGTCATGCAGGCGTTCGGCTTCGCCCTCCCGGCGCTGACCGAGCTGGTCGTCGACCGGGTGCTGCCGGCCGGCGACCACGACCTGCTTACCATCGCGGGCTTCGGAGTGCTCGGCCTGGTCGCCGCGTACGGGCTGGTCCGGGTGCTGCGCGGATACGCGATGGTCTCGCTCAGGGCGAGCGCGGACGGCGAGCTGGTGCGTGTAACGGGCGAACGGCTCCTCGCGGCGCCCTACCGGTTCTTCGCCCTGCGCGGCTCCGCCGACCTGGTCAACCGCGTGCTGGCGACCTCGCTGATCCGGGAGGTCCTCACCAACCAGGTGACGCTCGCCTTCCTGGAGGCCCCGCTGGCCCTGGGATACGTGATCGCGATCGGCGTGCGCAGCCCGCTGATCGGCGGCTGCCTGGTCGCGTTCGCCCTCGCCCAGGCGGGCCTGCTGCTCCTCACCCGCCGCCGCGTCGGCGACCTGACCCACCGCGAGACCGAAGCCCGCAACGACCTGCAGAGCAGGCTGATCGAGGGCCTGCGCGGCATCGAGACCGTCAAGGCCTCCGGCGCGGAGCCGCGGATCGCGGACCGATGGGCGACGGCCGTCGCCACCGTCGCCGAGCGTTCCGGGCGAAGCGGCCGGGCGCAGGCCATGCAGGAGGCCCTGCTCGGGGCCCTGCAGTTCGCCGCCCCGCTCACCCTCGTCTGGACGGGCGCCCGCCAGGTGGCGGACGGCACGCTGACGCTCGGCGGGATGCTCGCCCTGCAAGCCCTGGCCGGCGCCGCGCTCGCCCCGCTGAGCTCGCTGATCGCCGGCCTGCAGGCCGTACAAGGGGTCAGGCCGCACGTGGAGCGGCTGGCCGACGTCTGGCACGCCGAGCCCGAGCCCGTTCCCGCCGCCCCGGTCACCCGTACGCTCACCGGGCGGATCGAGCTGGACGGCGTCGGCTTCCGCTATGGCCCCGACAGCCCGTGGATCCTGCGGGACGTCACGGTCACCGTGCGCCCCGGGCAGAAGGTCGCGCTGGTCGGTGCCTCGGGCTCCGGCAAGACCACCCTGGCCCGGCTGATCCTGGGGCTGCTCACGCCCGGCGAGGGCGAGATCCGCTACGACGGCGTGCCCGCCGCCGCCTTCGATCCCCGCGCCCTGCGCCGCCAGTTCGGCGTGGTGCCGCAGGAGCCCGTCCTCTTCCACGGCACGATCTTCGACAACATCGCGCTCAACGTCCCCTCCGCCACCCCGGAGCAGGTGGAACGGGCGGCCCGGGCGGCCCGCCTGCACGAGGAGATCAGGGCCATGCCGATGGGCTACCGCACGCTGCTCACCGACGGCGGCGGGCTGTCGGGCGGGCAGCGCCAGCGGCTCGCGCTCGCCCGCGCCCTGCTGTCGGAGCCGAGGATGCTGCTGCTCGACGAGGCCACGAGCCACCTCGACACCGTGGCCGAGGCCGCGATCGAGGAGAGCCTGCGCGGCTTCGCGGGCACCCGCGTCGTCATCGCCCACCGACTGAGCACCGTGCGGGACGCCGACTGGGGCGGCCGTGGCCGCACTAGCTCCTGCGGCCCTGGGCGACGGCGGTAGCTCCGGTGATGCGACACCGGTGACCTCGGCAGCCAGGCAGCTCCGGTGGTGCGGCACCGGGGCTCAGGTCGCTCACGTGGCCACCGATGGCAGCCAGCGGTCTCCGCCCGCGCCCGGTGGCTCTCGGTGGCGTCCCTACCCGCCTGGCCCGTAGATCCACGGCCCCGCACTGCGCCTCGTGGGTCCACGGCCCGCTCGATCCCGTACCTGCCGATGCAGGGCTCGCTCGATCAAGGCCCTGGCCGTTCACACCCGGTCCATTCAGGCCGCGTTCATTCAGGCCCGGTCGATTCGGGTCCTGTCCGGTTTCGGGCCACTTCCGGAAGGCGCCGCCCCGGCGTCCCGTCCGCGCTCAGGTCTGTTGAGGCACGTCGAAAGGCCCTCCGTTGCGCTCTTCTCACGTTCTCGTGCTCACCAGCGAGGACGACCCGCACGCCGAGCGGGTCGGCGGTCTACTCGCCCGGCGCGGCGCGCGCGTCAGCGTCTTCGACCCCGGCGACTTCCCCGTCTCCGCGAAGCTGGACCTCGGCTACGGCACCGACCTCGGCACCCGCCGCATCCTGCGCCGCGACAAGGAGACGATCGACCTCGACACGGTGTCCGCCGTGTGGTGGCGCCGGCCGACTCCCCCGCGGGCGCACCCCGAGATCGCCGATCCTGCGGTCGCCGCCCACACCGTGCAGGAGTGCAAGAGCCTGCTCGGCGACCTGTGGGAGCAGTTGCCGTGCCGTCAAGTGCCCGCCCGCGAGTCGGTCTTCCGCCGGTCCGGCCAGAAGTCCTCCCAGCTCGCGCTCGCCGCGGAGCTCGGGTTCGCGATCCCGGAGACACTGATCACCACGGACGCCGAGTCGTTCCTCGACTTCCACGACCGGCACGACGGCCGGATCATCACGAAGGCCTTCCACGTCCCGCTCGTGGAGGGCGTCGCGGGCGGCCTCACCGCGACGCGCCTCACCGAGCCGGTGTCGCCCCGCGACCTCGCGTACGCCGACGGCCTGCGGTTCTGCCCCGTGATCGTGCAGGAGATGGTGCCGAAGCGCGTCGAGCTGCGCGTCACCATCGTCGGGCGACGGATCTTCGCCGCCGAGATCCACTCGCAGGCGTCCAACCGGTCGAGCCTCGACTGGCGCTACTACGACACCAGGACCACGCCGCATCGGCCGCACCGGTTGCAGGAGGAGATCGCCGACCGGTGCCTCGCGCTTATGGACCGCCTCGGCCTGCTGTACGGCGCCGTCGACCTGATCGTCACACCGGACGACCGTCACGTCTTCCTTGAGGTCAACCCCAACGCCCAGTGGCTGTGGGTCGAGAACATGACCGGCCTGCCGATCAGCGAGGCCCTCTGCGACCTCCTGCTCGAACCGGCCTGACATCCCCGCCGCCGACCAGCCCGACAGATCCCGCTCGGAGGGAGCGGGATCGACCGCGCCCCGAGGAGCCCGACATGCCGCACAGTGCCGACCACAACACCGACCACAGCACCGACCGCAGTGCCGACCGCAGCACCGCCGATCGCGCCGCCCCGAGTGCCGCCGTCGGTGCCCCGCTTGGTGCCGCCGTTGATGCCACCGAATCTCCGGCCGGCAGTGCCGCCCACCGCGCCACCCAGAGTGCCGCCGTCGTTGCCGCCGTTGGTGCCACCGAGACTCCTGTCGGCAGTGCCGCCCACCGCGCCGCCCAGAGTGGTGTCCACCGTGGTGTTGTTCCTTCTGCCCGTCTGCTGACCGATGTCCTGGCGTACCTGCGCCGGATCTGTGATCGGGAACCCGCCGAGGCCAGGCTCCTGCTGGGCGGCCTGCGGGCGGAGCACGAAGGCGTGCCGATGCGCCTGGTGTGGCAGCGCGACCACCCCGGCGGCAGATGTCACTACGACATGCTGCTCCCGGTGGGCGACGGCACGGTCTCGATCGCCTTCGCTCCCGACCTCGCGCTGCCCTGGCCGCTGCGGGGCAGCCGCAACTCCGGCGAGCAGGTCGTCGTGCGGGTCAACGGCATGGAGGTCGCCATGGAGCAGGCCATGGCGGTGCTGGACGAGCTGTGGAGCGACGCCTCACTCGCCAGCAGACTGGTCGACGCCGCCCTGGTCGCGCAGGAGCTGGCCGGCGACCCGGCAGACCTGTCCGCCGCCGAGTTGCAGGACGCTCTCGACGCCTTCCGGCGGGCCCGGGGGCTGCTCACGGTCGAGGCCACCCAGGAGTGGATGGCCGAACGCGGCCTCGACCACGCCGGCCTGGAGGACGTCGTGGCCCAGGAGGCGGGGATCGCCCGGCTTCGTCGCCGGGTCGCCGGTGACCGCGCCGAAAGTCTTTTCGCCGCCGCCCCTCGCTCCTACGACCGGTTGTGCGTGGTGTTCCTGCGGTATCCCCGTGTGGAGGCCGCCCGGGCCGCCGCCGACCGGCTGCGGGACGGCGGACCAGGCTCCCTCGCCTCCGCCGCCGAGACGCTCGACCACGGCGCGGACGCCCGGCTGCGCCGCCTGTTCCGCGCCGAGCTCGGCCCGGAGGCGGCGGACGCCGCACCGGGCGACGTCCTCGGCCCGTACGGACCCGACCCCGTGGTCGTCCAGGTCGTGGAGGTCAGACCCGCTACCTTCGACGACGCCACCCGGCAAGGGATCGAGCAGCGGCTCTTCGACGACTGGCTGGCCGGGCGGCGGCGCGAGGCCCGCGTGGAGTGGGTGTGGGGCGACGCCCGGCGCACCGAGGCCGTCAACCAGGCCCTGCGGGCCCCCGCGGCGGAAGACGGCCTCACGGCGGCCCGCTGAGCGCGATATTCGCGCCTCCCCGGGCCCGATTCCCCCTCCCCGGGCCCGATTCCCCCTCCCCGGGCTCGATTCACGCCAGCCCGGGCGCGGCACCGTACGCGCGCCGATCATCCGGCTAATCGACGCCACTCACGCACACCGCCTCCGGGGACGGCCGACGAGCAGCAGCATCTGCAACCGCTTTCATTTGGGTTATCGGCGTATCGGAGCATCCGGAGCCGGCATTGGCCCGGGCGGAGCGGTGTTTATGGGCCCCCGGGCAGCCGACATAGAAACGGCATATATTTTGACGCACGCCGCCGGAGAGGGATATGGTCAAATAGCGATCACAGCCGCGTCGTCGGCGCGTTCACGCTGCTTTCGTGCGAGGGGAACCGTGTTATACGCCGTGCTCGGAACGTTCCTGGCCATGAAGCCCTCAGGGGATGTCATCGCCGGACTCGCCCCGAGGCACCGGCAGCTGCTCGCGTTGTTCCTGCTCAATCCGAATATCGCGGTCCACCGGGACCGGCTCATCGATCTGTTGTGGAATGGCCGTCCCACTAAATCGGCGGCGCGGAATCTTACCACCTACATCGCGCAGATGCGGCAACGTCTGTCGCCCCGCGACCCCCACCTTTCTCCACTGCACACCGTGGAGGGCGGCTACCTTCTTTCCGTGCCACCGGCATCCGTGGATGCTGAAGTATTCAACCAATTTGCGGCACAGGGCAGAATCGCTCGTGAGAATTGCGATTACCACAATGCGGCGCGGATGTTCGAGAACGCGCTGAGCCTGTGGCGCGGCGACGCCCTGCTCGCCATGAGGCATGTGGACGCGCTCTCCGCGTGGGCCGACCGGCTCGACGAGGAGCGGCGCGCGGTGACCGAGGACCTCTTCGACGTCAGGCTGGCGCTCGGGCACCATCACGAGATCGTCGGCGGCCTGGCCCAATGGGCGAGGCGCCACCCGCTGCGCGAACGGCCGCACCGGCAGCTCATGCTGGCGCTGCACCGGTCGGGCCGCACCCACGACGCCTCGGCGTCCTACCAGCGGCTGCGCCGCACCCTGGTCGACCGCCTCGGCACCGAGCCGTCCCCCGACACCCAGGCCCTCCACCAGCGGATCCTCACCGGCGACGACCTCCCGTCCACCCATGTGCGGCTCCGCGCGGCGCATCGGCCGCCGTGCGACTCCAGCCACTGACCCGTACGGGATGGCACGGCCGGGAAGTGACAGGGGAAATCAGGTGATCCGGCCGGTTACGGGGATGGCGGCGACCCACTAGGCTTGCAGCACACCGGTGATCCCGTGCGGGAGAGCGTCCTGGCATCCGGTCAGGGCCCCTGAAGGAGCAAGCCCTCCCCGCGAACCTCTCAAGGCAAAGGACCGTGCGGGCCAGGTGACCTCTGGAAAGAAGGCCGTCAGGCCTCGCCGAAGGTGAAAGTCCGGCAAAGATCGGACGAAGCTCTCAGGCGCCGATGACAGAGGGGGAGGATGCCCGATAGTCAAACGCAGCATCCGTCCTTCCGAGGTGCGCATGTCCCGATCCACCCCGCTCCGCGGGGTCCACGAAAGTCTGGGCGCGACCCTGACCGACTTCGCGGGCTGGCAGATGCCCCTGCGCTACGGCAGCGAGTCGGCCGAGCACAACGCGGTGCGCACGGCCGCGGGCCTGTTCGACCTGTCCCACATGGGGGAGATCTTCGTCGTCGGCCCGCAGGCGGGCGAGGCGCTCGACCACGCGCTCGTGGGGCACCTCAGCGTCCTCGCGCCCGGCCGCGCCCGTTACACGATGATCGTGAACGAGACCGGCGGCATCCTCGACGACCTCATCGTCTACCGCCTCGACGAGGACCAGTACATGGTCGTCGCCAACGCCTCCAACTACGCCCTCGTCGCCCGTGAGCTCGCCGAACGCGTCCGGGGCTACGCGCAGGTGACCGACAGGTCGGACGAGTACGCGCTGGTCGCCGTGCAGGGCCCGCGCAGCGCCGAGATCCTGGCCGCGCTGACCGACGCCGACCTCGACGAGCTGAAGTACTACGCCATCGTCGCCGGCATCGTCGCGGGCGCGCCCGCCCTGATCGCCCGCACCGGATACACCGGCGAGGACGGCTTCGAACTCTTCGTGCTGAACGAGCACGCCGTGCCGCTGTGGAACGCCCTCGCCGAGGCGGGCAGAGACGCCGGGCTCGTCCCCGCCGGGCTGTCGGCCCGCGACACCCTGCGTCTGGAAGCCGGCATGCCGCTCTACGGCAACGAGCTGAGCGCGGCGATCACGCCGTTCGACGCGGGCCTCGGCCGGGTCGTCCGCTTCGACAAGCCGGGCGACTTCGTGGGCAAGGCCGCCCTTGAGCGGGCGGCGGAGTACGGCACCAGGCGGCGCCTGGTCGGGCTGGTGGCGCGCGGCAGGCGCGTGCCCCGCCACGGCTACTCCGTCACCCGGGAGGGGGCCGTCGTCGGCGAGGTGACCAGCGGCGCTCCGTCGCAGTCCCTCGGCCGCCCGATCGCCATGGCGTACGTGGACGAGGGCGCCCTGGAGAAGGGTGGCCTGGCCGTGGACATCCGGGGCAGCCAAGAACCGGTCGACGTCGTCGATCTGCCTTTCTACAGGAGGAGCAAGTGAGCACCATTCCGGACGACCTGAGCTACACCAAGGAACACGAGTGGGTGGCCGGGCTTGAGGACGGCCGCACCGTGACGGTGGGCATCACGGCGTACGCGGCCGAGCAGCTCGGCGACGTGGTTTACGTGGAGGTGCACTCCGAGGTCGGCGCGACCATCGCGGCCGGCGACGCGGTCGGCGAGGTGGAGTCCACCAAGTCCGTGAGCGACATCTTCGCGCCGGTCGGCGGCGAGATCGTCGAGATCAACTCCGCCGTCGTGGACAACCCCTCGCTGGTCAACTCCGACCCGTACGGCGAGGGCTGGCTGTTCCGCGTGCGCGTGGAGGAGGAGCCCGACGACCTGCTGTCGGCCGCGGAGTACGCCGCGCTGACCTCCGGCGAGTCCTGACAGACGGTGCGAAGGGCGACGGTCAATGGCGATCAGCGTCTTCGACCTGTTCAAGGTGGGCATCGGACCGTCCAGTTCGCACACGGGCGGTCCGATGGCGGCGGCGCACAGGTTCGCCCGCGGGCTGCACCAGGACGGGCTGCTGGAGAAGGTGACCCGGATCGAGGCGATCCTGTACGGCTCGCTCGGGCTGACCGGCAAGGGCCACGGCAGCGACAAGGCGGTCCTGCTCGGCCTGTCCGGCGACAAGCCCGAACTGGTCGACGTCGACACCGTCGACGAACGGCTGGCGGCGATGCGGGCGAGCGGCACGGTCACGGTGTACGGCGTGCACGAGATCCCGTTCGTGGTCGGCGAGGATCTCGTCTTCGAGCGCAAACTGTCGCTGCCCCACCACCCGAACGGCATGCGGTTCACGGCGTACGCCGACGACACCGTGCTGCGCGAGAAGGTGTACTACTCGGTCGGCGGCGGCTTCGTGGTGGACGAGAACGCCACCGGCGCCGACCGGATCAAGCCCGACGACACGGTGCTGCCGTACGCCTTCACGACCGCGCACGAACTGCTCGCGCACTGCGCCGACACGGGCCTGTCGATCTCCGGCGTGATGATGGAGAACGAGAAGGCCTTCGGCCGTACGGAGGAGGAGATCCGCTCCAGCCTGCTGCATCTGTGGGCGGTGATGGCCGAGTGCGTACGGCGCGGCACCAGCCGCGAGGGCGTCCTGCCGGGCGGCCTCAAGGTGCGCCGACGGGCCCACCAGCTCCATCGGCGGCTGCAGAGCGAGGCCGACGGCGCCGACCCGCTGCGGGCGATGGACTGGGTCACGCTGTTCGCGCTGGCCGTCAACGAGGAGAACGCGGCGGGCGGCCGGATCGTCACCGCGCCGACCAACGGCGCCGCCGGCATCGTGCCGGCCGTTCTGTCCTACTACATGCGCTTCCTTCCAGGGGCCGACGAGGACGGCGTCATCCGCTTCCTGCTCACCGCGGGCGCGATCGGCGTGCTGTTCAAGGAGAACGCCTCCATCTCCGGCGCGGAGGTGGGCTGCCAGGGTGAGGTCGGCTCGGCCTGCTCGATGGCGGCGGCGGGCCTCACCGAGGCGCTCGGCGGGACGCCGGAGCAGGTCGAGAACGCCGCCGAGATCGGCATCGAGCACAACCTCGGCCTGACCTGCGACCCGATCGGCGGGCTCGTCCAGATCCCGTGCATCGAGCGCAACGCCGTCGCCTCGATCAAGGCCATCGCCGCCGCCCGCATCGCGCTGCGCGGCGACGGCCGCCACTTCGTGTCGCTCGACAAGGCGATCAAGACGATGCGCGACACCGGCAGGGACATGCTCGACAAATACAAGGAGACCTCGCGCGGCGGCCTCGCCGTCAACGTCATCGAGTGCTGATCCCCGCGTCCCCGCCCCCGCCGGGCACGGCGGCGGGGACGGGTGCGGTGCCGGAGGTGGCGCTGAGCACGCCGCCGTCCGTGAGGGCCCGCGCGGTGACGTCTCGAATGTGACGCATGTGCCGCTCGCCAATATCGTGGTGACTTCCCGGCGAGGAGGAGGGCCGTCACGTGAGGTGGCGCGAGGCGCTGCGCCCGCATCGGGCGTTCCTGGTCGTGCTGGCGGCGGGCGTCGCACTGCGCGCGCTCGCCGTGCTCGGCTACCGGCCCGCGCTGTGGTTCTGGGCCGACTCCTTCGCTTACCTCAGCTCGGCGCTCGACCTGCGGCCGCTGCCCTCACGGCCGTCCGGCTACTCGCTGTTCCTGGCGGCGCTGAGCCCGCTGGGCAGCGTCACCGCCGTCGTGATCGTCCAGCATCTGCTCGGTCTCGGCATGGCCGTGTGCGTGTACGCGCTGCTGCGCCGCCGCACCCGGCTGCCCGGCTGGGGCGCGGCGCTGGCGGCGGCGCCGGTGCTTCTCGACGTCCACCAGATCCAGCTCGAACACCTCGTCATGGCGGACCTGCCGTTCACCGCGCTGGTCGTGGCCGCCGTGACGATCCTGCTGTGGCGTCCCCGCCCGGGCGGGTGGGCCGTCGTCGCGGCGCTGCTGCTGCTCGGGTTCGCCACGGTCACCCGCACCCTCGGGCTGCCCCTGATCGCGCTGGCGCTGCTGCCGGTGGTGCTCGCCGGACGATGGAAGGCCGCGCTCGCCGGGCTCGCCGCCGCGTCCGCCGTGCTCGGCGGCTATGCCGTCTGGTTCCACGACACCCACGGGTCGTACGGGCTGGGCGGCAACAGCACGTGGCTGTGGTCGCGCACGATGACCTTCGCCGACTGCTCGGTGATGGAGCCGCCGAAGGAGCTGGCGGTGCTGTGCCCGTCGGGGCCCCGGCTGGCCGCGCCCGCCTACATCTGGGACGCCGACTCGCCCATCCAGCGGGTGAAGAAGGACAAGGACCGGCTGGCGAGCGAGTTCGCCTCGCTGGCGATCCGCAGCCAGCCCCTCGACTTCCTCATGACCGGGCTGCACGACGCCATGTGGGCGTTCGAATGGGACCGGAAGGTCTACCCCTCCCCCGGGCCGCAGAGCGCGTACGTCTTCCCCGCCTCGGTGAAGCCGTTCACGTCCAAGGTGGCCTCCGCCGGCCGTACGGCGGGCGAGCTGACCACCGCCTACCAGGGAAGCTCCGGGGACACCAAGGTAGTGGAGCCGTTCGCGGGCCTGCTGCGCGCCTATCAGGAGCAGGGCTTCCTGCGGGGGCCGCTGCTGGCGGTGATCCTGCTGGCCGGGCTCGCCGGGCTGGTCGCCCGGCGGTGGACGGCGCTGCTGCCCTGGACCGCGGCGGCGGCCCTGCTCCTGCTGCCGCCCCTGATCGCCGCCTTCGACCACCGCTATGTGGTGCCGGTCGTGCCGCTCGCCTGCCTGGCCGCCGGGCTTGCCATCGGCACGGGCGCGACGCCCGCGCCGTGGCGCAGGCAGGGCCGGTCAGCGGCGGCGGACGTGCAGGCGAACGACCGCAAGCGCGTCGTCGCGGCCGACCGCGCGGCGAACGCGTGAGACCGCCGACTCGTCCAGCCGCCTGATCACCTGCCGCAGGTCGGCCGACCGCCGGAGCGACACCGTCACCCGCACCCTGCCGTCGCGCACGAGCCTGACCGAGATGCGGCCGATCCCGTCGATCCCCTTCAACGCCACGCCGAGCATGGCGATGCCGGCGCCGGTGCGGGTGCCGACCCGGCCCCAGCCGAGCGCCATGAAGAGCCAGCGGGTCGCGACCAGGGCGAGCACCATCGCCGCCCCGGCCACCAGGGGCAGCGCCCACGGCTTCCCGTCGACGACGCTCCCGTCGGCCACGCTCGCGTCGATCAGGGTCACGCCGGGCCGCCGGCGTACGGCGGTCAGCAGGCCGAAGCCTCCCGCGACGAGCGCGACGCCCACCAGCAGGAGCCCGATGCGGTTCCCCCATCGCGGACGCATGTCAGCCCCCTCTCCTGCGCAGCCGTACGACCACCTCGTGGCGGGACCGGACGCCGAGGCCCGACAGCCGGTCGCCGACCGCCGCGCCGACCTCGCGGAGCAGGGCGCCGGTCGTGTCGGCGTCGGCCACCACGGCGACCTCGATCCGCCTGCGGAGGATGTGGACGTCGGCCCGCCGTACGTGCTCGACCTCGCGGGCCGAGGCGGCGAGCGTACGGCGCAGCCCGGAGCGGGTCAGGCCCATCGCGAGCAGCGGGTCCGAGCAGGCCAGGGGCATGAGCCGGGGACGGCCGGGAACGAGCGCGAGGGCCACCAGCCCCAGACCGCAGACGATCATGCCGGCCCCGGCGGCGGGAACGGCGGGGTCCGACGTCGTGAGGTTCATCAGCCGGGGCGGCAGCCGCCAGTCGAGGGACATGCCGAGCATGACGGCGACGACCACGGCGGTGCACACCCAGCCGAGCAGGGCGATCACGGTGGCGACCACGACGGCGGCCGGGGTCCGGCCCGGCAGGAGGAGGCGCGTGGCGCTCCGGCCCGCCGCGGCGCGTCCGCCGCCGGTGTCGCTTCCCGCGCCCCTGACGCCGTCGCCGTCGCCGCCGCCCGCGCTCTCGGCGCCTCCGGAGCCGTATCCGAAGCCGTATCCGAAGCCTTGTCCGGCGTCGTCGGAGCCTTCGGCGTCGCCGTCGGCGCTCCTCGCCGACGAACCCGCCAGGATTCCCTGCACGACGCTCATCAGCCGTTCACCCTTCCCGCTCACCGTGCCGGGCCCGCCCGGTAGTCACCTCACCATGGGTACACGGAGCACCGGCGGGACGGGCGGGTCACCCGCGGCCTTGCGCGATCATGAACGCTCCACGGCGGAGATTTTGCCCGGGCACGGTTAACGTGAACGGCGCTCATGTATTTCCCGGCGGTGCCGTATTAGGCTGCGCCCATGGACGACCGACAGCGCCTCGACCAGGCGACGGCCCACCTTGAGCCGCCCTTCGCGGTCCTCGACATGGACGCGCTCCGGTCGAACGCGGCCTCCATGGTGCGCCGCGCCCGGGGCAAGCCGATCCGGGTGGCCAGCAAGTCGATCCGCTGCCGGGCCGTGCTCGAACGCATCCTGGGCATGGACGGCGTCTCGGGCATCATGGCCTTCACGCTGCCCGAGGCGCTGTGGCTGGTCTCCACCGGCCTGCGGGACGTGCTCGTGGCCTATCCCACGGCCGACAGGACCGCGCTGCGCGCCCTGGGGACGGACGAAATCGCCGCGCGGGAGATCACCGTCGTGATCGACTCGCCCGAGCACCTCGACCTCATCGAGAGCCTGCGCCTCCCCCACCGGATCCGGGTGTGCCTGGACATCGACGCCGGGTTCGTGGCCTTCGGCGGCGCGTTCCGTGCGGGCGCGCTGCGGTCGCCGATCCGCGAGCCCGAGCAGGCCGCCGAGATCGCCGCGCACATCGTCAAGCGCCCCGGGGTGCGGCTGACCGGGCTCATGGCGTACGAGGCCCAGATCGCCGGGGTGGGCGACGACGTTCCGGGGCCGTACGGCCGCGCGGTGCGGTGGATGCAGGAGCGGTCGCGCCGCGAGCTGGTCGTGCGGCGCGGCCGGATCGTGCAGGCCGTACGCCAGGTCACCGACCTGGAGTTCGTCAACGGCGGCGGGACGGGAAGCATCGAGAAGACCGCCGCCGAGCGGGCGATCACCGAGGTCGCGGCGGGCTCGGGGTTCTTCCATCCCCGGCTGTTCGACTTCTATCGGGGCTTCACCGGCCGTCCGGCGGCGCTGTTCGCCCTGCCGGTCGTGCGCAAGCCGGCTCCGGACGTCGCGACCGTGCTCGGCGGGGGCTACCCCGCCTCCGGGTCCCCCGGGCCCACCCGGCTGCCCCAGCCGTACCTGCCGGCGGGGCTTCGCTATCACCCGGACGAGGGGGCGGGTGAGGTGCAGACGCCGCTACTGGGCGAGGCCGCCGCCGACCTCCGTCTGGGCGACCGCGTCTGGTTCCGCCACGCGAAGGCCGGGGAGCTGTGCGAACGCTTCGCCGGTCTGCACCTGGTCGAGGGCGATCGGGTGACCGAGGAGGTCCCGACCTATCGCGGCGAGGGCAAAACCTTCCTCTGACCGCCGGTCTCGATGGTTCCGGACACGGCCGGGGAACGCGAACGCCGCCGTGAACCCGTCACGGCGGCGTGGCCACGCGGCGTCTCAGCGGTCCGCCGTGGGCCGGCGGCCCAGCGGCGTTTCAGCGAGATCGGCGGCGGCGCAGCAGCACGATGGCCGCGCCCACGACGACGACCACGCCGATCCCGATCAGCACCGGAGCGATGTCGGGCGCCTCGTACTCCGCGGGCTCCTCGCCCTCGCCGTCGGCCGGGGCGTACGTGCGCGGCCCCAGGACCATGTCCCCCATCGACGTGACGAAGTCGCGCGCGTTGGCCTTCGCCTTCGCGACGCCGCGCCCCGCGACCCGCTTCGGGCTCACCCGGTCCGCGATGGCGTCGACCGTGCGAGCGAGTTCCGCCCGCGTGCGCTCGATCTTCCGTTCCAGCGCATCGGGATCGGTGTCCGCCATGCGATCCCCCTCCTGTGGTATTCGTGTGTGATCAGTCTGCCAGGTCCGGCGGTCGCCCCGCACAGCGGCTGAGCCGGTAGTTTGGTTGACGCTTGCCCGCCGATCGCCGCGGGTCACCTTTTTCCGGAGGACGTGATGAGCAAGCTCCAGCCCGGCGACCCCGCGCCGGACTTCACCCTGACCGACGCCGACGAAAACGAGGTCTCGCTGGAGTCGTTCCGCGGCAAGCGGGTCATCCTCTACTTCTTCCCGGCGGCGATGACCCCCGGATGCACCAAGCAGGCCTGCGACTTCCGCGACAACCTCGGCGCGCTGACCGAGCAGGGCTACGTGGTGCTGGGCGTCTCCAAGGACAAGCCCGCCAAGCTGCGGCAGTTCCGTGAGCGTGACGCGCTCACCTTCCCGCTGCTGTCCGACACCGGCCTCGACGTGCACAAGGCGTACGGCGCGTACGGCGAGAAGACGAACTACGGCAAGACGGTGATGGGCGTCATCCGCTCCACTTTCATCATCGACCCGGACGGAAAGGTCGAGAAGGCCCTCTACAACGTGAAGGCCACCGGCCATGTCGCCCGACTCACCAAAGAGCTGGGAATTTCCTGAGATATCCCTTTCGCCACACTCCCGGAATTGTCGGTCGCGGCCGATAAATTCCGGGGCATGGCGAAGTACAAATACACCCCCGAGCTGCTCGCCGACGCGGCGGCCGGCGCGACCAGCATCGCCGACGTGCTGCGCTATCTCGGCATCCCCTGGTCGGGCGGCGCCCACGCCCACATCAGCCGCCGCCTCAAGCACTTCGGCATCGACACATCCCACTTCCTCGGCCAGGCCCACAGGCGGGGGCAGGCGTCACCACGGCGGAGCCTTCCGGCGCAGGTGCTGGCCCTGAACCACCCGGGTGCCACCCGCGAGAAGCCGACGAAGCTTCGCCGGGCGCTTCGCGAAGTGGGAGTTCCCTACCGCTGCGCAGACTGTAAGATAGGCGGCACTTGGCAAGGCCGGCCGTTGACATTGCACATCGACCACATCAACGGAAACTGGCTGGACAACAGAAAAGACAATCTGAGATTTCTCTGCCCGAACTGCCATTCTCAGACGGAGAACTTCGCAGGAAAGGGAAGAGGAAAAGGGGCCGTAGTCCAACGGCAGGAGACCGCGGCTTTAGGTGCCGTACAGTGCGGGTTCGAATCCCGCCGGCCCCACAACAAATCAAATGAAAACAGCGGCACGCCGAATACCGTCGAAGGCGGCGATTATTTCGACCGGCGGAGAGCGCCCGCGAGAATGGCCGTGATGGTCACGGCGGACGACCTCGACTTCCTCGATCGGTTCGCGGCGGCACACGGCGATCGCGCTGCTCCGCGCTCAGAGTGAGCGGGAGTGGCCGTGATGGGGATGCGCGCAGGCGCGGCAAGAGGTTACGGCGCCGACCACGGGCTCTCCGGCAACCGCCATGGAAGTTCGATACCGACGGCGCCGATGCGGGGAAGACCCGTAGGCGCGCGCCGGCCCCTCCGCCGGCACGCGCCTATCGGGAAGACGAAACGCGAGCTCTCAGCCGGGCGCCTGGCAGCGCACTCCGGCGTCGGTCTGCCTGCACCAGGGAGGCAGGCCGTTCTGGCCCTGCGGCACGTCCTGGCCGAAGCCGCGGGGGAAGAACCGCTGCCGGTCGTCTCCGCCGATCCAGGTCGTCCCCGCGTGCGACCGGTCCCAGATCATGCCGGTGATGGCGACGACGCCACCGCCGAGGAGCGCTCCGACGATCGCCGACGCGACGCCGACGGCGACGAGTTGCCCCACGTGTCCGCGGGGCAGCCGGGCCGCCAGGCGCGTGCCGATGCCGGGCCGCGGGGCCGAGGCGACCCGCGGCCGCGGGTCGTGCCAGCCCGGGGCGTTCCATCCCGCGCCGCCGGGGCCGAAGGCATACCCGCTGCCGGTCGGGGGCGCGCCGACGCCTCCCTGCCCGGGGCCACCAGGGGCTGCGGAGCCTGCCCAGGTCGCGTACGGTCCCGTCGCGCCGGGCCTGCCCCCAGGCCCGGTCCAAGGCGATCCCGGCCCCACGTTCCCCGGGCCGGTCCACGCCGGTCCCGGCCCGACGTTTCCCGGACTGGTGCCGGACGCGCCTGCCCCGCCTCCGGGCGTGTTTCCCAGGCCGATCCCAGGTGAGCCTGGCCCCGCACCTCCGGGCGTGTTCCCGGTCCGTGGCGATCCCGGCCCCGCGCCTCCGGGCGAGCCGGCCGGGCTGGTCCAGGGCGTCGTGGGAGTGTTCCCAGGTGGCAGAGGCGCGGTCGGCCCGGCGGGTCCGGCCGGTCCGCTGGTCGTGGTCGGCTCACTCGGCCGGGCCGGCCCCGTCTCCGGCTCCGGGCGCGGGCCGCGCGGCTCGTCCCCTGCGCCGCGCGACCCCGCGTCCTGATCCGCCATCCAAATCTCCCTTGACCCGCTTCACAGAAGCGCTCCCGAGGACAAGAATGCGCCGAGATCCGTAAGAACGGCGTAAACGCGGCAGGCGGCTGCGACCTGAGTCGTACCACCGGATCCGCCGCAAGGGTGAGACCCTCCTGAGCAGCCGATACATATGGTTGGGTACGTGTTCGGCAGACTGCGCGCCTGGACCCGGCGCCACAGCAAGCTCGTGGACTCGCTCACGGTCTCCCCGCTGGCGCTGTTGAGCCTGATCACCGTCGAAGTGTTCAGCCGGGCCAGCGCTATGGGGGCACGTGAGGTCGGCGTGCCCTGGCTGCTGCTGTTGTCGGCCGCGCTCATCGTTCCGCTGACGTGGCGCCGCGACCATCCCCGTGAGGTCTTCGCGGTGGTCTCCGCCGTCAGCTTCGTCCAGTGGCTGCTCGGCGTCATCGTCCTGCCCGCCAACATCGCGGTGCTCGTCGCGCTGTACAACGTCGTCGCGCGCTCCACACTCCTGTGGGCGCTGGCCGCCGGTGCGGTCGCCGAGTTCGGGCTGCTGCTGGCGATGCTGCGCTGGTCTCTCGAGGCCGGGCGGGCATGGGTCTCGTCTTCGGCGTTCATCGTCGCCGTCTGGCTCGCCGGGATCTACACCAACACGCGCCGCCGCTATGTGGAGAGCCTGGTCGAACGTGCCGAGCGGGCCGAGCGGGAGCGCGACCAGCAGGCGCGCATCGCCGCCGCGGCCGAGCGCGCCCGCATCGCCCGCGAACTGCACGACGTGGTCGCCCACAACGTCAGCGTGATGGTCGTCCAGGCCGACGGCGCGGGATACGCCATCGACAGCGACCCCGAGCAGGCCCGGCGCGCGATGCAGGCGATCTCGGCGACCGGGCGGCAGGCGCTCGCCGAGATGCGCAGGCTGGTGGGCGTGCTGCGGCACGACGCCGGCAGCCCGGCGGAGGAGTACGCTCCGCAGCCCGGCGTCGCCCAGCTCGGCGACCTGATCGAGCAGGTCAGGGCCTCGGGGTTGCCGACCGAGTTCACCGTGTCCGGCACCGCGCGGAGCCTGCCGGAGGGCGAGCAGCTCGCCGTCTACCGGATCGTGCAGGAGGCGCTGACGAACGCGCTCAAGCACGGCGGCCCGGGCACTCGGGCCTGGGTCGAGGTGACGTACGGCAGGCGTGAGATCGAGCTGAGGATCAGCGACGACGGCAGGGGCGCGGCCGCACCGCGCATGGTCGGCGGGCACGGGCTGATCGGCATGCGGGAGAGGGCGGCGATGTACGGCGGCAGCGTCGAGGCCGCCCCGCGCATGGGCGGCGGGTTCCGGGTGGTCGCCCGCATTCCCGTCGGGGTGGCCGCGTGACCCGGCCGGCTCCCGGCCCAACGCCCAGCCGGCCCCCGGCCGGGACGCCCGGCGGTCCCCCGGCCGAAGCGGCCGGCCGGCCCCAACCCGTGATGAACGGCAGGTCCCGGACCGTGGTGACCCGGCCGTCTCCCGGCCGCGTACGGTTGCGGGGATCGCGGCGATGACGAGCGGAACGGAGCGGCAGTGATACGCGTCATGCTGGTGGACGACCAGGAGCTGGTGCGGACCGGGTTCCGGATGGTCCTCGGGGCGCAGCCGGACATCGAGGTCGTGGGCGAGGCGGCGGACGGCTTGGCGGCCGTCGAGGCGCTGCGCGCCGTCGAGGCCGACGTGGTCCTCATGGACGTCCGCATGCCGCGGATGGACGGCGTGGAGGCGGCCCGCGTGATCTGCGCGGCGCCCGACGGCCCCAAGGTGCTGATCCTCACGACGTTCGACCTCGACGAGTACGCGTTCGCCGCGATCAAGGCGGGTGCGGCGGGGTTCCTGCTGAAGGACGTGCCGCCGGCCGAGCTGATCAGCGCGATCCGGTCGGTCCACTCCGGCGACGCGGTGGTCGCGCCGAGCACGACCCGCCGTCTGCTCGACCGCTTCGCCGTGCTCCTGCCGGAGGGGGACGCGCGGCGGGAGGACTCGGGCGTGCTGACGGCGCGGGAGCGTGAGGTGATGGTCCACGTGGCCCGCGGCCTGTCGAACTCCGAGATCGCGGCGCGGCTGCATCTCGCGGAGGCGACGGTGAAGACCCATCTCGGCCGCATCCTCGCCAAGCTGGGGTTGCGCGACCGGGCCCAGGTGGTCGTCTACGCGTACGAGACGGGCGTAGTGTCCCCCGATCATCCGCGGGGCTGAGGCCGGACTACCTCACCAGTCGCACACGTCCCAGCGGGCCCGTACCGGGGCCGCACGCCGAGAACGTCCGCGAGGCCGAGGAAACGCCCTGATCACGGCCATAGCGTGGCGGCATGACTACGACAACCCAGGTCCGCACCGCGGTCGTCGCGCGTGGACTGACAAAGGTGTACGGCGAGGGCGACGCGGCGGTGCACGCGCTGCGCGGCATCGACGTCGCCTTCGCCGCGGAGGCGTTCACCGCGATCATGGGGCCGTCCGGCTCCGGCAAATCCACCCTGATGCACTGCCTGGCCGGATTGGACACCGTGACGGACGGGCGGGTGAGCATCGGCGACGTCGAGATCACCGGTCTGAACGACAAGCAGCTCACGCTCCTGCGGCGCGAGCGTGTGGGGTTCATCTTCCAGGCGTTCAACCTGCTGCCGACGCTGACGGCCGAGCAGAACATCCGGCTGCCCCTGGAGATCGCGGGCCGTCAGGCCGACCAGGCGTTGTTCGACCGCGTGATCGAGACGGTCGGCCTGCGTGACCGGCTCAGGCACAAGCCGAACGAGCTGTCGGGCGGCCAGCAGCAGCGCGTCGCCGTGGCGCGGGCGCTCATCAGCAAGCCTCAGGTGATCTTCGCCGACGAGCCGACCGGCAATCTCGACTCACGCAGCGGCGCCGAGGTGCTGGCGTTCCTGCGCAGGTCCGTACGCGAACTCGGGCAGACGATCGTGATGGTGACCCATGACCCGGTGGCGGCGTCGTACGCCGACCGGGTGGTCTTCCTGCGTGACGGGTTGCTGGTGAGCGAGGTCGATCGGCCGACGCCGCAGGCCGTGCTCGACACGCTGATGGCGCTGGAGGCCTGAGCCGTGTTCCGGACCACCCTCGCCGGGCTCCTGGCGCACCGCCTGCGCCTGGTGCTCACCTCTCTGGCGATCGTGCTCGGGGTCGGCTTCATCGCGGGCACGTTCGTGCTCACCGACACCATCGACGCCGGGTTCGCCCAGTCGTTCGCCGCGGACGCCGACAAGGTGGACGTGGTGGTGACGCCCAAGGACGGCGCCGGGCCAGACGAGAACCTGCCGGAGAGCGCGCTCGCGGCGATCAAGGCGGTGCCGGGCGTCAAGGACGCGCAGCCCATGGTGTCCGGGGACGTGCCGCTCATCGGCAAGGACGGCAAGGTCGTGGGGGACTACCCCACGGCCGGGGTGTCGATCCCGGCGAGCCGCATCAAGATCACCTCCGGCAGGGCCCCCTCTGCCGCCGACGAGGCGGTGCTCGACGAGAACACCGCCAAGACGCAGGGGTTCACGCCCGGGGCCACCATCGCGGTGCTCGACCATGCCGGCAAGCGGCAGGAGTTCCGCCTCGTCGGCGTCTTCGACGTGGGCCTCGACCAGGAGCTCGCCTACCGGGGCGCGGTCGCGTTCACCCCCGGCACGGCTCGGCGCGTCACCGGCGCCAAGGGCTTCACCGAGATCGACGTCCTCTCCTCGGGCCCCTCGCAGGAGAGCCTGCGTACGGCCGTCGCGGCGGCGACGGGCGAGGCGAAGGTCGTCACCGGGCGGGAACGCGCCGACGAGGTGGCCCAGCGCAACCATGTGGACACGTCCTCCTTCCGGCTGGGCCTGTTGCTGTTCGGCGCGGTCGCGCTGCTCGTCGCCGCGCTCGTCATCTACAACACCTTCAGCATCCTGGTCGCGCAGCGGATGCGCGAGATGGCGCTGCTGCGCTGCATCGGCGCGACCAAGCGGCAGGTCTTCGGCTCGATCGTGCTGGAGTCGGCCGTGGTCGGCCTGGTGTCGTCGGTGCTCGGCCTGCTGACGGGCCTCGGCCTCGGGGCCGCCGCGGTCGCCGTGCTGCGGGCCGTCGGGACGGACATCCCCACGGGCACCGTGAGCCTGTCCCCGCAGACGATCGTCGTCGGCATGTGCACCGGCACCGTCATGACGATGGCCGCCGCCCTGCTCCCGGCGCGCCAGGCCACCCGCGTGCCGCCCGTCGCGGCGCTGCGCACGCAGGTCGAGGAGCACACCTTCCGCACCGGGGTCGTCCGGATGGTCGCCTCCGCCCTGTTCGTGCTGGCCGGGGTCGGCCTCACCGTGGCGGGCGTGCTGCAGGAGCCGAGCCAGGCGGCACTGCTGACGGTCATGGCGGGCGGCGTGCTCGTGTTCTTCGCGGTGCTCATCCTCGGCCCGGTGATCGTACGGCCGCTGAGCGGGCTGGCCGGCTGGGTGCCGGCGCGGCTGTTCGGCGTGCCGGGACGGCTCGCCGTGGACAACGCGCGGCGCAACCCCAAGCGGGCGGCGACCACGACGGTGGCCCTGACGGTCGGCGTGACGCTGATGACGTTCATGGCGGTCCTGACCTCCACGATGCGGACCACCGTGAGCGGCCGGCTCGACCAGCAGTTCCCCGCCGACTACATCCTGTCCTCGCAGACGGGCACGATCCCCCGCTCGATCGCCGACACGCTGCGCGCGAACCGCGACCTGGCCACGGTGACCGAGTTCCGCGGGGAGAAGGCCAAGGTGAACGGCCACGACTACAAGGTGGGCACGGTCACCCAGTCGTCCATCGGCACCGCCATCAAGCCGGAGGCGTCGTCCGGCACCATGGACGGCTTCGGCGTGGGCGACGTCGCGGTGGCCGACGACGTGGCCCGGGATCTCGGCGCAAAGGTCGGTGACACCGTGACGGTCACGTCGAAGGGAAAGAGCACCCCGCTCAAGATCGTGGCGGTGCTGAAGTCCGACGTGTCGATGCTGCCGTCGATCACCATGGCCGAGCAGAGTTTCGAGCGGCACTTCGGCAGGGTGGACGACGCGCAGGTCCTGGTGAACACCGCGGACGGGGTGGACCCCCAACGGGCGCGCACGATCGTGGACGCCGCGACGGCGGCCTACCCGGCGGTCAAGGTCGGCAGCACCACCGAGATCCGCGGCCAGTTCGACGAGGCGCTCGACTCGATCCTCATGGTCGTCACCGGGCTGCTCGCCCTGGCGATCGTGATCTCCCTGCTCGGCATCGCGAACACGCTGTCGCTCTCGGTCCACGAACGCACCCGCGAGTCCGCACTGCTGCGCGCCCTCGGCCTGACCCGGCCGCAGCTACGGGGCATGCTCTCGGTCGAGGCGCTGGTCCTCGGCCTGGTCGGTGCGATCGTCGGCGTCGTGCTCGGCACCGCGTACGGCTGGGCGGCGACGACGGCGTTCACGACGGACGTCTCCTTCGAGCTGCCGATCGGGCAGATCCTGCTCTTCATCGCCGCCTCCGGCCTGGCCGGAGTGCTCGCCGCGCTGCTGCCCGCCCGCCGTGCCGCCCGGGCCTCGGTCGTCGGAGCGCTGGCCGCCTCCTGACCACCGCTCCCCCGCCGCTCACCAGTGCCGTCCGGACCGGAACAGCGGTCGCCCGGGCCGGTACGGCGGTGACCCGGGCCGCCCGCGCGAGCGGGTGACCCGGGCGAGCGGGTGACCCGGGCGAGCGGGTGACCCGGGCGGCGGGGCCGGGCACGCACGCCGTCTCCGGCCACACGATGCCCGACGACCGACGACCGACACCCGACGCTGGTCGTCACCCGGAGACCCGCGACGGGGAAGGATCGTCGGAGCGGGCCCGGGCCCCGGGCAGGATCCGGCCGAGGTGATGGTCGACGATCGCGGCCGCGGCGTCGACGCCGAGTTCCCCGAGCAGCACGCCGTCGGCGAGGCCACGCGCGAGACCGAGCAGTGCGTGGGCCTCCGCGCCGGGATCGACGTCCGGGGCCGGGCCGGCGGCCGCCAGCAGCGCGGCGATCTCGCGATGGACGCCGTCACCGCCGGCACGATAGAGGGCGCGGATCTCCGGGTCGGCGACGGCCATGCTCAGGAACGCGTGCCCGGCGAGCAGCGGGACCACGGCTGTCACGCCCAGCTCGACGATCGCGAGCAGCACGCACCGCAGCGTTTCCGCAGGGCCGTGAGCGTCCCGTACGGCATCGCGAACCTGGCGCTCGATCTCTCCCCTCAGGACCTGGGCGCTGGCGCGCAGCAGATCGGCCTTCCCGGCGAAGTAGTGCTGCACAAGCCCTTTGGAGACGCCGGCCTCCTGTGCCACCTGCCCTATGGTCACTCCGGCCAGGCCGTCTCGCGCGCACAGCCGCAGCGCGGCCTGGGCGATCTCCTCCCGCCGGGCCGCGTGGTCGACCTGCTTCGGCACGGCCCGCTCCCTCTTTCGCGATACGAACGTATTGTGATAGTGATGCAATACGATCGTACTGCCAAGGTGAGCGGAGGATCCGTACGTGAACGAGGTGCGGCCCAACATCGGAGCGCAGTTCCGCCGGCGCCGCCTCGGGCACTTCCGGGACGCGCCGGCCTACGCGCGCTACCGGCGGGCGTATGACCGGGCCATGGCCGGCCTCCCGCCGTGTGACGAGGTCCGGGATGTGCCGACCGGCTTCGGCACGGTCCGCGCCTACCGCTTCGGCGCGGACGGCGCCGATGCCGGAACGCCGCTCCTCCTGCTGCCGGGACGCACCGCGTCCACCCCGATGTGGGCGCCGAACCTCGCCGGCCTCCGCGCCTCCGGCCGCGTCGTCTACGCGATCGACCTGCTCGGCGAGCCCGGCCTCTCGGTGCAGAGCAGGCCGTTCGCGAGCGCGGCCGACCACGGCGTGTGGCTCGCGGAACTCCTGGCCGGGCTCGGCCTCGACCGTACGCACCTCCTGGGAGTGTCGATCGGCGGGTGGACCGCCTTCCGGCTCGCCATGCACGCCCCGGAGAAGGTCGCCTCCCTGAGCCTGCTCGATCCCGCCTGCCTGTTCGGCCGGATCACCTGGAAGGCGGTCGCCGTCTCGCTGGGAGCGGTGGGGCCGCTCCCCGAGCCGTGGCGCAGGCGGCTGCTGGGCTGGATCTCCGGCGGAGCCGACATATCCGGCGACGAGCCGGTCGCCGCCCTGATCTCCGCCGGGATGCGGGAGTTCGCCGCATTCCTCCCCCCGCCGACGTACCCCTCGGACGAGGAGGTCGCCGCGGTCGGCGTGCCGGCCCTCGCCGTGATCGCCGGGCGCAGCATCATCCACAATCCGGGCAGGGCCGCGGAACGCGCCCGCCGGCTGCTCGCCCACGGCACGGTCGAGCTGTGGCCGGACGCCTCCCACGCCCTCAACGGCGAGTTCCCCGAGCGGGTCGCCGCCCGGGTCCTCGGCTTCATCGAACGGCTCGACGCGGACGACGCGCTCCACGGCCGTCCCTGACCGCCGTCGCCGCCGCAGGGCCCGTGCTCGCCGCACGGGCCGCAGGCGTCGGCAGGGTGGTCACAGGCGGCGGCCCTGGCGGTCGATCACCACCGCGAAGACCCCCGTCACATCCTCGTACGGCGGCTCCACGGCCATGTGACCCCGCTGGGCGTCGATCCACAGGACCTCGCCCCGGCAGTTGACGGCGTTCCACGCGTGGCTGCCTCCCCCGGCCCACCGGGTGATGAGGACGGCGGCGGCACCGTGACCACCGAAGATCAGCCGCTGCGCGATCGCCACGTACGCCCGGCGGCCGTGGCCCACGTATTCGAAGCGATGCCCGAGCCACTCCTCGGCGCGGGCGACGCCCCCGGTCTCCCCGGTCAGCAGCGGGCGCCCCGACCCGTCGTACTCCGGCTGCCTGCGCGCCGCCACGACAGGCTCACCGTGCCAGGTGGACATGACCGACAGCGCGCAGTCGACGGCGTTGTTGGACCTGAACGCGTCCTCCGTCGGGCCTTCGGCGTTGATCAGGCGGATCCACGTGCCTCGCGGGTCCGGGAAGCGCCCGCTCACCGCCTGCATGAGGCTCACCTGGCCGCCTGGATCCGCCTCGGCCAGGCCGCCGGGCCTGCCGTACGGACGGGTCTCCTCCAGCCGACGCGGGCGGTCCGGGCTGTCGAGCCAGTCACGCTCGGTCTCGTCGCGCAGCACGGCCGACCAGAAGTCGTCGGCATCATCGAGTTCGCCCGTCTCCGGGCCGTCGTCGGCGGCCATGCCCGGCTGCATGGGAAGCGTCGGCGCAGGCGAGGTCTCGACGAGCCACTCGTCCTGCCCGGCCAGGGCGGCGACGTCGTGTCCCGTCTCGGGCATCGGGTCCTGCGGCCGATCGCTCTCGACGGTCGGCATGGCCGTCACAGTCGTCAGGGACGTCACGGTCGGCACGGCCGTCCGGGTCGCCTCGGCCGTCGTGACCTCGTCTACCGGCGCACCCTCCTGTTCCGCCGCGCAGTCCTGTTCCACTGCGCCAACCTGTGTGCCTGCGGCCGCCGTCCCAAGGTGGTTCTCGCTTGCCAGGGGATCCGGGAGCTTGGCCGGGTCCTCGACGTCGTCGTCCTCGTACTCGCACGCGGAGTCGATGTCGGCGTCGGTGCCGGTGCCGGTGCCGGTGCCGGTGCCTGTGCCGTCCGTCTCGGTCGCGGGGGTCACGCGCTCCACCACGTGCGTCAGGTCGCCGGAGTCGTGAGGGCCAGGCTCCCCCACGCCGGGCTCCTCCGCTCCGGGCATCCCGATGCCAGACGTACCGATGCCAGGCAATCCTGCGCTCAGCTCCCCCGTACCGGACGCGCCCACATTCGGCTCCCCCGCAGCGGACTCCTCCGCTCCGGGCATCCCGATGCCGGGCATCCCGACGCCAGGCAATCCTGCGCTCGGCTCCCCGAAGCCGGAACGTTCCCCGCCGGGCTCCGCACCGGATCCTGCCGCCCACGACCCTGTTGCCCCAGCCCCTGCCATCTCGGGCCCTGCCGCTCCTTTCTCGGGCTGCGGCGTGCCGTCGGGTGCCGTGGCGATCAGCTGGGCGGTCTTCTCATCGGTCTCCTCGGCGCTGTTCTCAGGCACCGTCTCGTCCGCCGCTTCCCGAGCAGCCTCCCCGTCGGCCGCCCCCTCGGCGTCCTCGAAGCCCTCGGCGTCCTGGAAGCCCTCGGCGTCCTCGAAGCCCTCGACGTCCCCGGCGTCTGGTGCGTCTTCGGAGTCCTGTGCGTCCTCGAAGTCCTCGAAGTCCCCGAGCTCCTCGGGATCCCCGGCGTCTTCCCGGTCCCCAGCGCTCCGGGTGGCCCCGGCGTCGGCGGGCGTCGCGGCGGTCACGGCGTCCCGAGGATCTAACGGCCCCGCGCGCCGCCCGGTCAGCGCTCCCAGCCCGTGGCCCCCGCGGTGCCCGTTCTCGCCGTTCCTCGCTGCCGGCACCACCGGCAAGGTCACGGTGTCCACACCCAGCGGCAACGCCGCCAGCCGTACCTCCAGACGCCGGTCCTCCAGCGAGGGAGCGGGCGCTTCCGCGGCCTGCTCGTAGTCCCGCCATCTCCGGCCGTCGGCCGACACGACCGGGTTGTACACACCGGACGGCAACCGCCACCTCGCGTGGCGGCGCGCCCTCTCCTGGTTCACGCGCTTGGCCCCCCTCCTCGCGCCCATCAGGGTGCCGATGGTAGAGGCGGGCCGTCCGGGGCACGGCGGGTTTTCCCAACTCCAGACCCGACTTCAGGCCCGGCCGCCGATCCCGGCCCGGCGACCCGTACCCGGCTCTCGCCGGAGATCGCGCGGGACGGTCAGCGGGCCGTGACGGCGATCGTGTGCAAGCCGGTGGCGCCGTCGGGGGCGGGCGGGGCCTCCTCCGAGGTCTGGGTGTAGCCGGTCGCGTCGGTGGCCCGCACGGAGATCGTGTGCCGGCCCCGCGTCAGGTCGAGGTCGAGCGACCACTGCCGCCAGGTGTCGGGCCCGGGGACCTGCGCGAGTTTCGCCTGCTGCCACGCGCCGCCGTCCACCCGGACCTCCACCGCGTCGATGCCGCGGTGCTGGGCCCAGGCGACGCCCGCCACGGTCGTACGGCCCGCCGTGACGTCGTCCCCGTCACGGGGCAGGTCGATCCTCGACTGGGTCTTGATCGGGCCCTTGGGAGCCCAGCCGCGCGGCGTCCAGTAGGCCTCCTCCTGGTCGAACCGGGTGACCCTGATCTCGGTGACCCACTTCGTCGCCGACACATATCCGTACAGTCCGGGCACGACCTGGCGGACCGGGAAGCCGTGGGCCTCCGGGAGCACCTCGCCGTTCATGGCGACGGCGAGCAGCGCGTCGCGGCCGTCCATGACCACGTCGACCGGCGTGCCGCAGGTCCAGCCGTCCTGGGAGACGCTGAGCAGCATGTCGGCATCGCGCCTGATCCCGGCCTCGCGCAGCACGTCGGCGAGCCGGGTGCCGAGCCAGCGGGCGTTGCCGATGTACGGCCCGCCGACGTCGTTGGACACGCAGGTCAAGGTGACGTCCGCTTCCATGAAAGGGCGTTTGAGCAGGTCGGCGAAGGTCAGCTCGACCGGCCTGTCCACCAGCCCGTGGATTTTCAACGTCCATCGGGCCGGGTCCACCGACGGCACGACGAGTGCGGTGTCCACACGGTAGAAATCCGCGTTGGGGGTGACGAACGGCGAGAGGCCGGGAATGCGCAGGTCCGCCCCCGCGGGGATCGGCGCGGCCGGGCGGGCCGCGCGCGGCAGCATCCTGGACACGCCGCGGCGGGCCAGTTCGGCGTCCTTGGAGCCCTTCAGCAGCCATCCGCCGAACCCGGCGACGCCCGCCACCGCGACCCCCGCGGCCGCCCCGGTCAGCAGCCTGCGCCGGTCGAAGACGTACGGCACGGCGTCCGATTCCGCACCGGATCCCGTGCCCGAGCCCGCACCGGATCCCGTGCCCGGCCGCATGACGGCCGGCATGGCGGGCGCCGGGCCGGCCGACCGACCCTGCGACGGTGCCGTCGACCGGCCGGGCGACGGCGCGAGACCGGTCTCCGCCGCGTGGCTCTCCTCGCCCACGCTCGCGACCCACGCGCCCTCTACCGCCGTGCCCGCTGCCGCCGCGCCCTCTACCGCCGTGCCCGCTGCCTCCGTGCCCGCTGCCTCCGTGCCCGATGCCGCCGTGCCCGATGCCGCCGTGCCCGATGCCTCCGTGCGCTCTGCCGGTGCGGGCGCCGTCAGGACCCTGGCGGGCGCGGCGCGGTCGGCGGCCCGGCTTGCGGCGACATAGTCCTCCTCGCCGCTGCTCAGGGCGCGGCGCTTCAGGCGCGGCAGTGTCCACGCGCCGGCCGCGGCGCCGATGAGCGAGGGCAGGACGTGCGCCACCCCGGCGTCCGGCCGGGACAGCGCCGCGGCGGCGCCGACGAGGCCGAACACGGCCAGGCCCAGCGTGCCGTACGCCGTCCTGCGGCGGGCGAGCAGGCCGAGACCCGCGGCGACGAGGGCGAGCACGACGACGATGCCGCCGAGCAGGACCGGCTTGTCGTTGGAGCCGAAGGTGCTGATCGCCCATTCCTTGAGACCGGCGGGCGTGGAGTCGATCATCGCGCCGCCCACGGCGACGACCGGCGCGGCGCCGGGATCGATCAGACCGGCGACGATCTGGGCCACCCCGAGCGCCACCGCGCCGGCGACGAGGCCGGTCAGCGCGGCCGCCCAGGCGGGCATGCGGGTGCCTGCTGCGTTCACATCCTGAACGCTACGCCCGTCCGCCCGCCCGGGTCTTACGACGTGATTACGAGAGGTGTTACGAGACCACCTGGGCGATCACCGGGGCGATGGCCCGGAACGCCTTGCCGCGGTGGCTGATCGCGTCCTTCTCCTCGGCCGTCATCTCGGCGGTCGTACGGGTGTCGCCGTCCGGCACGAAGATCGGGTCGTAGCCGAAGCCGCCGGTGCCGCGCCGCTCGCGGATGAGATGGCCGTGCACGGCCCCCTCCACCACGTGCTCCTCCCCCGTCGGCAGCGCGAGCGCGGCCGAGCACGCGAAGTGGGCCTGGCGGCGGCCGTCCGGCACGTCGGCGATCTGCGCGAGCAGCAGGTCGAGGTTGGCGTCGTCGTCGCCGTGACGCCCCGACCAGCGGGCGGAGAAGATGCCCGGCATGCCGTTCAGCGCGTCGACGCACAGGCCGGAGTCGTCCGCGATGGCGGGCAGGCCGCTGGCGGAGGCGATCGCGTGGGCCTTGAGCAGCGCGTTCTCCGCGAACGTGAGCCCGGTCTCGGCCACGTCGCCGATGTGCGGGAACCCCTCGAGGCCGACGAGCTCGACCGGCACACCGGCGTCGGCGAGGATCCGGCGCAGCTCCACGATCTTCCCGGTGTTCCGGGTGGCGAGGATCACCTTGTTCATGCTGTCGATCTCCCGTGGATCAGGCGAGGGCCTCGGCCTGCAGGCGGGTGAGCTCCGCGCAGCCGGCCGCGGCGAGGTCGAGCAGGCCGTTGAGCGCCGTCCGGTCGAACGGCGTGCCCTCGGCGGTTCCCTGCACCTCGACGAAGTCGCCCCTGCCGGTCATCACCACGTTCATGTCGGTCTCGGCCTTGACGTCCTCGCTGTAGTCGAGGTCGAGCATCGGCTCGGTGCCGACGACGCCGACGGAGACCGCGGCGACCGAGTTGACCAGGGGGTCGCCGGGGCACATCCGGCGCTGCCGCATCCAGGCGATCGCGTCGGCGAGGGCGACGTACGCTCCGGTGATGGCGGCGGTGCGGGTGCCGCCGTCGGCCTGCAGCACGTCGCAGTCGAGCACGACGGAGTTCTCCCCCAGGGCCTTGTAGTCGACGCAGGCCCGCAGGGACCTGCCGATCAGGCGGGAGATCTCGTGGGTGCGCCCGCCGATCTTGCCGCGGACCGACTCGCGGTCGTTGCGGGTGTTCGTCGACCGGGGCAGCATGGCGTATTCGGCCGTCACCCAGCCGAGACCGCTGCCCTTGCGCCAGCGGGGCACGCCGCTTTCCACCGTCGCGGCGCACAACACCTTGGTGCCGCCGAACTCCACCAGTACGGAACCCTCCGCGTGGGCGAGCCAGTTCCGGGTGATGGTCACGGGGCGAAGCTGGTCGGAACGACGACCGTATGAACGAGCCATACGGGTCACCCTAGGTCATACACGGCCCCGCTCCGTGCCAACTCCATCGGCCCGGCGAAGCCGCCCCGCGAGGCGTCCTCCAGAATGCGCGACTTGTCGTACCACGGGACGAGATGGGTGAGGACGAGCGCGCCGGCCTCGGCGCGGGCGGCGTGCTCGGCCGCCTGCCTGCCGCTCAAATGCAGGCCGGGGGTCAGGCCCGGCTGATCGAGGAAGGACGCCTCGCACAGCAGCACGTCGGCCTCGTGGGCCAGCTTGACCAGCTCGGCCGACTCGCCGGTGTCGGCCGAGTAGGCGACGGAGCGGCCCTGGTGGGTGACGCGGAAGCCGTAGGTCTCCACGGGGTGGTTCATCGGGGCCGCCGTCACCTCGAACGGGCCGACGTGCCGGGTGCCGGGCGACAGCCGCACGAAGTCGAAGGAGGTCTCAAGCACGGGCTCGTCCGGCATCGCGTACGCCGCGTTGAGCCGCTTGGAGGCGCCCGCGGGGGCGTGCACGGGCACCTTGGGCAGGGGGCCGTCGGGGGTGTAGGTGCGCACGACGTGATAGGCGCACAGGTCGAGGCAGTGGTCGGCGTGCAGATGGGACAGGAGGATGGCGTCGACGTCGTAGAGCCCGGCGTGCCGCTGGAGCGGGCCCAGCGAGCCGTTGCCGAAGTCCATCAGCAGCCGGAAGCCCTCGGCCTCGAAGAGGTAGCAGGAGGCCGGACTGTCGGGGCCGGGGAAGCTGCCCGAGCACCCGATGATCGTCAACTTCATCGCGAACTCCCTACGCCGCTGACGTCGCCGATGCCGGAGGCGGTCCGCTCCACCGACTGGAGCTCGGGACCGAGGAAGCGCTGCCCGAGCCGTTCGAACAGCTCGGTGTCGCCGGTCGCGCGGAAGCGGTGCCGCGGCTCGCCCGCGCCGTTGGACAGCCCGCGGTCGTGCAGGACGCGGTAGACGTCCTTGGCCGTCTCCTCGGCGCTGGACACCAGCGTGACCCCGTCCCCTGCGACGTACGACAGGGCTCCGGTGAGCAGCGGATAGTGCGTGCAGCCGAGGATCAGCGTGTCGCACCCCGCGTCCTGGATCGGCTTGAGATAGCCCGTGACCACCTCGATCAGCTCCTCGCTCATCGTCTCGCCCCGTTCGACGAACTCCACGAGCAGGGGCGCGGCCACCGCGACCAGCTCGACGTCGGGGGCGGCGGCGAAGGCGTCGTGGTAGGCCATCGACTCGATCGTGGCCCGGGTGGCGATCACACCGACCCTGCCGTTCCTCGTGGCCCGCACTGCCCGCCGGGTGGCGGGCTGGATCACCTCGACGACCGGGACGTCGTAGCGCTCCCTGGCGTCCCTGAGCACGGCCGAGCTGGCGCTGTTGCACGCGATGACCAGCATCTTCACGTCGTGCTCTACCAGGTGGTCCATGACCTCCAGCGCGTATGCGCGGAGCTCGGCGATGCTCTTGGGTCCGTACGGCTGGTGGGCCGTGTCGGCCACGTAGAAGATCGATTCATGGGGCAGCTGGTCGATGATCGCCCGGGCGACGGTCAGGCCGCCCACCCCGCTGTCAAAGATCCCGATCGCCCGGGTGTTGTCCTCCGGCACGCTTCCCAAGGTTAGGGGACTGATCCCCGCCGCAGACGGTAAGAATGCTCACATCGCGCGCCGGGCGGCGGTGACGTACGGTCTAGCCCCGGCCCAGGCGCGCGATCTGGCGCGACTGGGCGACGAGCCGGCCCGCCGAGTCCCACACCTCGACCTCCTCGTCGAACCAGCCGTCGCTGATCAGGCGTCCGCCGCCGATCAGGGTCAGCCACCCCGGCGCGGGCAGGGCCCGCAGGTGCCAGGTCAGCTCCACCGTCGGGGCCCAGCCCCGCGCCCCCGCCGAGAACACGACCGGCGGCAGCGCGTCCACCGCCAGCGCCAGCACGTACGGGTCGGGGTCCTGCGGCTCCACCAGCCGGAAGTACGCCCGCGACTCGGGCCGTCCGGTCGGCGCGCCGGTGAGCCAGCCGATCGTGGGCGGGTCGAAGGCGAGCTCCATCCGGGCGCTGAGGTTCATGTTCGACTCGGGCTTGGGCTGGGGCAGGCGCACACAGTCGGCCAGGTCCGGCATGACGGCCGACGGGCCGTCCGCCCAGTCGGGGGCCGCCTCCTCGTTGAGCGTGGCGGTCGTGACGAGCATCTCGATGAACGACTCGCCGTCCTGGACGAGCCGCGCCCGGGTCATCGTCGCCGTACGGCCCGTCTTGAGCGGTTCGAGCAGCACCCGGGCCGGGCCCGGCCTGGCCACGCGAAGGAACTGGGCGCTCGTCGAAATCGGGTGCGCGTGCGGCGAGGCGTCCACCACGGCGCGCAGCATCGTGGCCATGAGATAGCCGCCGTTGAGCGGCCCTCCGATGGAGTATCCGTCGTCGAGACACACGTCGTAAGTGGTGTCGTCGACCCGGATGGCCTGCGTCGCCTCGTCGAACTTGGTCATGCACCCCTCGCCGCTCTACCGAATAATGTTCTGCTCATTACTGTAGCGTGGCACTCCGGCGGATCCCACGGCTCACTCGCGTGAGCCTGCTCACGCGAACGGGCCGGGCGCGCAGGGCCGGGCGCGCGGCTCGCGTGGCCGGCTCCGCACGGCGGGCTCGCATCGCGGGCCAGCGCGCGGCGGCTCGGGCGCGGCCGGCTTGCATCGCGGGCCGGTGGGCTCGGGCGCGGTCGGCCTCGCTCGACAGGCTGGCCGGGCCGGGGCGCGGCGGCTCGGGCACGGCGGCACGCATCGCCGGGCCCACCTGGCCTGGCCGCGGCGGGCTCGCGGTCAAGTGGGCTGCAAGCGCACCGCTACCGGCCGCGCCTACCTTCACGGCGTACCTGACGACGACGCCTGTGAGTGAGCCCCGATGTCCTCCTCCCCCAACCCCCCGGGCCCGTGGCGGCCGGGCGACGAGCCCGACCTCGACCGCACCGTCGCCTATCGCATTCCCCGCGCCGCCGCGAGCGAGGCGCACACCGTGCGGCTGCCGTCCTGGACGGAGCCCGAGGAGATCGGCTTCGCCACCGTGGTCGGCCCGCCCGCGCCGCCTCCCGGACAGGGCAGGCGGGGACGCGGCTGGATCATCGCGCTGGTGGCCGCCGTGCTCGTCGGGGTGGTCGCCGGCGGCGGCGTGTGGGCCGCATCGAAGCTCAGCGGCGGCGGCACGCAGCCGCAGGACGTGCTGCCCGCGAACGCGATGGCCTACGTGCGGCTCGACCTCGACCCGTCGGCCGGGCAGAAGCTCGCGTTGTTCGGCATCGCCCGCAAGTTCTCCGCCACCCGCGACGCCTTCGGCGGGGACGACCCCCGCGAGGCCCTGGTCACCGCGCTGCAGAAGGACGACCCCGAGCTGTCGAAGATCGACTACGCCAGAGACGTCGAACCCTGGCTCGGCGACCGCGTCGGCCTCGCCGTGCTCCCCGGGGACGGCGGCGGCGACCCCGTCGGGGCGCTCGCCGTACAGGTGAAGGACGAGGCGGCGGCCCGGGCCGGCATCGCCAAGCTGGGCCTCGGCAGCAAGGGCGGCCTGGCGTTCCGCGACGGGTACGCCGTCATCGCGACGAGCCAGAAGCTGGCCGACGAGTACGTCAAGGCGGCGCCGCTGTCCGGTGATCCGCACTTCGCCGCCGACCTCGGCGCGCTGGGCGAGCAGGGCGTGCTGTCGTTCTGGATGGACGTGGAGAAGGTCGCCGACGCCGGCTGGAGCGAGGTCGCGGCGACGCCCGTGCTGGAGCAGATCAAGGGCATGCGGTTCGCCGGCGCCCTCCGGTTCTCCGGGGACTACGCCGAGCTGGCCGGGATCACCCGCGGCGGCACGGCCATGCGGGGCAGGCCCGAACCGGTGAACATCGGCGAGCTGCCCGCCTCCACGGTCGCGGCGGCCTCGGTCTCCGGCCTGGGCGACCTGCTGCGCGAGCAGTGGCCGTCCATCGAGCAGGCGGCGAGCGACCAGGGCGGCGCCATGGTCAGGCAGGCCCTCGACGAGGCGCGGGCGCAATATGGCCTGTCCCTGCCGGACGACCTCGCGACGCTGCTCGGCCGCACGTTCACGCTCGCCCTGGACGAGCAGGACCTCGACGGCGCGCTGCCCAGGGCCGGCGCCGTGGTCACGACGGACACCGCCAAGGCACGCGAGGTGGTCGACCGGCTCAGGGCCCATCTGAACGGCATGGAGAGGTCCGCCGACACCGCCACCGCGGAGGGCGACGGGCGGTTCGTGATCGCGAGCACCCAGGAGTACGCCGACGCGCTCAACGGCGGCGGCACGCTCGGTGAGAGCGAGACCTTCCGCCTGGCCGTCCCGGACGCCGCGAACGCCACCTACGCCGTGTACGCCGACCTGAACCGGCTGGAGAAGCTCTACCTGCGCGGACTGAACGACCAGGAGCGCGCCGACGTGGAGAAGCTGCGGGCGGTCGGCCTGAGCGGCACCCACGGCGAGGACGGCTCGACCTTCACCCTCCGGGTCGTGTTCGACTGAACCCCATACTCCGGCTCACCCCGATACTCCGGCTCACCCCGATACTCCGGCTCACCCCATACTCCGGCTCATCCCGTCCGAACCGGATCTCCGGCCCACCCATGCCGGAGCGGGCGGGGTGAGCCGGTCGGCGTCCGACGGTGATCAGGCCCAGAGCTGGCCTTCGAGCCGGTCCTCCGCCTCGTCGAGGGTTCCCTCGTACGCGCCGGTGGACAGGTATTTCCAGCCGCCGTCGGCCACGATGAACACGATGTCGGCCCGCTCGCCCGCCTGTACGGCCTTGCGGGCCATGCCGATGGCGGCGTGCAGGGCGCAGCCCGTCGAGATGCCCGCGAAGATGCCCTCCGCCGCCAGCAGCTCACGCGTACGGCGCAGCGCGTCGGCCGAGGTCACCGAGTAGCGCGTGGTCAGCACGGACGCGTCGTACAGCTCGGGCACGAAGCCCTCGTCCACGTTGCGCAGGCCGTAGACCAGCTCGCCATATCGCGGCTCGGCGGCCACGATCTTCACGTCCGGCACGTGCTCGCGCAGGTAGCGGCCGACGCCCATGAGCGTGCCGGTCGTGCCGAGCCCCGCGACGAAGTGGGTCACGGTCGGCAGGTCAGCGAGGATCTCCGGCCCGGTCGACTCGTAGTGGGAGCGCCAGTTGGCCGGGTTGCCGTACTGGTAGAGCATCACCCAGTCGGGGTGCTCGGCCGCGAGGCCCTTGGCCACCCGCACGGCCTCGTTGGAGCCGCCCGCGGCCGGCGAAGAGATGATCTCGGCGCCCCACATGCGCAGGAGCTGGCGGCGCTCCTCGGAGGTGTTCTCCGGCATGACGCAGATCAGCTTGTAGCCCTTGAGCCGGGCCGACATCGCCAGCGAGATGCCGGTGTTGCCGGAGGTCGGCTCCAGGATCGTGCAGCCCGGCGTGAGCAGCCCGTCCTTCTCGGCCTGCTCGATCATCCACAGCGCCGGCCGGTCCTTGACCGACCCGGTCGGGTTGCGGTCCTCCAGCTTCGCCCAGATCCGTACGTCGGGAGACGGCGAAAGCCGGGGCAGGCCCACCAGCGGGGTGCGCCCGACCGAGTCGATCAACGAGTCGAAGCGCATCTAGCGCGCTCCACCCGCGACGGCCGGGAGCACGGTCACGGTGTCGCCGTCGGCGACAGGGGTGCCGAGCCCACCGAGGAAGCGTACGTCCTCGTCGTTGAGGTAGACGTTGACGAAGCGGCGCAGCCCGGTCTCGTCCACCAGCCGGTCCTTCAGGCCGGGGTGGCGCGACTCCAGGTCGCCGATCAGCTCTTCGAGGGTCGCTCCCTTGGCGTTGACCGCCTTGGCGCCATCGGTGTAGCTGCGGAGGATCGTAGGAATGCGGACCTCGATGGCCATGTCGGCTCAATCTCCTTGATCAGTGGTCGTCGTTATGGTGGGGCGTCCTCCTGCTCTGAACATGGACAGGAGGACGGCGATTCCAGCGGCCTTCTTCCCCCGACGCCGCGTGGGCGGCCGGGTTCAGCGACAGTCGTAGACGACGACAGACGGCGTGTGCGCGAAGAGGAACGCCTGAACAGGAGATTCCGGGCGCACCCGGCGCGACAGGACAGCCGGTGACGACACAGGACGAGCGTCATCGTTAGCCATGGTTCAAGTTTAACCGTACGACTCTACGATCTTGACTTCCTCCTCGGTCACGACGCCGTCCACGATCCGGTAGGACCGGAAGGGCGTCTCCTCCTCGGAGGCGGTCGACACCAGCACATAGTGGGCGTCGGGCTCGGAGGCGTAGCTGATGTCCGTACGCGACGGGTACGCCTCGGTGGCGGTGTGGGAGTGGTAGATCACGACAGGCACCTCGTCGCGGTCGTCCATCTCCCGCCACACACGGAACTGCTCCATCGAGTCGAACCGGTAGAACGTCGGCGAGCGCTCGGCGTTCTCCATGGGGACGAACCGCTCGGGACGGTCGGATCCGGCGGGCCCGGCCACGACACCGCACGCCTCGTCGGGGTGGTCGGCCCGGGCATGGGCCACGATCTTGTCGACCAGCTCGCTTGAGATCGTCAGCATGCTGCGAAACCTACCAAAGCGCCCTGACAAGGGTGTCCTGCAGGTAGGTCAGCCAGTCGTAGGTCACGTACGCCGGATAGCGGGGGTCGTCCTCGGACATCGAGGCGATCTCCTCGTGGACCTCCTCGGTGACCTCCAGCCGCACGCCGAGCGCGAGACGGACGTCGTTGAGCGCCCGCAGCCACGCCTGCCCCTGCTCGGCGGTCAGCGTCAGCAGCCCCGGCTCCGCGGTCTCCAGCAGCGTGGTCGCGTCGGCCCGCTTGGCGTCGCGCAGCGTCGCCTCGGTGTAGCGCCGGAACTCCTGCGCCGCGTCCTCGTCGTCCGAGTACGCCGAGGGGAACAGCCGCGCGAGCACGGGGTCGGCGGGCGGAGCAGCCGATCCGATGCCCAGGGCGCGTTCCAGCGGGTCGTCGCCGGTGGCCCCCGGCTCGACCAGGCCGAGCACCTGCGACACCAGCGAGCGCAGGATCGACACCTCGCCCGCGTCGAGCTGGACGGCCACCCCGTCGCGCGTCGCCTGGAATCCCGTGCTCATCACTTGTCCTGCTGGACGGTCGCCCACAGCCCGTAGGAGTGGAGAATCTGCACGTCCCGCTCCATCTCCTCCCGGGTGCCGCTGGCGACGACGGCCTTGCCCTTGTGGTGGACGTCCATCATCAGCTTCTCGGCCTTCTGCCGGGGATAGCCGAACACGGTCTGGAAGACGTACGTGACGTACGACATCAGGTTGACCGGGTCGTTCCACACGATCGTGAGCCACGGCAGATCGGGGCGCACGTCCGACGACGGACGCTCGACCTCGGTTGGAGCTGTGCTACCCACGTACCCATCCTGCACCACGACCGTCGTAGTCTTCGACACGTGCGCACGACCACGGGCACGGCCCTGCTGACCGACCGCTACGAACTGACGATGCTCCAGGCCGCACTCGCCAGCGGTGCGGCGCATCGGCGGGTGGTCTTCGAGGTGTTCGCCCGGCGGCTGCCCGGAGGACGGCGCTACGGGGTGGTGGCCGGCACCGGGCGGTTCCTCGACGCGCTCGAGGCCTTCCGCTTCGAGGAGCGGGACATCGAGTTCCTGTGCTCCTCCGGGATCGTGGACGAGCCGACCGGCGAGTTCCTCGCGGGCTACCGCTTCTCCGGCGACGTGTACGGCTATAGCGAGGGCGAGGCGTTCTTCCCCGGCTCTCCGATCATGGTCGTGGAGGGGACGTTCGCCGAGGCCGTGCTGCTGGAGACCGTGGCGCTGTCGATCCTCAACCACGACTGCGCGATCGCGGCGGCCGCCTCGCGGATGGCCCAGGCGGCCGGCGACCGGCCGCTGATCGAGATGGGCTCGCGCCGCACCCACGAACACGCCGCGGTCGCCGCCGCCAGGGCCGCCTACCTGTGCGGCTTCGCCTCCACCTCCAACCTCATGGCCGGCCGTCTTTACGGCGTGCCGACCGCCGGCACCGCCGCCCACGCGTTCACCCTGCTCCACGACTCGGAGGAGGACGCCTTCCGGGCACAGCTCGACTCCCTCGGTCTCGGCACCACCCTGCTCGTGGACACCTACGACGTGGCGAAGGCCGTACGGACCGCGGTGGAGCTGGCCGGGCCGGATCTCGGCGCGGTGCGCATCGACTCCGGCGACCTCGCGGTGGTCGCGGTGGAGGTGCGCCGCCTGCTCGACGAGCTGGGCGCGAACCGCACGCGGATCGTCGTCACCAGCGACCTGGACGAGTTCGCGATCGCGGCGCTGGCCGCTGCGCCGGTGGACGCCTACGGCGTCGGCACCGCCCTGTCCACGGGCTCCGGCCATCCGACGGCGAGCCTCGTCTACAAGCTCGTCGCCCGGGAGGACCACGCGGGCAGGCTCCAGCCGGTCGCCAAGGCGTCCGTCGGCAAGCCGAGCATCGGCGGGCGCAAGTGGGCCTACCGCAGGACCGTCGACGGCACCGCGACCGCCGAGATCGTCACCCGCGAACCGGTGGAGACGGACGACCGCCCCCTGCTGGCCGAACTCGTCCGGGACGGCGAGATCGTCGGCCGCGAACCCCTGACGGCCGCCCGCGACCGCCACCGGGCGACTTTGTCCGAGTTGCCACTGGAAGCGTGCAGCCTCTCCCCCGGAGACCCCGCAGTCCCTACTATCTTCAAGTGATCGCGGGGGACCGGCGCATGAGGACGACGCCGGTCCTCCGTGATCGCCACTGTGAGGTGACCCCATGAAGACCGCGCTCGTCGTCGTGGACGTGCAGAACGACTTCTGCGAGGGCGGCAGCCTGCCGGTCGGCGGCGGCTCCGAGGTGGCCGCCGCGATCAGCCGCCACATCCAGGAGCACCCGTACGACCACGTGGTCGCCACCCGCGACTACCACGTCGATCCCGGCGCCCATTTCGCGGACGAGCCCGACTTCGTGGACTCCTGGCCGCCGCACTGCGTGGCCGGCACGCCCGGCGCGGACTTCCACCCGGCCTTCGACACCTCCAAGATCGAGGAGGTCTTCAGCAAGGGCGCGCGACAGGCCGCCTACAGCGGGTTCGAGGGAACCAACGCCGACGGCGTCGGCCTGGCCCAGTGGCTGCGCGACCGCGGCGTCGAGGCCGTCGACATCGTCGGCATCGCCACCGACCACTGCGTGCGGGCCACCGCCCTCGACGCTGCGGCCGAGGGCTTCGCCGTACGGGTGCTGCTGGATCTGACGGCGGGCGTGGCCCGGGAGACGACCGAGGCGGCGCTCGCCCGCCTCGCCGAGGCCGGAGTCGAGCTCGTCGGAGAGCCCGTCCTCCGCTCCTGACCCGCTCCTGACCCGCTCCCGATCCGCGCCTGATCCGCGACACCGCCGAGCCGTGCGGCCGGGACACGCGCAGGACATCAATGGCTTCACCACGAAGCGTCACGGGTGTATTACCTAGAGCGACGACCCCTTCGTGGATTGGCGGCCCCGATGTTCGCGTTCCTGCTCGGCCTCAGCTGGCTCGTCCTGACCCCGGTCTGCATCTGGCTGCTCTTCGGGCGCGGCCACAAGGGCGTGCGCCGCGCCACGGGCGCGCTGACGCTCGCGGCCCTGCAGGCGATCACGATGACCGTGGGGTTCGCCCAGGAGCCCGCCCGGGTCCCCGCCCAGACGGTCGCCGTACGCGACCCGCGCGCCGAAGCCCGGCCGACGCCGTCCCCCAGCGTGGTGGCGGCCGCGACTCCGTCCCCCGAACCCGGCCACTCGCCCGCCTGCGATCCCCGCGTCCCCGACCCCCAGGCCGTACGGCTGTCGTTCCGCGGCAGGGTCCTGCACGGCCTCACGGTGTTCTGGCCCGCGTCTCCCGCACAGTGCGACACGGCGACGGTGGCCGTCCACCAGGCCGGACGCCGGCTGCGCATCTGGGTGCAGGAGGGCGCCGAGGCGCGGCAGCACGAGGGAGCGCACAACGTCCCCGTACGCGTGGAGCAGGGCATAGCCTCCCTCAGCCTCCGGCTCAGCTCGGTCACCCGGAACCACCGGCGTTACGTGGCGATCAACGGCCACACCGGCGACAAGATCCCGCTGCGCTCCCGCACCTCATAGCGCCGCCACGCGAGTGGAAACGAGCCGTTCATAAATCGCGGGAAATGAGGACACGACGCACAGAGCACGCGGAGCCGGGTGAATATTCATCACACCGGTAGCGAAAAATCCCCACCCCGCCGACGGACCCGCAAAATCCGCCGTGAACATTCCCATTCCGGCGACCTCCGAGCTGATAGCAATTACCTCCGCGCACGCACAGCGCTCTTGTTTCCCCCAGCGAAGCCCCGGCTACGCTGCGAGCAGCATCGGAGCACTGAACGTGAAGACCCTCAGCGAACGCGTCAAGCGCCTGGAGGACGAAGTGGAAAAACTGGGCGTCGATTGCTTCAAGCAGGCTGCAGCACACGCGTACGACGCGCTGCAGCCGAATTGGGGAAAAATCGATGCGATAAGCGATCGCCTGGTGCGGGTCGAGCACATCGCCGAGGAGACCAGAGCCGACGTCAGCGTTCTCAACAGGCAGATGACCGTCGCTACTGTCCGATTCGACCACATCGACACCGCGATCGCCCGCATGGATGGGCGCATCGACGAACTCAGCAATCGGGTCGACACCCTGACCTGCCGGGTGGACACCCTCACCGTAGAGGTCGAAACCCTCGGAGGACACGTCGAGGTCCTGACCGGCCGCGTGGACGGCCTCACCACACGCGTGGACACACTCACCAACCGCGTCGACACCCTCACCGGGCAGGTGAACGTGCTCACCGCTCGTGTCGACGGGCTCACCGGTCAGGTCGAGGCCCTGACCGGCCGCGTCGACGGCCTCACCACCCGGGTCGACGCGATGAGCGGCCAGGTGACCACACTGACGGAACAGGTCGACGGCATGGCCGACCACCTCCGCAGGATGACCGACATGAACAAGACGATGTTCAACTCGGTCCTGACCCGGCTGGAAGATGTGTACGCCCAGATCCGGATGAGAAACTTCGCCGACCGACCGGCCCCTCGGCGCGTGGAGGATGCCGAGGACGGCGGAGCGGAGGCGTCCGCCTGATCGACCCGGCCCGGAATCCGGAGCCCGGGGAGGGGCCCAGGCAGTGCCCGGAACGGCTTGCCGCAGGTCCTCCTGGCCCGCCCCGGGTAGCCGGCGCGACGGCACCGCGGTTCGCCGCCCCGCAGGGGACCGGCGAGCCGCGGTCCGTCACCCGTCGGGCGGCAGGCCGTCAGCAGACACCGAACGACTCTTCGGCGCACTCTGGCTGCTGCCGCCGGAGGCGCGCGTGCACGAGCCGCAGGTCGTGCTCGACGGCGACCAGAGGCGCGACGCGTCGCCCGGTCCGGCGCGCTGGACCACGCGCATAGCCGTACGGCCCCGATGGAATGACCGCGAGGTCACCTGCGCTGGGTGGCCCACTTGCGGATCATCGCGATGCGCTCGCGGACCTGTTCGGCGGTGGCCTGGGCGATGGCGGGGCCGCCACAGGCGCGACGCAGCTCGGCGTGGATGACGCCGTGCGGCTGGCCCGTGCGGTGGTTCCACGCGCCCACCAGGCCGTTCAGCTCCTTGCGGAGCTCGGCGAGCTGCTCGTGCGGCGCGAGGGCGGGCGCCTGCTCCTCGCTCTTCTTGGTCCTACGCTTGGCCGCCTGCTGGTCGGCCTGGCGCTTGCGCAGCAGTGAGGCCACCTGGTCGGGCTCCAGCAGGCCGGGCAGGCCGATGAAGTCCTCCTCCTCCGGGGAGCCGGGCGCGGCGGCGGTGCCGAACTCGCCGCCGTCGAACAGCACCCTGTCGAAGGTCGCGGACGCCTCCAGCGTCTGGAAGGGCAGCTCGTCGCCGAGCGCGTCGGGCTGCTTCTTCTCCTGCTGGGCCTGCTCAAGCAGCAGGTCGTCGAGGCCGTCCTCGTCGCGGCGGCGGCCCAGCACGTGGTCGCGCTCTTCCTCCATCTCGCCCGCCAGGCCCATGAGGACGGGCACCGAGGGAAGGAAGACCGACGCGGTCTCGCCACGTTTGCGGGCACGAACGAAACGCCCGACGGCCTGCGCGAAGAACAGCGGGGTCGAGGTGCTCGTGGCGTAGACCCCGACGCACAGCCGGGGAATGTCGACACCCTCGGAGACCATCCGGACCGCGACCAGCCAGCGCCGGTCGGAGGTGGCGAAGTCCTTGATCTTCTTGGACGCGCCCGGGTCGTCGGAGAGCACGACCTCGGCGCCCTCCCCGGTCACCGTGCGGATGTGCCGGGCGTAGGCGCGGGCCGCCTCGTGGTCGGAGGCGATGACCAGCCCGCCCGCGTCGGGGACGCCCCGGCGCACCTCGGTCAGGCGCCGGTCGGCCGCGTGGATGACCTGGCGGATCCAGTCGCCCTTCGGGTCGAGGGCAGCCCGCCACGCCTGCGAAAGCTGGTCCTTGGTCAGCGGCGTGCCGAGCGTGGCGGCGATCTCGTCGCCCGCGCGCGTGCGCCACTTCATCTCTCCCGAGTACGCGAGGAAGATGACGGGCCGGACGACTCCGTCGGCCAGGGCCGGGCCGTAGCCGTAGGAGTAGTCGGAGACGCTCCGCATCGCCCCCTCGCCGTCCTCCACGTAGGTGACGAACGGGATCGGGCTGTCATCGGACCGGAACGGCGTGCCGGTCAGCCCGAGTCGCCTGGTCGCGGGCTCGAACGCCTCGCGGATGCCGTCGCCCCACGATTTCGCGTCGCCGGCGTGGTGGATCTCGTCGAAGATCACCAGCGTCTTGCGCGCCTCGGTGCGGGCCCGGTGCAGCGCCGGGTGCATGGCGATCTGCGCGTAGGTGACCGCGACCCCGATGTAGTCGCGCGAGGTGGCGCCCTGGCTGTTCTTGAACTCGGGGTCGATGCTGATCCCGACCCGGGCCGCGGCGTCGGCCCACTGCCGCTTGAGGTGCTCGGTGGGGGTGACGATCGTGATGGCGCGCACGATCCCGCGGCTGAGCAGCTCGCTGGCGATCCGCAGCGCGTACGTCGTCTTGCCGGCGCCGGGTGTGGCGACGGTCAGGAAGTCGCGCGGCTCGCGGCTGAAGTAGAGGTCGTAGGCCTGCTGCTGCCATGCGCGCAGCTTCGGGGCGGTGCCCCAGGCGGCTCTGTCGGGGTAGGACGGGGAGAGGTGGGACGCGGCCGAAACGCTCAACGACGCCTCCCCGAACTCATCGGAACACTGGTGTCTCTATCGGTTCGCTCCCTCACAGTGGATTCAGACTAGCCCGCCGGACCGACAGAACGCGCCGAGCACGCGCAGCCTGGCCGGAATTCACCGGGTGTGGCGTCGAGCACAGTCGAGCACATCGGGGCCGGCGCGATGCCGCAGGTGCGCCGCCCCGGCCGCTTCCACCCGCCACGGCCCCGGCCTGCTTTCCCGTGGCCGCCGCGTTCGTCCATCGACGGGAAGATGCTCCCGCGATGGCCGTGTCCAGCCGGCGCCTTGACGCACGAGGGCGGACAGCCCCGGGAGCCCGTCGGGCTCCGCGGCTGTCCGCCCTGAGTGCTATCTGCCAGGACCGGCCGTTACAGCGTCGTCGGCGCCGTGCAGTTGGCCGTGGACAGCGGCAGGAAGGTGCCGAGCGTCCCACCGCCGCTGAGGCTGCTGACCGTGCAGTCGGAACGGAGGATCGCCCCGTCCGCCCGACGCACCGTCACCCTCACCAGGCCCGCAGGAGCACCGGTGCCGGGGAGCGTGACCCCCGTGGCCCCGGCCGGGACCGCCGTGCTGGTGCTCGGAGCCAGAGCGATGTCATAGAAGAAGCCGCTGCTGCCGAAGACCGGTGTGACGTCCGTCCAGGCGTTGCCGTCGTTGACGAAGACGTGACCCCGGCGCGCCGACCCGGTGAAAGTCCGAGAGGCGGTCGGGGAGATGGTCGTGTCACCGGCGGCGAACGTGAAGTCGGTGATGATATTCGTAGCGTCCAGCCTCGGGAAGGGGATGAACTTCTGCTTCTCCCCTCCGCCCTGCGGAGTCGCTGCCTGCGTGGCCGGGGTGGTCTTCGTCGGTGCTGCGCTCGCCGCGACCGCACCCGACAGCCCCACAGATGCGCACGTCACGGCCACTGCGGCGGCCCGCGCCAGCAGGCGACCGGCGCCACGCGAACCAGAGGCCGAGCTGCTCCTACGAGAAATCAATTTGATTTCCCCCCCATGGTGAGAATTGGTGTTTCCGGGTCACCGCGTTTTCGTGCGATGCGACATCGAAGATACCTGTCCGGGGAAACGTGGGCAGCGAGCCACTTATCGGATACCGGCAAACAGATGCTCCGCCTATCTCAAAGCCGCACCGAAAATGCCGCGATCTCCCGCTATCGCGGGATCGAGCACCGGAGAAACCACTAACTCACCGATATGCACATTCGATCGGACGTACGCGACAAAGAAGCAGGCCGCCATATCGCATACTGTCCCGATTCAACGCCCATATCAACGGAGAGGATTCAAGAAGAGATAGCAGGCGCTATTTCCCGACATAGTGGACGCACGACCCCAGGACCGGAGCACCGCAATACGCCAGGGGCACGCGAGGCGCGAATGGCGTGGTGTGCAGGGCAGCCGGGCCCATAGGCGCCCCGCTCCGCAGAGGCGCAGGAGGCCGCACGAGGCGGGAGGCGCGGCGGGCGAGGTGCCGCGGGCGAGAGTGGCGCGGCGCGCGGGGGTGCGGGGTGCGAGGGCATCAGGCTCCGGTGGCGCGCGGTGCGGGCGGGCGGGGTGGCTGGAGCAACGGCGGCGGGAACGACGGTGGGGTCAGCGGGCTCCCCACATGAGGCCCTCGATCTCGGCGCGCGACTGGGGACGGTCGGGATGGGCCAGCCCGAGCAGGACCGTGCTGCCGCCGTCCGGCCTGGTCAGCAGGGTCACCCGCATGAAGGCGGGCTCGTTCACCACGTCGGTGTATTCGGCGCGTACGGCCCGGGTGTGGCCCGGCCGCCCGCCGACGGTCACGGCGCGGTCATCGATCACCTCGACCTTGTCGCCGTGCAGCAGCAGCTGCGTGTAGAGATCGCTCAGGTCGATGACGGCCGAACGCAGGTTGGGCGGGTCCACCCGGTCGCCGGGCCGGGCCATGACCGTGGCGCTGTCGCCGCGCGCGGCGGCGGACGTGAAGCCGGTCACTGGCGCGACCACGCCCTCCCGCCACTCCGGCGGCAACGTGTAGGAGACCCCGGCGATCTGGTCGTGGACCACCGTGGGGGGCGCGCTCTCGGCCCGGTTCAGGACCGTGACCACCACCGCGCCGATGACGGCGGCCGAGCAGACCAGCGCGAGGCCGCCGACGAGAAGGCGCCGTAACCACCGCGGCATCGGGCGGGGAGGCGTCTCTGGCGCACGGTAGCGGCGCGCCGACGGAGGCAGGTCGTCCTCGGGCTCGGGAGACTCCAGGCCCAGCGAGGGCCAGGCCGGGCGGCCGGACTGTGACCGTTCGGCGACCGGCGCGCCGTACAGGCCGGTGAGGCTCTCCTCGGTGGGGTTCCGGTCCGGCTCACGGCCGCCGTACGGCCGTGTCGGCCACCGAGGGGGCGTGGACGGCGTGGACGACCGCGGCGGCCCGCCCGGGACGCCGTACGGGCGAGTGGGCGCCTGTCCGGACGGCGGAGACTCCTCCTCCGCGGGTGGCCAGACCCGGCGGGTCCACTGGTCATCCACATAGCCTCCCCGGGCGGCCTGGGCCGGGCGTGTGGGACGGAACCGGCGAGCGACTCGGCGCTCAGGGCCGGGCGCGAGGCTTCGTGACCATGAACGCTGCTGTGGAGTTACTCATACCCGCGCCGCGACGTCAACGGCTCCGACCGATTCGTCATCGCCCTGTTCCTGTGATGATCCCTCATCGCCCTACGCGTCGCCAGCCGGGTTGCTCGGAGCCCCGGGTGGCGAGACCCGGCACAAGGTCACTCGCAGGGTCGCTCGCCGCTCCGTTCGCGGTGTCGCTCACGGTGTCGCTCACGGTGTCGCTCAGGGCGTCGCCCACGGGTACGGCATCGAGGTCGCTCGCGGTGCTGCTTGACGCCTCCGTGCCGTCGGCGACATCCACAGCGGTCCCCTGAGGCGCCGACGCGGCCTCCTGAAGCCCCGCCGCGGCCACCCCGGCGGCGGCCTTCTCCGCCGCCGCCTCGGTTCCCAGCGGCGCCGGGCGGCGGTAGGCGTCCCACATCTGGTGGATGCGTACGCCCTGGCCCACGGTGAACTCGCGCATGCAGCGGTCCTGGGCGTAGTCCATGAAGTTGTGCACCGGATCGCTGCCCGGAGCCGGGCAACTGTCCTTCTTCGCAGGGCAGCCGTTCGTCGGGTGTGCCTCGGGGGGCGTGTCGTCCACCGAGTCGCCCGGGGCCTTGCAGCCGTTCTCGAAGGTGTGCAGCAGGCCCAGCCAGTGGCCGATCTCGTGCACGGCCGTGAAGCCCCTGGCGAAGTCGCGCAGCGGGCCGCCGGGGACGCTCCGCCAGTCGATCACCACGCCGTCCAGCACGGGCTCGTCGTCATACCAGTACGGATAGGTGGAGTAGCCGAGCACGAGCCGGCTCAGCTGCGCGATGTAGAGGTTGAGCGTCTCGGGACCGCCGACCCGCAGCTTCTTCTTCATCGGCTCCTCGTTGCCGAGGGGGTCGCGGAACCAGTCCCGGTTCTCGGTGTGCGTGATGCCCTTGAGCTCGAAGCGCACGCCGGTGTCGGCACCGCCGTACCCGCCGGAGTAGGCGGTGTTGAGCACGGCGATCTGCCGGGAGACGGCGGAGTCGGGCAGGCCGAGCGTGCGGTCCCTGATGATGTGCACCCGCACCGGGACAGTGATCCGTTCGAGGGCCGCGGAACCGCTCCGCCGCGCGGCGGCCCCGCTCCCCGGCCGCATCGTCGCCCCCGGCCGCGCCGTCGTCGTCCCGGGCTGCACCGCCGCCCCCGGCTGCGGGGTGACCGCAGGCCGCGCGGTCGCTCTCGGCGGCAGGGGTTCACCTGCCCGCGCGGCTTCCCCAACCCGCGCGGCTTCTCTTGCCTGCGCGGTCGCTCTCGGCGGCGCGGCTTCTGCCGGCTGAGCGGCCTCTTGCGTCCGCGCCGCGCCAAGCCTGCGGACCAGGTCGGCCGACATCCGGGCGACCTCGTCCGGCCCCGGCACACGCGGCTCCATGGCGCGCGTCAGCCTGCCCGCGCCCTTCCGGCGCTTCGGTGCGGCGTTGCGGGTAAGGCAGGCGTCCGGCCGGGAGGCCGGCGATTCACGCAGTGCGGCGCCGGTGAGACCACCGGGCGCCCGGGAGGCTGCGGTGGCCGGGACGGCGCACGCGCCGCCCAGCGCGTAAAGGCATGCAAGGACGACGGCGATGGGTCGCCGAACCATTCGTTCCCCCGATACGGCTGGTCAGAAGGCAGACCCTAGCCGCAGGGGACGCGATGATCCCGGATCGACACTCACTCGCCGGACGGTTCGCCCTTGGGCAGCCCGTCGTAGATCTCCTTGCACTCCGGGCAGACCGGATACTTCTTCGGGTCGCGGCTGGGCACCCAGACCTTGCCGCACAGGGCCCGCACCGGCGCGCCGGTGACGTAGCTTTCAGTGATCTTGTTCTTGTCGGCGAAGTGCGAGAAGCGCTCGTGGTCACCGTCGCCGTGCGAGAGCCGGGGTGTTACGTCGCTCTCGGGAAGAATCTTCGTGCCGCTCACGGATACCAAGTCTACTGAGCGAGCGGGCGCGCCCGGCCCGGGCGCGCGTACGGCTCCCGCCGGGGTGGCGGGAGCCGTACGGAGGAGACCGGGCCTCAGCCCATGTGGACCGGGGCGCCCTCGGTCTTGCGGCCGGCCTTGACGAACAGGGCCAGGGCCGCCGCAACGAGGGCGACCGCCGTGCTCACGACGAAGCCGAGGTGCAGGCCGTCCATGAAGGACAGGTGCGCCGCGTCGGCCAGCGTCTTGGCCACGGGGCCGGTGAGTCCGGGCGGGGCCTGACCCACCGATGCCAGGGCCTTCAGGCCCTCCATCTGGGCGGGCGGGACGGCTGCCGCCGCCGGGCCGAGGTAGCCGGGCAGCACGTCGGCCACCTTGGCGGACACCACCGCGCCCAGGATGGCGGTGCCGAGCGCGCCGCCGACCTGCATCGCGGAGTTCTGCACGCCGCCCGCGACGCCGCTCAGCTCCTCCGGCGCGTTGCCCACAATGATCTCCGTGGCGCCGACGAACACCGGCGACAGACCGAACGCGAGCAGCACGAACGGGATCGCGCTGTCGGCGAAGGCGGCCTCGACGCTGAGCCGCGACATGAGGAACATCGCGAAGGCGCTGATCACCATGCCGCCCGCGATGGTGATCTTCGGACCGAGCTTGCCGATGAGGACGCCCGCGATGGGCGAGGCGACGATCATGCCGGCGCTCATGGGCAGCATGCGCAGGCCGGAGTCGAGCGGGGTGAGCCCGTGCACGCCCTGGAAGAAGAACGTGAGGAAGAACATCGCGCCGAACATCGCGAACGACATGAGGATCATGAGGACGGTCCCGATCGAGACCGATGCGTTGCGGAACAGGCTCAGCGGCAGCAGCGGCTCGCTCGCCTTCGACTGCCAGAACAGGAACACGGCCCCGACCACCACGGCGGCGGCGAGGAAGCCGAGCGTCTTGGCGTCGCCCCAGCCCCACTCGGGGGCCTTGATGATGGCCCACACCAGCGCGAACATCGCACCGGACAGCAGCACGACGCCGAGCCAGTCGACCCGCGACAGCATCTTGGCCCGGTTCTCCCGCAGCGTCCACAGCCCGAACGCCAGCGCCGCCACGCCGACCGGCACGTTGATGAAGAACACCGACTGCCAGCTCACGTTCTCCACGAGGAGGCCGCCGACGATCGGGCCCGCCGCGCTCGACAGCCCGATGATCGCGCCCCACGCCCCCATGGCCATGTTGAGCCGCTCACCGGGGAACGCCGACCGGAGCAACGCGAGCGCCGCGGGCTGCAGCAGCGCGCCGAACAGCCCCTGCAGCACCCGCAGCCCGATGAGCACGCCGATCGAGGACGACAGGCCGATGGCGAGCGAGGTCAGCGCGAAGCCGGCGACGCCGATGAGGAAGACGCGCTTGTGTCCGAACAGGTCGCCGAGCTTGCCGGCCGTGATCAGGAAGACCGCCAGCGCGAGCAGATAACCGCTGGTCACCCACTGCAGGTCGGCCAGTGTCGCCTTGAGCTCGACCTGGATGACCGGGTTGGCGATCGCCACGACCGTGCCGTCGAGCATGACCATGATCACGCCGAGCGAGACGGCGAGCAGCGTGAGCCATGGATGCCCCTGGCCTCGTCCTGGAGGCGCGTCGGCGTCCACCGATACGGCTTGAGTCATGGAGATTCCCCCTTAGCACCACTGAGTCGACCTCAAGCAATTTATGTCAGTCGATGACAGATGACAAATCTTTTTATCCGACATACGGTGACAAGTGAAAGTTTGTGAACCGGCAGTTTCGAGGAGGTGACCGCCGTGGGTCTGCGCGAACGCAAGAAGCAGCGGACGCGGGACGCCCTGGTCGACGCGGCCCTCGATCTCTTCCTCACCAAGGGCTACGAGGCGACGACTATCGACCAGATCGCCGCCGAGGTGGAGGTCTCGCCCAGGACGTTCTTCCGATACTTCGCCTCGAAGGAGGACGTGGCGCTCTCGCTGACCGCCGACGAGCAGCGGGTGCTCCTCGCCGAACTGGTCGCACGTCCCGAGTCGGAGTCGCCGTTCACCGCTCTGTGTCAGGCGATGCGCTCGTTGCTGAAGATGCTACGAAAGACGGATGACGCGGAAACGGGCAGGTACCTGCGTTGCCAGAAGGTCGTGCACTCCACGCCCGCCCTGCTCGCCGGGGCCATGCGGCTGATCAAGGAGAACGAGCGCAGGCTCGTCGCCGAGGTGGCCCGCAGGCTGGGGACCGACCCGTGGGACCTCCAGCCGAAGTTCATCGTGGCGGTCTTCCTCAGCGTGGCCCTCGCCTGCTTCGACGAGCGCACGCAGGACCCCGTCGTGCTGGCGCGGCGGCTGGAGGACCTGCTCACGCTGGCCGAGCGTTCCCTGTGTCCCGGCTGGGACCTGCCCGCATGCTCCGCACAGACCGCCGGACGCCCGGTCGAGCCCGCCGCGACCACGGGCTGACCCACCCGGCCGCCCGCACCGCCGCCCGCGCAGCCGCCCCGCAGCCGTCCCCGGTCGTCCTCAGAGGAGTACGACGCACCCGCGCTCGCGCAACGGGCCGACACAGGCGAGGGGCTCCTCGAACTTGACCCAGCGCAGGTCGAGCTTCTCCAGCCGCGGCAGCTCCGCGAGCCCGTCGGGCAGCGTGGCGAGACTGGTCGCCCGCAGGTCGAGGTGGGTCAGCTCGGTCAGGCGTACGACGGAGTCGGGCAGCCGCTCCAGGGGATTGCCGCGCAGGTCAAGGTGACGCAGGGCGCGCAGCCCGCCGAGCGACTCGGGCAGCCCGGTGAGGCGGTTGTTCCTGAGGTGCAACTCACGCAGCCCGGTCAGACGGCCGATCGTCTCCGGCAGCGTCGTCAGCCGGTTGTCGTGGATCCGCAGCTCGTGCAGGGCGGTCATGCCGCCGATCGTCTCCGGCAGGGCGGCAAGCCGGTTCTCCGCGAGGTTGAGATAGCCGAGCCGGTCGAGCCGTCCCAGCGAGGCGGGCACCGAGGTGAACCCGTTGTCGCTCAGGTAGAGGTAGTCGGTGAGGCCGGGCAGGTCGCCGATCTCCGCGGCCGGTCACGCCGAGGTCGAGCCGGCTGACGTTTGACACACCGGGACCGGGCACGCCAGGGCAGGGCCCACCGGGATCCTGCACCCCGCGATCCTGCACACCGCGATCCTGCACACCGGGGTCGGACATGGCAGCCGACTCTACCGACGTCCTCCGCCACCCAATCGCGGCGGCCGGGGCCGGTGAACGTTTCATCGGGATGACACGGCCCAGGTGGGGGCCCTCGGAGGGGAATCGCGCTGGTCCGATGGCACGCGCTGCCGAACCGGTTCAGTAGGGCCATGCCCGTCGGCGAGCGCGCGAGAGCCGTCTCCTGTACGGCCTCGGCTCCCGCTGCCTATGGTGCGTTCGGCGTTCCCACCGACGCCGATCCCCCCACCCGAGGTACAGAATGAAAACACGTTTCATCGCCGCGGGCGCGGCCCTCCTCGCCCTCCTGACGTCAGTGCTCGCGATGACCCAGAACGCGCAGGCCGCGACCGGACTCCACGTCAGCGGCACGAGGATCCTCGAAGCCAACGGAAACCAGTTCATCATGCGGGGCACCAGCCACGCCCACACCTGGTACCCCAGCCAGACGAGCTCGTTCGCGAACATCAAGTCCCTGGGCGCGAACACCGTCCGCGTCGTGCTGAGCGGCGGCCGCTGGACGGCCAACACCGCGAGCGATGTCGCCAACGTCATCTCGCTGTGCAAGCAGAACCGGTTAATATGCGTGCTCGAAAACCACGACACCACCGGTTACGGCGAGCAGAGCGGCGCGTACACGCTCGACCAGGCGGTCGACTACTGGGTCGGTCTCAAGAGCGTGCTGACCGGCCAGGAGAACTACGTCGTCATCAACATCGGCAACGAGCCGTACGGCAACAACAACCCGTCCGCCTGGACCAACGCGACCAAGAGCGCGATCAGCAGGATGCGGGCGGCCGGATTCCAGCACCTGCTGATGGTCGACGCGCCCAACTGGGGCCAGGACTGGCAGTTCGTCATGCGCGACAACGCCTCCTCGGTCCTCGACAGCGACCCCCAGAAGAACACCGTCTTCTCGATCCACATGTACGGCGTCTTCGACACGGCGGCCGAGGTCACCGGCTATCTCCAGGCGTTCCAGAACGCCGGCCTGCCGCTGGTGATCGGCGAGTTCGGCAACATGCACTCGGACGGCGACCCCGACGAGGACACGATCATGTCGCAGGCCCAGTCGCGCGGCATCGGCTACCTCGGCTGGTCGTGGAGCGGCAACGGCGGCGGCGTCGAATACCTCGACCAGGTGACGAACTTCAACGTCGACCAGCTCACCTCGTGGGGCCAGCGGCTCTTCAACGGCGCGAACGGCATCAGGCCGACCGCCAGGGAAGCGACGATCTACAGCGGCCAGCCGCCGGTGAGCCCGTCTCCCAGCCCGTCCGTCTCCCCCAGCGCCTCGCCGACCAGATCTCCGAGCGCCAGCCCCAGCCCCTCCCCCACCGGCGGCGCCCGGGGCTGCTCGGCGACGTACACGGTCTCCAACCAGTGGGGCGGCGGCTTCCAGGGTGAGGTGACGGTCAGGGCCGGCTCCAGCGCCATCTCCGGCTGGACCGTGACCTGGACCTACGCCGACGGCCAGGCGATCACCCAGGTGTGGAACGCCACGGTGTCGTCGAGCGGGTCGTCGGTCACCGCCAGGAACGTGAGCTACAACGGCGCCCTCGGCGCCGGAGCGTCCACCTCGTTCGGGTTCCTCGGCTCCTGGAACGGCACCAACTCGGTGCCGGCGGTGAGCTGCACCGCGAGCTGAGACGCGGCGTCCCGCCCACGGCCGGGCGCGCTCCCCGCGCCCGGCCTCCGCGCGTCGCGGCCGGCCAAGGACGGGCGCACCGGCATCACCTGAGCAGGGGGATCAGTTGAGCATGGGGTCGTCGGGGAAGGTGGCGACCAGCGCCAGGTCCCCCTTCTGCCTGCGCAGCACGGTGCGCCACAGCGTGGCCGGGTTCGGGTGGAAGGTGTCGCCCGGCTCGGAGTCCACGACGTACCAGGCTCCCTCCTGGAGCTCGTTTTCGAGCTGCCCGGCGGTCCAGCCCGCGTAACCCGCGAAGATCCGCATCTGGGAGATCTCCCCCGCCAGGATCTCCGGGGGCGCGTCGAGGTCGACCGTGCCGAGGCGCGAGACCGCCGCCCTGCCCTGCAGCCGGCGCCAGCCCAGCGGCTCCTCGCCGCTGAGCACGACGGCGAGGGCGAGGGCGCTGTCCGTCTGCACCGGACCGCCCTCGAACAGCACCGGAGGTCCCGTGACCAGGGCGTCCCAGGAAGGTAAGACCTGGGTCACGGCGATCTCGCTTGGCCTGTTGAGCACCACACCCAACGTGCCGCCGTCCTCGTCGTGCTCCAGGACGAGCACCACGCTACGCCGGAAGTTGGGGTCGTCGAGCAGTGGCGTCGCTACAAGCAACCCGCCGACGTAGATCGCCTCCGCCATACATCCCATCATGAGGGAGGATTGCGGATTCGTGTACGCCGACCCCGGTTTGCCGCGTCATATTACCGACCGCAACGACACTGTCACGGACAGGAACCTTGATCAGGCCTCGGTGAAGCCCCTGGCCCTGCCGCCGGCCGACTCCCGTACGGCAGCCGCCACCGCGTTGGCCACGTCGGGGTGGAAGACGCTCGGGATGATGTAGTTGGGGCCGAGCTCCTCGCTCGATACGACGGCGGCCAGCGCGCGTGCCGCCGCGAGCAGCATCTCCTGCGTGACGCCGCTCGCCTGGGCGTCGAGCAGGCCGCGGAACACGCCCGGGAACGCCAGCACGTTGTTGATCTGGTTGGGGTAGTCGGACCGGCCCGTGGCCACGACCGCCGCGTGCTCGCGGGCCTCGTCCGGGGAGACCTCCGGCTCGGGGTTGGCCAGCGCGAACACCACCGCGTCCTTCGCCATGGCGGCGACGTCGTCCCCGGTGAGGATCCCCGGCGCGGAGACGCCGATGAAGACGTCGGCGCCCTTGACCGCGCCGCGCAGGTCGCCGCCGTACCCTTCGCTGTTGGTGTGCTCGGCGATCCACCGTAGCGAGTCGTCGAGGTCGTCGCGGCCGAGGTGGACCGCGCCGCGATAGTCGCAGACGATGATGTTGCGCGCCCCCGCCGCCAGCAGCAGGCGCAGGACGGCGGTGCCGGCCGCGCCGGCACCGGCCATCGCGATCCGCACCTCGGACATCTCCTTGCCGACGACCTTCAGCGCGTTGGTCAGCGCGGCGAGCACGCAGATGGCGGTGCCGTGCTGGTCGTCGTGGAAGACCGGGATGTCGAGCAGCTCACGCAGCCGCCGCTCCACCTCGAAGCAGCGCGGCGCCGAGATGTCCTCCAGGTTGATGCCGCCGAAGCCCGGCGCGATGGCCCGCACGGTCGAGACGATCTCGTCCACGTCCTGCGTGTCGAGGCAGATGGGCCAGGCGTCGATGCCGGCGAACCGCTTGAAGAGGGCGGCCTTGCCCTCCATCACCGGCAGCGCGGCGGCGGGGCCGATGTTGCCGAGACCCAGGACGGCCGAGCCGTCGGTGACGACGGCGACCGAGTTTCGCTTGATCGTGAGGCGGCGGGCGTCCTCCGGGTTGCGCGCGATCGCCAGGCTGACCCGCGCCACACCCGGGGTGTAGGCCATGGACAGCTCGTCGCGGTTGCGCAGGGGAACCTTCGACTGCATCTCGATCTTGCCGCCGAGGTGCATGAGGAAGGTCCGGTCGGAGACCTTGTGGATCGCGACACCCTCGACCGCGCCGAGGCTGTCGACGATCGACTGCACGTGGTCGGCGTCCTTGGCCGCGCACGTCACGTCGATGCGGAGCTTCTCGTGACCGGCGTTGGTCACGTCGAGGGCGGTTACGACACCGCCCGCGTTCTCCACCGCATGGGTGAGGAGGCTGACCGCCTGGCCCCCTGCGGGCACCTCGAGGCGCACGGTGATCGAGTAGGACACGCTAGGCACGGTGGCCACGTCTATCCGCTCCTTTGCGGGGTAATGCCTGGCCGTGCTCTCCCGGCTGCTCCATTGGGGCGCGGCCTCCGCGTGGCGGCCACGCTCCCGCATCCGGCTGGACGGCTCATGGGTGCTTTCCATCGTGCCATCCCCGGCGGGGTGTTTCAGCCCGTGTCCATACGTTCGCACCCGTCGTACCCGGCCCGCGCCCCGCCACACCGCGTACACGGGGCGGACGCGGGCGAGAACCGGGCGGGAACCGGTCAGAAAAGCGCGCTGGCCAGCGCCCTGCGCGCCCGCGCGACGGACGGGTCGTCGGAGGGCAGCGCGTCGAACAGCCCCAGCAGGTGGAGCCGCGCCTTGTCCCTGTCGGCGCCCCGGGTGCGCCGCACGACCGCGACAAGCCGGTCGAACGCCTCGTCCACCTGGCCGTTCACCATCTCCACGTCGGCGGCCTGGATCTGCAGGTCCACGTCGTCGGCGTTCTCGGCGGCCCGGCGCAGCACGTCGGCAGGGTCGAGGTCCTGCGTGCGCCGCAGCAGCCCGACCCCCGCGAGGCCGATCTTCGCGCCCTCGTCCGACGGCGACCTCGCCAGCAGGCGCTCGTACGCCGCGGCGGCGGCGTCCAGGTCGCCCTTCTCCACGGCCTGCTCGGCCGCCAGGAGCTCGGGGTCGACCGGCGGCTCCTCGGCCTGGCCCTCCGGCGGCGCGGCCAGTTCGACGCCGAGCTGCTCGAACACCTGCGCCAGCGCCTGCCGGAGCTGCGACTCCGGCAGCGGGCCCTCGAACAGGGGCATGAGCTGCCCCTGGAAGGCCAGATAGACGGTGGGCACCGCGCGCATCCGCAGCGCCTGGGCGAGCTGCGGGTCGGCCTCCACGTCCACCCGGGCCAGCACCCACGCGCCCGCCGCCTCGGCGGCGAGCTTCTCCATCACGTCGCTGAACTGCCGGACCTGCTCGGCCCTGCTCACAGTCGCCTCGACGATGACGGGGACGCTCAGCGAGCGCTCCACCACGTCGGCGTTGAAGGTGGCCGAGGTCACCTCGATGACGTCCGCCGAGGCGGCTCCGGCCGGCCCGGCGGCCTCACGCCGCGCCTGGGCCTCGAGTGCCTGCTTGCGTGCGCCGAGGTCCACGGCGCCGTAGAGCGATCCAGGTCGAGAGAACTCCGCTGCCATACCCCCAATCCTGCCGTACGCGCCCGCGTGATCCGTGCGATCCCCACCCCTTCCGCCGGGCGATCGGATCGAAGCGGCTCCGGCCATAGGGTGAACGACACATAAATCGCCATATTGGAAGGACCACGGACATGGCAGTGGAACGGATCGGCCCGCCGAGCATCGCGGATGAGCGCGAGATGCTGCGGGCGTTTCTCGACTACCACCGGGCCACGCTCGCGCTGAAGTGCGACGGGCTGTCGGACGAGCAGCTGCGCCGCAGGTCGATGCCGCCGTCGACGCTCACGCTGCTCGGTCTGGTCCGGCACATGGCCGAGGTCGAGCGCACGTGGTTCCGCCGGGTGATCGCCCAGGAGGACGTGCCGCTCCTGTGGTCGGAGGAGGGCGACTACCAGGCGGCGTACGACCCGGACGGGTCCACCGGCGAGGAGGCGTTCGCCGCCTGGCAGACGGAGGTCGAGCATTCCCGCAGGATCGAGCGCGCGGCGGAGTCCCTCGACGTCACCGCCTACCAGCCCCGGTGGGACGAGGAGGTCTCGCTGCGGCTGGTCATGCTGCACATGATCCACGAGTACGCCCGGCACAACGGCCACGCCGACTTCCTGCGCGAGGGCGTCGACGGGACCGTGGGCGTCTGAGCCGCTTTCCGCTTGCCAGGCGACCGGACCCCTTCTCAGGCAACCGGGCCCCGGACGGTCCCGCGCTCGGAAGATCAGCGCCGAATCCGGGCCGGCGGTCACGCGATGATCCCTCCGCCGATTCGGCGTTCGTGGCGGTTGCCGTCCGATAGAGCCATTATTCGGGCATGACACCGAATCACACCCGGACGCCGAAACACACCTGGACACCGAAACACACCTGGACACCGGATCACACCTGGGACATCGACGACTTCGTCCAGGCCGCCGAGGCGACCGTCGAGGGCCTCGCCGCGTACGTCCGGGAGAGCCAGGACGGCGAGGTGCCGGTGATCCGCCGCACACCGCCCGGGGAGCTGGCCGGACGGCTCGGGCTCGCCCGCTGGATCCGGGAGGGCGGCATGACCCCGGAGACCTACCGGGAGTGGCTCGGCGCCTATCTCGCGGAGGGAACGCGGCTGCACCACCCCGCCTACCTCGCCCACCAGACGGCCGCGCCCGACTTCCCCTCCGCGCTGGCCGACTTCGTCCACGGGGCGATCAACAACCCGATGGCGGTCTACGAGATGGGCGCCGCGGCGGCGACCGCCGAGTTCGAGGTGCTGCGCTGGATGCTCGCCAAGGTCGGTTTCCCCGAGGGCGGCGGGGTGCTCACCCACGGCGGGTCGCTGGCCAACCTGACCGCGATGCTCGCCGCGCGGGCCGCCGCCGCCCCCGACGCGTGGACCGAGGGCGTGCCCGGCGATCTCGCCATCCTCGCGCCGCCGTCGGCGCACTACTCGATCACCCGGGCGGCCGCGATCCTCGGCCTCGGCGAGCGCGCGGTCGTGCCGCTCGACGTGGACGACCTGGGCAGGATCGACGTGGCCCGGCTGCCCGAGGGGCTCGACCGGGCGCGGCGCGCCGGGCGCCGGCCGATGGCCCTGGTCGCCGCCGCCTGCGCCACCGGCACCGGCCTGTACGACGCCCTGCGGCCCATCGGCGAGTTCTGCGCCGAGCACGGCCTGTGGTACCACGTGGACGGCGCGCACGGTGCGTCGGCGCTGCTCAGCGAGGAGCACCGCCACCTGCTCGACGGCATCGACCTGGCCGACTCCGTCATCTGGGACGCCCACAAGATGCTGCGCACCGCCAGCCTCGCGGCGGCCGTGCTCGTACGGCGCGAGGGCGACCTCGACGCGGCGTTCAAGCAGGAGGCCAGCTACCTGTTCTACGGCGACCAGGGGTTCGACCTGATCGGCAGGACCGTGGAGTGCAGCAAGGCCGCGCTCGGGACCAAGGTGTTCCTCAACCTGGCATGGCGGGGCGAGCGGGGCCTGGGCGAGCACGTGGCGGCGCGGTACGCCACCGCGCACCGCTTCTGGGAGCTGGCCCGCGAGCGGCCCGGCTTCCACTGCCCGTACGAGCCGGAGAGCAACATCGTCTGCTTCAGGTATGGCGACGGCGACCAGGCCGAGATCCGCGAGACCCTGCTGGAGGAGGGCTCCTTCCATCTGACTTCGGCCGAGATCGGGGGCGTGCGCCACCTGCGGGTGACGGTCATCGCCCCGGCGACCGACGACAAGACTCTCGAAGCCCTCCTCGACCGCGTCGCCGCGCTGACCTGAGCCCTGTCGTGAGCCCTGTCGCGAGCCCTGTCGCGAGCCCTGTCGCGAGCCCTGTCGCGAGCGCGGTCGTGAGCACTGTCATGGGCGCAGCCGTCAGCACGGACGTCAGCGCGGACGTCAGCACGGCCGTCAGCACGGACGTCAGCGCGGACGTCAGCACGGCCGTCAGCACGGACGTCAGCACGGCCGTCAGCGCGGCCGTCAGCGGGAGAAGAGGTCGATGATCTCGTGACCGCGGCGGGTGCGCAGGATCCACACCTCGCGCCCTCTGCGTTCCCTGCGGATCAGCCCGGCCGCCTCCAGACGGTCGCAGTGATAGGTGATGGCGCTCGGAACCGTACCGGCCAGCGTGGCGAGCTGCCCCATGGTCGCGGGCCGGGCCAGCGACGACAGCAGGCCGGCACGCGCCGGGCCGAGCAGGGAGGCCAGCTCGTCGGCCGCCCGGCGCGCGGGATCGGCCCCGAGCCACAGGGCGTCCGCCCGCGGAAGCGGGTAGGCGATCCAGACGTAGCCAGGCAGATCGAGGTTGAGGATCGTGGCGTCGGGCCCGGAGAGCATGGGCACGAGCACCAGCTTGCGGTCGCCGAGGTCATACCGCGCGGGCTCCTGGTCGCTCATGTAGAGGCTGCCGTCGGCGAACCTGATGCGCTCGCTGAGCGTGCCGAGGAGCGTGTCGAGCGAGCCGCGCACCACCGCCGTGCCGACCCGCTCGACCTCCCGGTCGAGCAGCGGCTGCGCCTGCTCCCACAGTGGCCTGACCGCGGACCAGACGTCGGAGACCGCGCTCGCATAGCCGTTCAGCCACCGGCGCGGCCGGTCGGCGGCCCACCTCCAGTGCTCGGGAACGCGCTCCGGCCCGTACGCCTGCTCCATGTCGTCGAGCAGGGCGTCCGGCCGCATGTCGTGCAGCCAGGCGATCTGGGACTCCACGGAGGCGTCCGACACCGGCGGCAGCGGGACGATCGTGTCCGGCGCCACGGAGTGGCCGGGCTCGCCGAGCGGGCGGCACGACTGCCGGCCCTCGGCGTCGACGGACTCCAGGATCCTGCGCCGCCACCGCTCCGGCAGTCCCCGCCGCCGCACGGCCACCGCGTCCACCAGCAGCGACAGCACCGACACCTGCGGCGAGACCGCGACCGAAACCGCCGGACTGGGGCACAGCCGCAATTCGCTCCACATCTCCGCGCGTCGCACCGCTCCCCCGAGGCACTTCGTCCACTCCGGGCACACCCTAGCCATTCCGTTCGGAACCCCTCGGACGTTTCAAAGATCCGCGAAACGACCGGGCCGTCGCTTGCAGGTTCGTTGAAATGGCCCGGAACCCGCCCTTGGACGGCCCAAGCTGACCGAACGTTGAAATCGTGAGAAAGGACAGCACATGTCTGTTCGGCTCGGCAGGGGCACTGCCACGTTCGGTCTCGCGCTGGCCCTCGCCACCTCGGCGGCGGCCGGCGTCGCCTCCCCCGCTTCGGCCGCCCCGTCGTCGGCCGCGTCGTCGGCCCCGTCGTCGGCCGCGTCGTCGGCCGCGTCATCGGTCACGGCGGCTTCTTCGAGCACGGCCATCCACAAGGTCCGGCTCTACGAACTGACGACCAAGGGCGGCGAGGGCTTCTTCTACACGGCCGACCGGCAGGAGCTGGAGCAGGCCGTCTCCAAACACGGCATGCAGGTGACCCAGACGCCGCTCTACTACATCTCTCGTACGGCCTTCCCCGGCGGCAAGCCCATGTGGCGGCTCCGCTACACGGCCAAGTCGTCCTACCTGGTCACCACCTCCCCGCAGGAGCGCGACCAACTGGTCGGATCGGGCAAGTTCGTGAACGACGGCATCCTCGGCTACGCGGCCGGGGACGGCTGCGCCGCCGGCACGACCAGGGTCTGGCGGCTGAGCAACAACAACAAGTGGCGGCTGGCCGTGGAGTCGCACATGGTCAGCATCGTCAACAACGAGCCCGGCTGGAAGCTCGACGGCCTGGCCCTCAACCACTTCATGTCGTGATCGCTTCCTGCCGCCGGCCGCTGCCCCGGCGACGTTCCGGGCAGCGGGGGCGCCCGGCAGCACTCCGAGGCTTCGGCCGTAGTCCGGGCTTCGGTGGTCGGGCCGGAGCTTAGGAGGTGGTCCGGAGCTTCGGGGGCGCTCCGGGGCAGCGGGGGCGCCCGGCAGCGCTCCGAGGTTTCGGCGGTGGTCCGAGGCTTAGGGGGCGGGTTCGGGGCTTCGGCGGTCGGGCCGGAGCCTGTTCCCGGGACGTCAGGGCGAAGGGCGTCCCGGGAACGCCCGCCTCAGAAGGCGGCCGGCTCGGAGTAGGTGCCCCACTCCTCGCGCAGGACGTCGCAGATCTCGCCCAGCGTGGCCTCGGCCCGTACGGCCTCAAGCATGGGCGGGATCATGTTGTCGTCGCCCTTGGACGCGGCCCGCAGGGCGGCCAGCGCCGCGTCGACGGCCTCCTGGTCGCGCGCGGCGCGCCGCTCGGCCAGCACCCTGCGCTGCTCGACCTCGACCTCATGGCTGATCCGCAGGATCTCCAGCGGCTCCTCCACGCTCGCGGTGTGGCAGTTGACGCCGACGATCTGCTTGTCGCCCTTCTCCAGCTTGCGCTGGTAGTCGAAGGCCGACTCGGCGATCTCGGACATGAACCAGCCGTCCTCGATGCCGCGCAGGATGCCCGAGGTCATCGTGCCGTCGCCGCCCATCTCCCGGATCTTCGTGAAGATCTTCTCCGCCTCGGCCTCCAGCCGGTCGGTCAGCGCCTCGACATACCAGGATCCGCCCAGCGGGTCGACGACGTTGACGACCTCCGTCTCCTCCATGATCACCTGCTGGGTGCGCAGCGCGATCTCGGCGGCCTTCTCCGACGGCAGCGCGAGCACCTCGTCCAGCGCGTTGGTGTGCAGCGAGTTGGTGCCGCCGAGCACGGCCGCCAGCGCCTCGATCGCGGTGCGGACGATGTTGTTGTCGGGCTGCTGCGCGGTCAGCGACACGCCCGCCGTCTGGGTGTGGAAGCGCAGCCACTGCGCCTTCTCGGTGCGCGCGCCGTACACGTCGCGCATCCAGCGGGCCCAGATGCGCCGCGCGGCGCGGAACTTCGCGATCTCCTCGAAGAAGTCGATGTGCGCGTCGAAGAAGAACGACAGGCCCGGCGCGAAAACGTCCACGTCGAGCCCGCGCGACAGGCCGAGCTCGACGTAGCCGAAGCCGTCGGCGAGCGTGAAGGCCAGCTCCTGCGCGGCCGTGGCCCCCGCCTCGCGGATGTGGTAGCCGGACACCGACAGAGGCTTGTACGCCGGGATCTCGGCGGCGCAGAACTCCATCAGGTCGCCGATCAGCCGCAGGTGCGGCTCGGGCGCGAACAGCCACTCCTTCTGGGCGATGTACTCCTTGAAGATGTCCGTCTGGAGCGTGCCGTTCAGCTTGCCCACCGGCACGCCCTGCCGCTCGGCCGCGACCACGTACATGCAGAAGATCGGTACGGCGGGCCCGCTGATGGTCATCGACGTGGTGACGTCGCCGAGCGGGATGCCGTCGAACAGCAGGTCCATGTCGAGGGCCGAGTCGATCGCCACGCCGCAGTGGCCCACCTCGCCGAGCGAGCGGGGGTCGTCGGAGTCGCGGCCCATCAGCGTCGGCATGTCGAACGCCACCGACAGGCCGCCGCCTCCGGCGCCGAGGATCATCTTGTAGCGCTCGTTGGTCTGCCTGGCGTTGCCGAAGCCGGCGAACTGCCGGATGGTCCAGGGACGGCCGCGATAGCCGGTGGCGTACAGGCCGCGGGTGAAGGGGAACTCCCCCGGCCAGCCGATGCGCTCGAACCTGGGGTCGTCCCCGGGCGGGCCGTAGACGGGGTCCACCTCCAGCCCCGACAGGGTGCGGAACTCACGGTCCCGTTTGAAGGCGGCGTCGTAACGCGCCTGCCAGCGGGCCCTGCCCGCCTCGATCGCCTCGGCGCTCGTCGCGTCCGGCTCCATGCGTCCCTCCCCGTGTCTCACTCTTCGAGAAGATACTAGGACGTCCTACTAAATCCGGCCACCACCGGCCTCCTCTCGACTCCCCACCTCCACCATCGTCATGTCACACGTTGGTCGCGAATTGACAGGGACCTTTGACGAGGCCGCTGAATCTTCAACCATGGTCAGCGCCCTTGAAGTCCACATGGAGGTGGATGTGAAGCGCTTGACAGTCGTCGCCGCGACCGCGGCGATGGTGGCGGCAACCCTCGCCACACCCGCGCAGGCCGAACCGGCGGCCGCCGGGTCTGCTGCCCAGACCGAATACGTGGTCCTCTTCAGGGAAGGCGCGGCCGCCGCGGACGCCCAGAAGGCGATCGAAGCGGCGGGCGGCAGCGTGATCAAGGTCAACACCGATGTCGGGCTGGCCACGGTCAGCAGCGCCAACGCCGGTTTCGCCGATGCCCTGCGGGGCTCGGCGGCCATCGAAGGGGTCGCCCGCAACCAGTCGATCGGCAGCGTGCCCGACGACGCCAAGGCGTCCGCCGCCGTGAAGAAGGCCGTGGCCCAGGCCGCCAAGAACCAGGCCGTGGAGAAGGAGGGCCGGGGCGGCGGGCGCTTCACGTGGGGGCGCAGCGTCAAGGACGAGCCGCTGGCCGACCTCCAGTGGGACATGAAGCAGATCCACGCGGACCAGGCCCACCGGTTCGAGCAGGGGGACAAGGGCGTCCTCGTCGGCATCCTCGACACCGGCGTCGACGGCTCCCACCCCGACATCGCGCCGAACTTCGACCGGAGGCTGAGCCGCAACTTCACCGTCGACCTGCCGGCGGACGCCGACGGCACCGAGATCGACGGCCCCTGCGATAGCGACCCCGACGGCTCCTGCACCGACCCGAACGACGTGGACGAGAACGGCCACGGCACCCACGTCGCCTCGTCGATCGCCTCGCCCATCAACAAGCTGGGCGTCTCGGGCGTCGCGCCGAAGGTGACGATCGTCAACCTGCGGGCGGGCCAGGACTCCGGCTACTTCTTCCTCCAGCCCACCGTCGACGCCCTCACCTACGCGGGCAAGATCGGCGTCGACGTGGTCAACATGAGCTACTACGTCGATCCGTGGCTGTTCAACTGCGCGGACAACCCTGCCGACAGCCCCGAGGAGCAGGCCCAGCAGCGGCTGTACATCGCCGCCACCCAGCGGGCGATCGACTACGCCCACGCGCGCGGCGTGACGATCGTCAGCGCGGCCGGCAACGAGGCGATCGACTACACGAAGACGAACGTCGACAGCGGCAGCCCCGACTTCGCCGGTTTCCCCGGCCAGGCCCCCAGGGAGCGGACCATCCCCCCGTCGTGCGTCTCGCTGCCGAGTGAGTCCGAGCACGTGATCTCGGTCTCCGCCACCGGCGTCAGCAAGCGCAAGACGTACTACTCCAGCTACGGCAACCACTACGTCGACGTGGCCTCGCCCGGCGGCGACGTCTACGACACCCCCGGCAACACCAGGGACATCAGCAAGGCCACGCTCGCGGCCTATCCCAAGGCGCTCGCCGTCGCCAACGGCGAGATCGACGCGAACGGCGACCCGACCGTCGAGTACGTCGTGAAGGACTGCAAGGGCTCCACCTGCGGCTACTACCAGTACCTGCAGGGCACCTCGATGGCCTCGCCCCGCGCGGCCGGCGTCGCGGCGCTGATCGTCAGCCGGTACGGCAAGCGCGACCGCGACCGCGGCGGGCTGACCCTGGATCCCGACAAGGTGGAGGCCATCCTCAAGGCCACGGCCACCAGGACGCCGTGCCCGAACCCGCCCGCGTTCACCTACACCCGCATCCTGCCGAGCGGCTCCACCGTGACCGCGACGCACACCTGCGAAGGCGGGCCGTGGGACAACGGCTTCTACGGCAGGGGCATCGTCGACGCCCTGCGCGCCGTCGGCCGCTGACGCGCCGGTTCCTCCCGGGACCGATTCCTCCCGAGGCCGATTCCCCTCGAGGCCGGTACCTCCCGAGGCCGGTTGTTCTCGAGGCCGGTACCTCCCGAGGCCGATTCCCCTCGAGGGCGGGTACCTCTTGGGGCCGGTGGCGCACCACGTGACGTGCGCCACCGGCCCCCTGGGCGGCGCGGACGCCCGGGGGCCCGGCCGCGGCGACCGGGCGGTGGAGATCAGGGCCGTCTCATCGCGACGTACAGTGATCGTGAAGGTGAGATCACGTAATGCCCGCCGCGGCGAACCGCCGACGACCCGCACACGAGCTCCGCACCCCCTACCGCGAAGGAGCCTTCTCGTGCCGATCACGCCGATGCGCACCACGTCACAGGGCCGGGTGAGGATTCCCCTCATGAGCGTCATGAGCGCGGCACTGGCCCTCGCCGTGACGGCCACCGCCGCCCCCGCCACCGCCGCTCCCGCTGACACCGCGGCCGCCACCCCGGCCACCGCCTCTGCCGCTGACACGACTCCCGCCGCCAACACGGCACCCGCCACCCCGGCCACCGCTGATACCACCCCCGCCAGCCCGGCAACCGCCGCCCCCGCCGACGTGGCGCCCCGAGCCGTCGGCGCCGGTGCGCCGCTCGCGTCGCCCACCCCCGCTCCCACCCCGGAGATACCGGACTCGCCTGTGGGCGAGCAGCTCCGCTGGCTCCTGGAGGCGTCCGCGGCCCTTCCGATCCCCGAAGACCAGATCAGCGCGCACTTCAGCGCCGCCTTCCTCGAACAGATCTCACCGGCCCAGCTCAACGGGGTCCTGCAGAGCCTGGGCGGCCTGCGGCTCGAATCGCTGGCCGACGTCACGCCCACAACACTGACCGGGGTGGTCACGACCGGCGTCGGACGTCTTCAGATCTCCATGGCCGTCGACGGCGACGGGAGGATCGCCGCCCTCCTGTTCCAGCAGGAGCAGCGGCCGGCACCGCAGAGCTGGGCCGAGCTCGACCAGCGGCTGCGCGCGCTGGCGCCCCGGGTGGGGTTCCTGGCGGCCGAGATCCGCGGGAACGGCACCTGCCGTCCCGTGCACACCATCGCGCCGGACACTCCGCGGCCGCTCGGTTCGATGTTCAAGCTCTACGTGCTGGGCGCGACGGCCGAGAAGATCAAGAAGGGCCGGCTGTCCTGGGACACGCCCCTGACCATCCGGCCCGACCTGAAGAGCCTGCCGAGCGGCACGCTCCAAGACCGTCCGGACAACAGCACGGTCTCCGTCAGGGAGGCCGCCCAACTGATGATCTCGATCAGCGACAACACGGGCGCCGACCTGCTGATCGACAAGGTCGGCCGTGCCCGCGTGGAGGCCCAGGTGGGGCGGTGGTCCGGCCACACGGCGCTGAACCGGCCGTTCCTCACCACCAGGGAGCTGTTCCTCCTCAAGGGCGCGGACTATCCGCGCCTCGCGAAGAAGTACCTGTCGCTCGACCGCGCCCGGCGTTACCGCTATCTGGCCACGACCGTCGCGCGTACGCCGCTGAGCGCGGTGACGCCCTGGGACCGGCCGCGCGACATCGGCGCGCTGGAATGGTTCGCCTCGCCCGGAGACGTCTGCCGCGCGTTCGCGGGACTGTCCGCGCTGAACACGCCGCCCATCGACGAGATCATGTCGGCCAACGACGCCGGGCTGGGGCTCGACGCCGAGGCCTGGCCCACGGTCTGGTACAAGGGCGGCGGCGAGCCCGGCGTCCTCTCCATGGGCTTCCTCGCCCGTGACGCGGCCGGCAGGACGTACGTGGTGACCGCGCTCACGAGCGATCCCGTCACCGCGTTGGACGAGGCCTCGGCCGCGCCCGAACTGCTGGCCCTGGTGCGAGGCTCGTTCGCGATGCTGGCCCGCAGCTGATCCCTCCGCGACTGATCCCTCGGGCCGCGCCTGATTCCTCGCGCCTGACTCCTCGCGCCTGACTCCTCGCGCCTGCCCCGGGCCGCGCCTGACTCCCCGCGGCCGATCTCCCGGCCCGCGTCAGGAGCTGAAGTCGCCCGCGGCGACGCGCAGGGTCCTGAGCAGGCCGAACATGTCGTCCAGCTCGGCGTCGTCGTACATGCCCATGCAGAAACCCGCGTTCATCAGGTCGGCCGTGGCGCGCCGCACGATGTCCCGGCCCTCGTCGGTGATCTCGGCGAGCACGCCGCGGCCGTCCCGTGGGTTGCGCATGCGGCGCACCAGGCCGGCGCGTTCGAGGCGGTCCACGGTATTGGTCACGCTCGTCGGGTGCACCATCAGCCGCTCGCCGATCTTCGACAGCGGCAGCGACCCGGCCCGGCTGAACGTGAGCAGCACGAGCGCCTCATAACGGGCGAAGGTCAGGTCGTACGGCTTGAGCAGCGTGTCCAGTTGCGCCAGCAGGATCTGATGGGCTCTCATGATCGAAGTCACGGCGGCCATGGCGGACGACGGCCCGAAGGTCGAACGCCATGTCTCGGCCGCCCGCTCGATCGGGTCGAACGGGAGCTTGAGCGGCCGGGGGCCACCCATGGGCGGCGGCTCTGAGCTGGGCGGAACGGACACAGCGATATACGGTAGCGCGACGCCGGCCAAGATCGACCAGTGCACCGAGCGTAACCGAATTCATTCCTTGACCCCAGAACTCCCCCTCGTACGGGTCACGCTCCGTTATGGTTGCCACGTCGAAAGGTGAGGCGGCGGCAAACCCGGCGGCACGGGGAACCCCGTCTGCTAGAGGACGTCTCGCGGACGGGGGTCCGCGGGGAGACGCGTCCGACGGCGGGCGAGGCGAGGCCGGCCGGCGAACCAGCGCCACGGGGAACGGCGTGGGTTCGCGTGCACCGCTCACACAGACACGGGGGAGATTCTCAATGGACAGCATCGCTGTCCCGGCGCCGCATGCGCGCCGGACTTCGGTGGCGTGGCCAGGGGCCGCGCCCTGCTGTGGGTGAGCATAGGGGCGGTTCACGCGGTGAGCTGAGACACGGCGCACTGGTCGCGGCGACCGTGCTGTTCGTGCTCGCGCTCGTCGCCGCGTGGAGCGTCCTCATTCCCGGTTTCATGGACTGGGACGACATAGTGGCGGCCGTCATCGGCTCGCTGCGCCTGACCGGGCCGCTCGGAGCCGCGTTCGCGGCCTGGGTCGCGTTCCGCAGGCGCCGCGCCGAGAAGGGCCGTGTCCTGACGCCGTGGCGGGCCGCCAGGGCGCCGTTGTCGATCATCGCGGTCGTCGCCGGCTCCTTCGGAGCCACCGTGCTGCTGCTCGGGCTGCGCGCCGCGCTGACCGGGCAGGGCGGGCCGCCGCTGCCCGGCGGTCTCGCGATGTCCGTCGCGGGGCTGGGGCTGTACATCGTGATCGGCTGGATCCTCGGCTGGCTCGTGCCGGTCGTCGTCGTCCCGCTGATCGCGGGAGCCGGCACGTTCGGGCTGTTCACCTGGCTGGCCACCGGGCCCAACTGGGCCGACCGGCTCACGCCCGCCACGCGGGAGCCGTACGACCTGCTCTCCGGCGTCAGCGAGACCGCCTACGCGGACCAGACGCTGTGGCTGCTGGGCCTGAGCGCCGCGCTGCTCCTCGGCTGGGTGGCCCTGGTGACCCGGCGCACGCTGGCGCTGGCCGCCGCGGTGATCGCCGTGCTGGCCGCCGGGACCGGCGCGGCCCGGCTCGTCACCGTGCCGCAGGCGGTGCCGGTGAGCGAACGCCTCATCTGTCAGGAATGGCCCATCAACGTCTGCGTCCATCCGGCGCTGCGCGGGGGCCTGGCCGAGCTCGCCACCGTGTTCACCACGCTGGCGCTGAAGCTGGCCGGCACGCCGGCCGCCTTCAAGAGGGTCGAGCAACGGGAGTACGGCGAGGACGACTCCGTGGGACCGGGCGTGATAGTCGTGCACATCGACGATCTCGGGTCCGGGTACGCCCAGCGGGCGGCCGCCGAGTTCCTCGACCGTCTGGCCCACCCCTGCGCGGGAGCCGTGGCCGCGGGCTACCGGGCCATCATCATCGCCTGGCTGCGAGACGTCTCGCTGCCCAGCGGGTCGTTGCGCGAGCACCAGCAGGCGGCCATCTGGTTCTCCGAGCTGAGCAACGCCCAGCGGCAGGACTGGCTGCGCATGTTCTACTCCGACTTCGTCTCCTGCGGCCTGCAGGCGAAGCACTTCGGCGGCGGCACCCATCCCGCCGACCCCGTCGCGTCGCGTTATCCGGTGAACCCCACCCCGACGTACGCGCCGGGCTATCCGGCCGAGCCGTCTCCTTCGGGCATGGCCGTCGCCACCGGCATGCCGACCGGACCCGACTGGGAGCCGGTCACGGACCCGCGCGGCGGCGAGATCGGCCCGGGATGGATCGGCCCGAGTCCGGCCGCCTCCGGGTGGCCGTCTCCCGCCGCCAGTCCCCCGGGTCCGGGCTCCGTCAGTCCCAGCCCCGTCGGTCCGGGCGCTGGCGGTCCGGGCGCTGGCGGTCAGGCTCCGGGCGGGCATGGCTCGACGGGTCACGGCCCGATGGGCCGCCCGGGTTATCCGGGTCCGTGGGACATGCCGAACCGCGGAGGCGCCCGGAGAGGCCGCCCTTGGGGGCCGACCCCCGGACGGTCGCCGCACCCCTGGCGGCCCGGAAGGACCGGCAAGCCCGCCGACCCCGCATCCCCGGACCGCCCGGGAACCCAGGAAAGGCCCGGCGCTCCTGGTGCTTCGAATGGGCAGGGTACGCAGACGCGGCCCGGCGGCGTCGGCGCGAGCCCTTCGCCCGCTCCGGATCGTTCCGGCCGCGCGCGTCCCGGCGGTGCCAGCCCTTCGCCCGCCCAGGACCACCGTCACGGCAGGCGACGGTCCGGCGGCACACCTCCCGGCCGCGACGGCCGCGCCGGACGCACCACCACGCGCCCCGGCGACGCCGGTCGCGCCACCCCTGCCCCGCATCCAACCGCCGACACCGACGCCCACGACACGATCCCCGAGGACGACCCCGGCGTACCCGGCGCGCTCCTGGCACCCGTCGTGTAGCCCGCCCCCCCCCGGCGAGAGAGGACAAGCCCCCGGCCCCGCCCACATAGGCCGATAGGCCCCAGAGGTCGCACCCCGCACGCTCCGCACCGCGCACCACCCCGCGCCCCGCACGGTCCCTACCCCGTGCGGGGCAGAACCCGGCCCGGGCAGGCCGTCGAACGTACAGACGAGGCCGCACCCCCACCACCCGCGCCGGCGCAGTCCGCACCCCATGCGGGGGCAGAACCCGGCACGGGCAGGCCGCCGAACCTACAAACGAGGCCGCACCCCCCACCACCCGCGCCCGGCGCAGTCCGCACTCCGCGCCGGGCATGGCGGGAGCCGCCAAGGCACCGCAGGCGGCGTGAGCGCGGCGGCGGCAACCCGCCCGCTGCCGACAGGCGACACGCTCGCACAGCAGGTGCGCACCAACGTCGAGCATGGGGCGGCCGGCTGTTGCCGAGCGGGCCCGAGCGCCGCCGAGAAGGCCGGTTCGGTTATCGGTCCGGACCGGCGATGAGTTTGAGAAGACCGAAACACGGCCCACGAGCGGACGCGATCTTGTCCCGCGTGAGATCGCGGAAATACCGGGAAGATTCCCCCCGTGGACCGTCAGACCCGTCCCTCATTCGCGCCGGCCGACGCCGGCGCCGCCGCCACCGACGCCACGGCGAGCGCCGCGGCCCCCGCCCCCCGCTCGCGGCGCGGCTGGCGGGTGCTCGCCGGCCTGCTGTTCGTGGTCCTGCTGCTCGTGGTCGGCGCGCGGCTGACCTGGTCCTGGCTCGATCCGCTGGGCGAGCGCACCGTCGACCGCAGTGGGCCCGCGCTGCTGCGGTCGGTGCAGAACCTGAGCCGCTTCGAGGCCGCGACCGGCGACTTCCAGGTCATCGTCGACCTGGAGAAGGACGCCAGGTTCCTCCCTGACGCGATCAAGGGCTCCCGCACGCTCTTCGTGGGCGCCGGGACCGTGGACGCCTACGTGGACTTCTCCACGCTGCCCAAGGACGCCTTCACGGTCTCCCCCGACCGCACGACCGTGACGGTGCGGCTGCCGCACGCCGAGCTGGAGAAGCCCAACCTCGACAACAAGCGGTCGTACGTCTTCGCCCAGGAGCGGGGCATCTTCGACCGGATCTCCGACTTCCTGTCGTCGTCGCCACAGAACCAGCAGGAGCTCTACGTGCTGGCCGAACGCAAGATCGGCGACGCCGCCGCCGCGAGCGACCTGCGTTCCCGGGCCGACCAGAACACCAAGGCCATGCTTGAGGGCATGCTGAGGTCCCTCGGCTTCACGACGGTCACGGTCAAATACGACGGCGAGCCCTGACCCGTCGGCCGCCGCGATGCGAGAGCCGTACGGGCCGGGGCTGGGCGCGGCACCTGGGCGCGCCGCGGCATCTCGGCGCGCCACAGCACCTCGGCGCGCCACAGCACCTCGGCGCGCCACAGCACCTCGGCGCAGCGCGGCCCGGTGGCTCAGCACAAGCCGACGGCTCAGCGCAGTGCGGCGATGAGGTCGTCGGCGGCGGCGTAGGGGTCGGTCTCCGCGGCGAGCAGCCGCTCGGCGAGCACGTCGAGACGGTCACCGTGGAGCACGGCGAAGCGCGACCGGAGCTGGGCCAGCGCGATGGCCTCGATCTCGTCGCGTGCCCTGGCCAGCCGCCGCCTGCGGGCCTCTCCGGACTCCTCCAGGTAGGCCTGGTGCTTGTCCAGCGCGGCCAGCAGGTCGTCCACGCCCTCACCCTTGGAGGCGACGGTCGTGACGATCGGGGGCCTCCAGGGCGCCTCCACGAGGGCCGTCATGGTCCGCAGCTCCCGCACGGTCGTCTGGACGCCGTCGCGGTCGGCCTTGTTCACGACCAGGACGTCGGCGACCTCGAGGATGCCCGCCTTGGCGGCCTGCACGCCGTCGCCCATGCCCGGCGCGAGGATGACGACGGTCGTGTCGGCCAGGTGAGCGATCTCCACCTCGGCCTGCCCGACGCCGACCGTCTCGACGAGGATGACGTCGCACCCCGCGGCCTCCAGCACGCGCAGCGCCTGCGGCGTGGCCCACGCGAGCCCGCCCAGGTGCCCTCGGCTCGACATGCTGCGGATGAAGACACCGGGGTCGGTCGCGTGGTCCTGCATGCGTACGCGGTCTCCGAGCAGGGCGCCGCCGGTGAACGGGCTGGACGGGTCGACCGCCAGCACCCCCACCGTGCTGCCGCGCCTGCGGAACGCCCGGATGAGCATGCCGGTCGAGGTCGACTTGCCGACGCCGGGGGAGCCGGTCAGGCCGATGACCCTGGCGGGGTGCGGCCGGGCGCCGCCGGTGGCGAGCTCCGCCATCGCCTCGCGCAGCGCACGGCTCGCCGTCGTGTCTCCCCCGGCGGAGGCACCGCTCTGACCGCCGTTCGCGGCGGTTTCGGCGTTTTCGACGGCGTTCTCCACCAGCGAGATCAGCCGGGCGACGGCGCGCGGCCGGCCCTGCCGCGCCTGACCGACAAGCTCACGGACGTCCACCTGCGGCTCCGATCAGGCGCCGGGCGCGGGAACCCGGATGATCAGCGCGTCGCCCTGGCCGCCACCGCCGCACAGGCCGGCCGCGCCGAGGCCGCCGCCGCGCCGCTTCAGCTCGTGGGCCAGCGTCAGCACGATCCGGGCGCCGGACGCGCCGATCGGGTGGCCGAGCGCGATGCCGCCGCCGTTGACGTTGATCTTGTCGAGCGGGACGCCGAGCTCCTTCGCCGACTGCAGCACGACCTGGGCGAACGCCTCGTTGATCTCCAGCAGGTCGAGGTCGCCCACGGTCAGCCCCTGCTTGGCCAGCGCCTGCTTGATGGCGTTGGCGGGCTGGGACTGCAGCGAGTTGTCCGGCCCGGCCACGTTGCCGTGCGCGCCGATCTCCGCCAGCCATTCGAGGCCCAGTTCCTCGGCCTTGGCCTTCGACATCACCACCACGGCGACGGCGCCGTCGGAGATCTGCGAGGACGATCCGGCCGTGATGGTGCCGTCCTTGGTGAACGCCGGCCGCAGCTTCGCCAGGACCTCGACCGTGGTGTCCTTGCGGATGCCCTCGTCGGCGGAGAAGAGCACGGGGTCGCCCTTCCGCTGCGGCAGCGGCACCGGGACGATCTCGTCGTCGAACAGGCCCTTCTCCGTGGCCTCGGCGGCGCGCTGGTGCGACCGCGCCGAGAACTCGTCCTGCTCCTCCCGGGTCAGGCCGAGCCTGGCGTTGTGGCGCTCGGTCGACTCCCCCATCGCGATCTGGTCGAACGCGTCGGTGAGCCCGTCGTGGGCCATCGCGTCCAGGATGCCCGTGCCGCCGTACTTCACGCCCTCGCGCAGGCCGGGCAGCAGGTGCGGCGCGTTGGTCATCGACTCCATGCCGCCCGCGACGACGATGTCGAACTCGCCCGCGCGGATGAGCTGGTCGGCCAGCGCGATCGCGTCGAGGCCCGACAGGCAGACCTTGTTGATGGTGAGGGAGGGCACCGTCATGGGAATGCCGGCCTTCACCGCCGCCTGGCGCGAGGGGATCTGACCGGCCCCGGCCTGGAGCACCTGCCCCATGATCACATACTGGACCTTGTCGGGGGAGACACCGGCGCGCTCCAGCGCGGCCTTGATCGCGATCCCGCCCAGTTCGACGGCGGACAGATCGGAGAGCGAGCCGAGGAGCCGTCCGATCGGTGTGCGTGCTCCGGCGACGATGACGGAACCAGACATTGAGACCCTCCACTACGAGATCGGGGCGACGGTGTCACCATACCCATGAGTAGGGCGGCCGCCCGGACGCGGGCGGCACGACGGGAACGCGGAGGAGACGGCGATGCTGCTGCGGATCGATCACGTGGGTGTGGCCTGCCACAACCTGGAGGAGAAGATCGAGTTTTACGAGTCCGTCTTCGGCCTGACCGTCGTCAGCCGGGAGGTGAACGAGGAGCAGGGCGTCCGCGAGGCCATGCTGCACGTCGCCGACGGCGCCCAGGGCGCGTCATATGTCCAGCTTCTCGAACCGCTGCACCCCGACACAGCGGTGGGCAGGTTCCTCGCCAAGCGGGGCGAGGGCGTGCATCATATCGGGTACGGCGTGGCGGACGTCACCAAAGCCCTGGAGGAGATCGGGGCGAAGGGCGTGCGCCTGATCGACGAGCGGCCCAGGCATGGGTCGATGGGAGCCTCGATCGCGTTCCTGCATCCGAAGGACGTGGGAGGGGTTCTCACCGAGCTCGTCGAGACGTCCAGGCGCTAAGTAAACGCAAGAAACGTTCATACGTAACAAGTCGCGCAGAAAGTCGGAGGGGGCCTCCAACGCGGCAGTACCGGAGTACGCTGGCGTACCACCGGACGTGGACGCCACACCGGCTTCCTCGCCTCGGAACCGACCCCCCGTCCGGCCCCCTGTAGCCGTCTCGACAACCAGGATCGAGCCTCATGCAGTCCGACATCGACGCCCAGCTGAACAACTTCTTCGAGGACGCCCCATCTCGCGAATTCGACGTGGTGCTCCGGGGTTATGACCGGCACCAGGTCCACGACCACCTGAAGACCCTCGACACCGAACTGCGTCAGGCCAAGGAACAGATCGGCGCCCTTCAGCGGGAGCTTTCCGACTCGCAGCGCCAGCTCCAGGAGCAGGAGCGGCCGACGTACTCGGGTCTCGGCGCCCGCATCGAGCAGTTGCTCAGGCTCGCGGAGGAGCAGGCCACCGAGCTCGTCCAGGCGGCCAGGTCGGAGGCGAACGAGATCCGCGCCGCCGCCAAGGTGGACGCCGCCGACCTGCGGGCGGCAGCGGAGAACGAGGCGGCGGAGAAGCGGGCGCTGGCGGCGCGCGAGGCCGAGGAGATGCGCAGCACCGCCGAGCGCGACGCGGAGGAGATCCGGTCGACGGCCCGGCGCGAGTCCGACGAGCTGACCGCCACCACCGAGCGCGAGGTCGCCAAGATCCGCGCCACCGCCGACCACGAGGTCGCGGAGAAGCGGGCGGACGCCGAGCGCGAGATCGCCAAGCTGCGCACCACGACCGAGCGCGAGGTGGCCCAGCTGCGGGCCTCGACCAAGCGCGAGCGCGACGAGGTGCTCACCACCGCCAAGCGTCAGGCGGACGAGATGCGGGCCCAGGCGCAGCGGATCCTGGAGGAGTCGGAGGCCAAGCGGGCCCAGGACGAGGCGGAGTTCGAGATCCAGCTCGCCGCCCGCCGCGAGGAGGCCGAGCGCCAGGAGGCCGAGCGCCACGCCACCGCCCAGGCCAACACCCAGAAGCTGGTCGCCGAGGCCGAGCAGCGCGCCGCCACGGCCGAGCAGCGGGCCGCCAAGGCCACGCAGCAGGCCGAGCAGACCCGCCGCGAGGCCGACACCCACGCCAAGCAGCTGCTGGCCAACGCCCGCAAGAACGCCGACCAGCTCGTGGCCGACGCCAAGGCCAGCGCCGACACGATCGTGACCGAGGCCAAGAACGAGGCCGAGCGCACCCGTACGGCGATGCAGCGCCAGGTGGACGAGCTCACCCGCCAGCGCGACAGCATCACCAGCCACCTCGCCCAGCTCCGCCAGCTGCTGGGCGGCGCCCCGCTGCCGGGCATGGACCCGGAGCCGGCGCCCGTCACCGCGGCCCCGCCGAAGCCGGCCCTGTCGGCTCCGCCGGTCGTGGAGAAGCCGTCCGTGCCCGCCACGCCGTCCGTCGAGCCGATCAGCTCCACCAAGAGCGACGACGACGCGGAGTGGTGGCAGGAGTAGCCACCGGCGCACAGGCGCACATCGGGGAGTCTGACGGCTGAACGAACGGGGCCCGGCAATACCGGGCCCCGTTCTAATGCCCGCCCCCCGACCCGCGTCTGGGCAGAAGATCCCGGCCCCCGGCTCGGCCAAGGACCCCCGAATCCCACGCCGAGCCAAAGGCCCCCCGGCCTCAGGCCGAGCCGAAAACCCTTCGGCCCCCGGATCAACCGACGACCGCCGGCGCAGTTCCTGCCCCCGGCCCCGGCTCAGTCCAGTGACTTGACGAACTCCGCGATGGCGCGGTTGAACGCCTCGGGCTGCTCGATGGCGGACAGGTGGCCCGCCTTCCCGATGACGACGAGCTGCGCCTGCGGGATGGCCTCCGCCATGGCCTGGGCGTCCGGCAGCGGCGACAGCTCGTCCTCGTCGCCCACGACGACCAGCGCCGGCACGGTCAGGGACCGCAACGTGCCGAACGCGTCGGGCCGCGCGGCCATCGCCCGCTGGGCCCACGCGACCGCCGCGGGCGGCGCCGCCTGGACGAGCCCGCGCACGCGCCCGGCGACCATCCCCCGGCACTCCTTTGTGGTCGCCCCGAGCATCGCGGGCAGCGCCTCGGTCACGAGGATGCCCGTGCCGCTCTCCAGGACCGCCGTGGCGATCCGCTCCCGGTTCGCCCTGGCCGGCTCGGGGTCGGCCTGGGCCTTGGTGTCGGCGAGGATCAGGCCGCGTACGCGGTCGGGGTGGCGGCGGCACAGGGCCATCGCCACGTAGCCGCCCATGGACAGGCCGCCGACCACGGCGCGGTCGATGCCCTCCTGGTCGAGCAGGTGCGCAACGTCGTCGGCCATGAGGTCGATCGAGGGCTCGTCGTCACCGAGCATCGTGCCACCGAAGCCGCGCAGGTCCGGGGTGATCACCCGGCAGACCGGCGCGAGGCCCTCGCGCTGGGCGAGCCACATCGCGGAGGACAGGGGGAACGCGTGGAGCAGGGCGACTGGCAGGCCGCTCCCGGCGGAACGCGAGTAGAGCTGCATCAGGTCACGGTAACGCGCCACGCGCCCGGCACCGCCGTTCGTCACCGATTCGCGACCCCGGCGGCCCGTCCGTCACGTTCAGACCGTGGTGGGCAGTGGCGCGGCGGGCGGGTTCACCCGCTTGACGATCTCGTTCAGCACGATCCGCACGTACGGCTCGCCGACCCACAGGTGCTTGGCCCCGTCCACGCCGACGACCTCCGCCTGCGGTGCCGCCGCGAACCGGCGTACGGCCTCCTCGGGCTGCAGGTAGTCGTCGTGCTCCGGCACCAGGGCCACCAGAGGGCGGCCGAACTCGCCCCAGGCGACGAGGTCCTTCTCACCGGCCCGCTTCAGCGGCGGCGACAGCAGGATCGCGCCCTGCACGATCGGGTCGCGACCCCACTTCAGCGCCAGCTCCGTGCCGAACGACCAGCCGAGCAGCCAGGGGTTCGGCAGGTCGTGGAAGTCGGCGTACTCCAGAGCGGCGGCCACGTCCCACCGCTCCCCCTCGCCGCCGTCGAAGGCCCCCTGCGAGGTCCCCCGGTCGGAGGTCGTGCCACGGGTGTTGAAGCGCAGCACCGCGATGTCGGCGAGTGCGGGCAGCCGGTAGGACGCCTTGCGCAGCACGTGGCTGTCCATCATCCCGCCGTGGGTGGGCAGGGGATGCAGGCAGACCAGCGTCGCCACCGGCGGCCGGCTCTCCGGCACGGCCACCTCGCCGACGAGGGTGAGCCCGTCGGCCGTCTGCAGCTCGATGTCCTCGCGCCGGGCAGGCAGCACCGTGGACGCCCTGATGTCCATTCCCACTCCGATAGCTCGTGTCAGTAACGGCTGCGGCCCGGACCTCGGTTGGCCCGGTTGCGCCAGCACGTGGTGTGCCAGTGCCGCCGCTCGTCCTCTCCCCCGGCCCAGGCCGGCCAGCTCACCACGTGCGGCAGTCCGGGCCTGATCTCCTGCTCGCACCCCGGGCACCGGTACGCCTTGCCCTGGGCGGCGCCGGAGACGTTGCGGACGACCCAATCGCCGTCGTGCGCGCTCTCCACACGGTCCACCCCGGCCACCTGAGGGCCCACCGGCCGTACGGCACTGCCGTCCGGGCGTTCGAACGGGCCGCGGCGGCGGGCACGTCGGGGACTCACGGCGGGCATCCTTCCGGGGGGCTCATGTCAGGCAGAACGGGAGAAGACGGCCCATTCTTCCAGCACCCGGTCGGACGGCGTACAAGCGGACGCCTCGAACCCCGCGCACCGCGCCAGCCCACCCTCCGGCCTCCTCCCCCGCCCGGGCCATGCCCGACAGTCTCCCAGAACGCCTCGGGACCTCCGCGATCCCGGTAGGGTTGGCGCACATGCGGCTGGTCATCGCGCGGTGCAGCGTGGATTACGTGGGACGGCTCACCGCCCATCTCCCCATGGCCCCTCGGCTCATCCTCATGAAGGCGGACGGAAGCGTGTCGATCCACGCTGACGACCGGGCGTACAAGCCTCTGAACTGGATGAACCCTCCCTGCAAGGTGCGCGAGGAGGAGATCGACGGCGTGCTCACCTGGTCGGTCGTGCACGGCAAGACCGGCGAGAAGCTCGTGCTGACGATCGAGGAGATCCTGCACGACTCCAGCCACGAGCTGGGCATCGACCCGGGCCTGCGCAAGGACGGCGTCGAGGCGCACCTGCAGGAGCTGCTCGCCGAGCACATCACCACGCTCGGCGACGGCTGGACACTGGTGCGCAGGGAGTACATGACCGCCATCGGCCCGGTGGACATCCTGTGCCGCGACCACCTCGGCGGGGCGGTCGCCGTGGAGATCAAGCGGCGCGGCGACATCGACGGCGTGGAGCAGCTCACCCGCTACCTCGAACTGCTCAACCGCGACCCCCGCCTGGCCCCGGTCAAGGGGATCTTCGCGGCCCAGGAGATCAAGCCGCAGGCCCGCGTGCTCGCCGCCGACCGCGGCATCGAGTGCGTGACGCTCGACTATGACGCCCTGCGCGGCATCGAGCCGGAGAACCCGACGCTGTTCTGAGCCCGGCCTGTGCCGACCCCTGTGTCGACCCTGTTCAACCCCTGTCTGAGCCTGGTCAGCCCGTGAAGTCCGCCACGTGGTCACGGGCCCACTCGGCGAACGTGCGTGCGGGCCTGCCGGTGACCTGCTCGGCGGTCGGCAACGGCCGGCGTTCCGGCGCGGGCCGCGCGCCCGCGCCCGTGTCCGCGTCGGCGTCGGCGTCGGCGTCCGGCTCGACCTCGCGTCCCCCGTAATCGGTGAACCCGAGCAGGAAGTCGGCGTTCGCCGCGGCGAAGCCGCCCATCCGGAGGTAGAGCTCGCGCGCCTCCTCCCGGCCGACCTGTTCGAAACGGATCTCCCGGCCGATCGCGGCGGCGATGGCGGTCACCTGTTCCCGCCGGGTCACCCACTGGGGACCGGCGAGGGTGTACGCGGCGCCGGCGTGGCCGTCCTCGGTCAACGCCAGCACCGCCACGTCGGCGACGTCCCGTTCGTGCACGGGGATTCCGGCCTGCCCCGGGAAGGGGTCGCGGACCACCCGCTCGGTGCGGATCGACTCCCCCCACAGTTCGAGCCTGTTCGTCATGAACTCGCCTGCCCGCACGTGCGTCCACTCCAGCCCCGACTCCTCCACGGCGCACTCCACCGGCAGGTGGAAGTCCGTGTCGAGGCCGAAGGTCACGGCGCCCGAGGACAGGACGACGACACGCCGCACCCCCGCGCGCTTCGCCTGCTCCACCACCGCGTGGGCGGTCGCGGGGTGCGGGAACAGGTAGACGCGCTCGACGCCGGACAGCGGCCCGGCCAGCGTCGCCGGATCCGCGAGATCACCGAACACCACCTCCGCCTCCGGCGGCAGCGTCGCCTCGCCGGGCCGCCGGGTGAGCGCGCGCACCCGCTCACCGGCCCGGATGAGCCCTTCGACGACGATCCGCCCGACGTTGCCCGTCGCACCCGTGACCAGGACAGTCATGCTCCACCCCATTCTCGTATGGCGTACGGATAGAATAACCGTACCGCATACGAAAATGTAGGATTCACGCTCATGGGAGTGGAGCGCAGCGGCGGCGGCGATCCGGAGCGGACGCTGGCGCTGCTCTGGCGGGACCACGCGGCCGCCGGACGCGCCGGCGACAAGCCGGCGAAGGGGCGCCGGCCCCGGCTGACCGTCGACCAGATCGTCGGTGCCGCACTGTCGGTGGCCGACCGCGAAGGGTTGACGTCGATGTCGATGAGCCGGGTCGGGGAGGAGCTCGGCGTGGGCACCATGTCGCTCTACACCTACGTTCCGGGCAAGGCCGAGCTGATCGACCTCATGGTCGACGCGGTGCTCTCCGAGCGGGATCTGCCCGGCCCGGGCGACCCGCGGCCGGAAGGCTGGCGGGAGCAGATCGAGCTGTACGCCGAGCGCACCCGGGAGGCGTACCGGCGTCATCCCTGGCTGCGGCAGGTCTCCACGGTGCGGCCGCCGTTGGGTCCGGGCCTGATGGCGCAGCAGGAGTATCTGCTGTCCGCGCTCTCGGACATCGGGCTGTCACCCCGGCAGATGACCGCTGCGGCGGGGGCGATCGTCACCTTCGTCGACGCCGCCGCTGCCGTCAGCGCCGAGTATGACCACGTGGAGCGGACGACCGGGGAGTCCGCCGACGCCTGGTGGGCGGCGCGCGGCTCGTTCTGGGACGACTACTTCGACACGACCCGGCATCCCGCGATCACCCGCGTCTGGCGCGAGGGCGGCTTCGACGCGCCGGCCGCGGAGGCGAACGCCGAGTCCTACCGGTTCGGCCTGCGGCGGCTTCTGGACGGCATCCAGGCGCTCACAGGGCAGCTCCAGTAGGCGCGGCGTATCCGCCGTACGGAGGATGCCGATCATCGTCCTGTGGGGGGTGTTCCGTGATCCTTCCGCGATGCATCCTCTGGGCATGGAACACGCGATATGTGTACGCGGCCTGACGAAACGGTACGGCGACGTGCAGGCCGTCGCGGGCCTCGACCTCGATGTCGAGCACGGCGAGGTGTTCGCCGTCCTCGGCCCGAACGGCGCGGGCAAGTCGACCACGGTCGAGATCCTGGAGGGGTATCGCCGGCGAGACGCGGGAGAGGTCACCGTCCTGGGCAGGGACCCGGCCCGGCCGACCCGCGAGTGGCGGTCCCGGATCGGCATCGTGCTGCAGAGCTCCGACGACCGGGCGGAGCTGACCGTACGGGAGACCCTCCGGCACTTCGCCACCTACTACGCGAACCCCCGCGACCCGGACGAGCTCATGGAACAGGTCGGGCTCGCCGACAGCGCGGGCAAACGCATCCGCCAGCTCTCGGGCGGCCAGCGCCGCCGGGTGGACGTCGCCCTCGGCGTCATCGGCCGCCCCGAGCTGCTGTTCCTCGACGAGCCGACGACGGGTTTCGATCCCGAGGCGCGGCGGCGGTTCTGGGAGCTCATCGAGGGGCTGGCGCACGACGGCACGACGATCGTGCTGACCACCCACTATCTGGAGGAGGCCGAGACCCTGGCCGACCGCGTGGCGGTCGTGGCGCGGGGACGCGTGGTCGCCCAGGGCGACCCCGCCACGCTGGGCGGCCGGGCCACCGCCAGGGCCAGGGTGGCCTGGTCGGACGGCGAGATCGAGACCGACACCCCCACGGAGGTCGTCCTGGAGCTGTCGCGCAGGTACGACGGGGAGATCCCCGGGCTCACCGTCACACGGCCCACGCTTGAGGACGTGTATCTCCGCCTCATCGAGGCGGAGGAGCCATCTGCCGGCAGCGCCCCGGAGACCCCCGCGGAACCCGTGGAGAGCACGCCATGACCACCCCACTCCGTCACATGATCACCACCCCGGGCGCCGCCCGCCCGTACGGAGAGGGCGGCATGACCACCACTCCGGCCGACGTCCCGCCTGTGGAGAGCACGCCATGACCACCACCCCCGCCCCCGATGTGGCCCTGCCGTCCCCGCTGAGGATCGCGCTGGCCCGCGCGGCCGTCGAAACGAAGGTGCTCTTCCGGGAGAGGGACGCCGTCGTCTTCACCTTCGCCCTGCCGATCGTGTTCCTGGTGCTGTTCGCCGCGATCTTCTCCGGCAGCGCCGAGGGGACCGGCGTCACCGTCGCCCAGCTCTACACCGCCGGGCTCATCGGCTCGGGCGTGATGGGCACGGGGTTCCAGAACCTCGGCATCGGCATCGCGGGCGACCGGGACGACGGCACGCTGAAGCGGCTCGTCGGCCTCCCGATGCCGCGTGCGGCCTACTTCATCGGCAAGATCGCCAGCGTGCTGGTGATGACGGTGCTCCAGGTCGCAATCCTGCTCGCCATCGCGGTGCTGTTCTACGACCTGGAGCTGCCCTCAGAGGTGTCGGCCTGGCTCACGTTCGCCTGGGTGTTCGTGCTCGGCGTGTCGGCCGCCTCGGTGCTCGGCATCGCCGTCAGCGGCCTGCCCCGATCGGGCAGGAGCGCGACCGCGGTGATCAGCCTGCCGTTCGTCGTGCTGCAGTTCGTCTCCGGGGTCTTCATCCCGATCACGGAGCTGCCCGACTGGTTGGTGAACGCCGCCTCGATCTTCCCGCTGAAGTGGATGTGCCAGGGGTTCCGATCCGTCTTCCTCGGCGACGCGGGGGCCGCCCTCGAACTGACCGGGTCGTACGAGCCGGTCAGGGTGGCCCTGGTCCTGGGCGCATGGCTCGTCGGTGGCCTCGTGCTCTGCGTGACGACGTTCCGATGGAAGGGGCGGCGCGACGGGTGAGGCCGATCACGCACCGGGGATGCCGTTCGCACGCGCTTCTGTAATTGCCGATGCAATTGCAGCGAGATCGATCTATCCCAATTGGTAAGCGTGCTGACCTCTTGACGGCTATGTCAAGCTATTGAGCGTCTTTGGCATAGCACGAGAGTGCCTATTTCCCAGCACTTCCACAAAAAGGATCTTGCGTTCATAATGGGGACTTCTGGGGGGACCATGACAGTGTGAGGTGAAAAGTGGCGGGACGGGACTATCGGGGGATGTCGGCTGCCGAAAGGCTTGCAGACAGGAGGGAAAGGCTCATATCGGCCGCCTACACCCTGTTCGCCCAACCCGGCTTCCACGCGACCACCATCGAGAGGCTGTGTGCGACCGCGCGCATCTCCAATCGCGCCTTCTACGAATGCTTCTCCAGCCGTGAGGATCTGATGCGCGCGGTTTACGAGCGGTGCATCGAGGAGACCCTCGCCTCGGTCAGCGAGGCCATCGACACGGCCCCGCCGACGCTCGACGACCGAATCGTCGCCGGCATCGCCGAATACATCCGCTTCGTCACCAAGGACGTGCGGCGCGCCCGTCTCATGCACCTGGAGGTCAGGCGGGCGGGCAACGTGCTCAGCGGCGCCCGTCAGCAGGCGGTGGCGTCGTTCACCAAGGTCATAGAGTCCTCGGCGCGGGGCACGCGCGTGCCCGCCCTCGATCTCCACCTGCTGGCGCTCGGCCTCATCGGCGCGATCACCGAGTTACTCATCGAGTGGGTGATGAGCGAGCCCTCACCGCCCACGGAGCAGCTGATCGACACCGCCGTGTACATCTTCCGCCGCACCTTCTCCTCCGACGGTCCCCTGGCGGCCTCCGCCGGGTGAGACAGGGCGGCCGCCCCCGGGGGAAGCGGAGCGCGGCGACTACGCTGAGCCGCATGACCCGAGCCGACAACGACACACCGGTCGTCCTGTCCAAGATCTACACGAAGACGGGCGACGACGGCACGACCGCACTGGGCGACATGAGCCGCACCCGCAAGACCGATCCCCGCCTGGCCGCCTACGCGGACGTGGAGGAGGCCAACGCCGCCATCGGCGTCGCGCTCGCCACGGGCGGCCTGTCCGAGGACGTCACGGCCGTCCTGAGCCGGGTGCAGAACGAGTTGTTCGACGTCGGCGCCGACCTGTGCACGCCGGTCGCGCAGGAGCCCGATCCAGAAGATCGGGACTACATTCCGCCGCTGCGGGTCGAGGAGCCGTACATCGCCTGGCTGGAGGAGCAGTGCGACCGGTTCAACGCGGAGCTGAAGCCGCTGCGCAGCTTCATCCTGCCCGGCGGCGCGCCCGCCGCGGCCTCCCTCCACCTCGCCCGCACGGTCGTACGGCGAGCCGAGCGGTCGGCGTGGGCGGCGCTGGAGGAGCACGACGACATGAACCCCCTGACGGCCAAGTATCTGAACCGCCTGTCGGACCTGATGTTCATCCTCTGCCGCGTGGCGTCCGCCGGCGACGAGATCCTCTGGAGGCCAGGCGCCACCCGCTGAGCGCAACCGATGGGCGCGCCCACGGCGAATGTCAGGCGGCGTCGAGATGGGCGCTGGGCGGGGCCGACTCCAGCCAGGCGAGGAAGCCGGTGAGGGCGTCCTCGCTCATCGCCAGGGACAGCGGGCCGCGTTCTGCCGAGCAGACGACGGTCCAGTAGCCGGCGGGCCCCTCACCCGTGTCGAGCATCCTCCGGCTGGAAACGGTGAGGCCGCGCCTCGCGATAGCGTGGCGCGGCCTCAGGCCGAATCCCAGGAACGGAATCCAGTGGAGCTCTCCCCCTACGTAGCGGGCGACCCCGCTCTTCCAGCTCCCCTGGCCGTGCCGTACTCGGCAGACGATCGTGCCCCGGGCCCGGGCCAGGACGAAGCCCCGGAGGACGAGGAGCGCGGCCACGGCGAAGACGCCCGCGAGTATCTCAAGCGCCGCCAATGCCGCCCTCCTCCTGGTGTCAGACCTCTTCGCCGGCCGCCCGAAGCCGGGCCGCCGCACGCTTGGCCTGAAGTCGTGCGTCCGCGTCCTCCTGGTCGGCCTCGATCGAGGCCTGAGCACGCTGCAGCGCGTCCTTGGCCCGTGCCACGTCGACCTCGGAGCCGAGCTCGGCCGCCTCGGCCAGGATCGACACGTCGTTGTCGGCGACGGAGATGAATCCGCCGTGCACCGCGGCCACGAGGTCGCCTTCGTCGCCGCGCTTGACGCGCAGCACTCCGCCCTCGACGAGGACACCGAGAACGGGAGCGTGGTTCGGCATAATACCGATCTCGCCGTCCACGGTCTTGGCAATGACCATGTCGGCCTCGCCCGTCCAGATCTCACGTTCCGGCGACACGACGCCCACGCGAAGCTTTGCCACTTCTCAGCTCCCTTTCGACGGACGCCCGTGCGGCGCGGCCGGAGCCGTGCCGCACAGGCGTCGAAGGCGTCCTAGCGCTCGAGTTCCTTCGCCTTGGCGATGGCCTGCTCGATGCCACCGACCATGAAGAAGGCCTGCTCGGGCAGGTGGTCGTACTCGCCGGCGCACAGGCCCTTGAACGAGGCGATGGTCTCGTCCAGCGGCACGAACTCACCCGGCTGACCGGTGAACGCCTCGGCGGCGTACATCGGGTGGGACAGGAACCGCTCGATGCGGCGCGCCCGCTGGACGGTGACCTTGTCCTCTTCGGAGAGCTCGTCGATGCCCAGGATGGCGATGATGTCCTGCAGTTCCTTGTACTTCTGCAGGATCCGCTTGGTCTCCTGGGCGACCGCGTAGTGCTCCTCACCGATGATCTGCGGGTCGAGGATCCGCGAGGAGGAGTCGAGCGGGTCCACCGCGGGGTAGATGCCCTTCTCCGAGATCGGCCGGGACAGAACGGTCTGCGCGTCGAGGTGCGCGAACGCGTTGTGCGGCGCCGGGTCGGTGATGTCGTCCGCGGGCACGTAGATCGCCTGCATGGAGGTGATCGAGTGACCACGGGTCGAGGTGATGCGCTCCTGGAGCACACCCATCTCGTCGGCGAGGGTCGGCTGGTAACCCACGGCGGACGGCATACGGCCGAGCAGCGTGGACACCTCGGAACCCGCCTGGGTGAAGCGGAAGATGTTGTCGATGAACAGCAGCACGTCCTGCTTCTGCACGTCGCGGAAGTACTCCGCCATGGTCAGAGCGGACAGCGCCACCCGCAGACGGGTGCCCGGGGGCTCGTCCATCTGGCCGAAGACGAGCGCGGTGTCCTTGAGGACGTCCGCCTCCTCCATCTCCAGCCACAGGTCGTTGCCCTCACGGGTGCGCTCGCCGACGCCCGCGAACACCGAGGTGCCCGAGAACTTCAGCGCGACGCGGCGGATCATCTCCTGGATCAGAACGGTCTTGCCGACGCCCGCGCCGCCGAACAGACCGATCTTGCCGCCCTTAACGTACGGCGTGAGCAGGTCGATGACCTTGATGCCGGTGGGCAGCATCTCCGTACGGGCCTCGAGCTGGTCGAAGGCCGGTGCCGGACGGTGGATCGGCCAGCGCTCGTTGACCTGGATGGAGGCCTTCGGCGCGTCGAGCGGCTCGCCGAGGGCGTTCCACACGTGGCCCTTGACGGAGTCGCCGACCGGCACCGAGATCGGCGCGCCGGTGTCGGTGACGGCCGCACCGCGGACCACGCCGTCGGTGGGCTGCATGGAGATGGCCCGGACGATGTTGTCGCCGAGGTGCTGGGCGACCTCGAGCGTCAGGGTCTTGGTCTCCTCGCCGAGCGTGACGTCGACGGTGAGCGCGTTGTAGATGTCCGGCATGGCCTCGACGGGGAACTCCACGTCGACGACCGGACCGGTGACGCGGGCGACACGGCCCACGGTGGTCTCAACAGTCTGTGCGGTCATTTCACTCTTTCCCCGCTGCGGCGTCAGCCAGCGCGTTCGCGCCACCGACGATCTCGCTGATTTCCTGGGTGATCTCGGCCTGACGCGCCTGGTTCATCTGCTGGGTGAACACGCGGATGAGCTCGTTGGCGTTGTCGGTGGCCGACTTCATCGCGCGGCGCCGGGCGGCGTGCTCGGAGGCCGCCGACTGGAGCAGCGCGTTGTAGATGCGCGACTCGATGTAGCGCGGCAGCAGCGAGTCGAGCACGTCACCCGCCGTCGGCTCGAATTCGTAGTAAGGCGGGATGCCCTCCGGGGCCGTCTCCGCCTCCTCGACCTCGAGCGGCAGGATCCGCTTGACGATCACGTTCTGCGTCAGCATCGAGACGAACCCGGTGTAGACGACGTGGATCTCGTCGATCCCGTCCTCCGCCTTGAACGCCGTGATGAGCGCGTCGGCGATCTCCTTGGCGTTGGCGTACGACGGGTTGTCGGAGAAGCCGTCCCACTCGCCGAACATCTCCCGGCTGCGGAAGCGGTGCCAGGTGATGCCCTTGCGGCCCACGACGTACGGCTTCACGGCCAGGCCGCGTCCGGTGAGGTGGCCCTTCAGCGCCTCGGCCTCACGGAGGATGTTGGCGTTGTAGCCGCCGGCGAAGCCGCGGTCGCTGGTGACGATCAGGACGCCGGCCGTGGCCGGCTGCTCCTTGGCCACCGTGAGCGGGTGGTCGACGTTCGTCGTGTTCGACAGGACGGCCGACACCGCGTGGGTGATCTCCCGCTCGTACGGCACGGCCGCCTGCATCCGCTGCTGCGCCTTGACGATGCGCGACGAGGCGATCAGCTCCTGCGCGCGGGTGATCTTCGCGGTGGACTTGACCGACTTGATCCGCCGCCGCAGCTGTCGAAGCTGGGCACCCATGGGTTACTTCGCCTCGACCTTGCGGACGTGCTTGACGACCTTCTCCTGGCCGACCTCGCTGGCGTCCAGCGCCTCCACCGGCTCGTCGTTGACGAGCAGCTGACCGCTGGAGGTGGTGAAGCCCTTCTTGAACTCCGTGATGGCGTCCTTCAGGGCGGTCACCGTGTCGTCCGTCAGCTCCTTGGTCTCGCGGATGCTGTCGAAGACACCCTTCTGGGCGGTGCCGAGGTAGTCGAGGAACTCGGCCTCGAAGCGGCGGATGTCCTCGACCGGCACGTCGTCCAGCTCGCCGGTGGTGCCGGCCCACACCGAGACGACCTGCTTCTCGACCGGGAACGGGCTGTACTGCGGCTGCTTGAGCAGCTCGACCAGGCGGGCGCCGCGCTCCAGCTGGGCGCGGGAGGCCGCGTCCAGGTCGGAGGCGAAGGCCGCGAAGGCCTCCAGGTCGCGGTACTGGGACAGCGACAGACGGAGCGTGCCGGCCACCTTGCGCATGGCCTTGACCTGGGCGGAACCACCGACTCGGGAGACCGAGACACCGACGTTGATCGCCGGGCGGACACCGGCGTTGAACAGGTCGGTCTCCAGGAAGCACTGGCCGTCGGTGATGGAGATGACGTTGGTCGGGATGAACGCCGACACGTCGTTGCCCTTGGTCTCGATGATCGGCAGACCGGTCATCGAGCCGCCGCCCATCTCGTTGGAGAGCTTGGCGCAGCGCTCCAGCAGACGCGAGTGGAGGTAGAAGACGTCGCCGGGGAACGCCTCACGGCCCGGCGGACGACGCAGCAGCAGCGACACGGCGCGGTAGGCGTCGGCCTGCTTGGTCAGGTCGTCGAAGACGATCAGCACGTGCTTGCCCTGGTACATCCAGTGCTGGCCGATGGCAGAACCGGTGTACGGGGCGATGTACTTGTAGCCCGCGGGGTCGGAGGCCGGAGCGGCGACGATGGTCGTGTACTCCAGCGCGCCCGCCTCCTCGAGGCGGCCACGGACCTGGGCGATCGTGGAGCCCTTCTGGCCGACGGCGACGTAGATGCAGCGAACCTGGCGGTTCGGGTCGCCGGAGAGCCAGTTCTCCTTCTGGTTGAGGATGGTGTCGACCGCGATCGCGGTCTTGCCGGTGCCGCGGTCGCCGATGATCAGCTGACGCTGGCCGCGGCCGATCGGCGTCATGGCGTCGATCGCCTTGAGGCCGGTCTGCAGCGGCTCCTTCACCGGCTGACGCTGGACCACCGAGGGGGCCTGCAGCTCGAGGGCGCGGCGGCCCTCGGCGGCGATCGGGCCCTTGCCGTCGAGCGGGTTGCCCAGGGGGTCGACCACGCGGCCGAGGAAGTCGTCGCCGACCGGCACCGACAGGACCTCGCCGGTGCGGCGGACCTGCTGGCCCTCCTCGATGCCGCTGAAGTCGCCCAGGACGACCGCGCCGATCTCGCGGACGTCGAGGTTCAGCGCCAGACCACGGGTGCCGTTCTCGAACTCCAGCAGCTCGTTCGCCATCGCCGAGGGAAGGCCGGAGACATGGGCGATGCCGTCCCCGGCGTCGACGACGGTCCCGATCTCCTCGCGCGCGGCACCTTCCGGCTCGTACGCCTGGACGAAGCGCTCAAGGGCGTCCCGGATCTCGTCCGGCCGGATCGTAAGCTCCGCCATCTCTTTCTTGTCTCCCTATTCGCCTCAGCCGGCCAACCGGCGGCGGACTTCTTCGATACGTCCGGCGATCGTGGTGTCGATGTAGTCGTCTCCGACTCTGACGGAGAACCCACCGAGCACCTCCGGGTCCACCTCGACGTTCAGGTGGACGTCTCGCCCGTAGGTGGTTCGCAGCCAGGCCGCGAGCCGCTGCTTCTGCTGCTGTGAGAGCGGCACCGCGCTGCGGACCACACCCACCAGGCGCTCGCGCGCCCGCGCGACGATCCAGCCGAACTCCTCCAACGCAGTTTCCAGGCTACGTCCCCGCGGGTGCACAACGGCCTGCGTGACGAGCCGGACGGTGGAGGGGGCGGCCTTCCCGCCGAGCAACGTGGCGAGCAGGTCGCGCTTGCGCTCGGCCGGTACGGCCGGGTCGCTGAGCGCGCGGCGCAGCTCCGGGTTGGCGGCGAGGATGCGGCCGAAGCGGAACAGCTCGTCCTCGACGTCGTCGAGGCGGCGGTCCGACTCGGCCTCGGCGGCCGCGGACATCACGCCGATACGCTCAAGGGCGTCCGGCAGGTCGCCGGCCTTGGACCACTTCGCCCTGACCGCGGCGACCGCGATCTCCAGTGCGGCGTCGCCGACCTTGCCCTGCAGCAGGGAGCGCAGGACGCTCTCCTTCTGCTCGGCCGGGCGCGAAGGGTCGGAAAGACCCCGCCGCAGCCCGTGCTCGCGGTCGAAGAGGTCGGCGACGGCGAACAGCTCCTCGGCGAGGGCACCGAGGTCGGCGGTCGCGGCGGCGGTGTTGAACCGCTCCTCGACCTCCGTCAGGGCGGTCCTGCTGAGGCCGCGCATCAGCGGACCGCCTCCGGACGGCCCTCGAGCTCTTCGAGGAACCGGTCCACGATGCGGCGCTGGCGGGCCTCGTCCTCGAGCGACTCGCCGACGATGCGGCTCGCCAGCTCGGTGGACAGGCGCCCGATCTCACCGCGCAGCTGCGTGAACGCCTGCTGACGGTCGGCCTCGATCTGGGCGTGGGCCGCCTCGATGATGCGCCGCGCCTCGGCCTGGGCCTCCTCGCGGAGCTCGGCCTTGATCGCGGCGCCCTGCTCACGGGCCTCCTCGCGGAGACGGGCCGCCTCCTGGCGGGCCTCCGCGAGCTGCGCCCGGTACTGCTCCAGAGTGCGCTGGGCTTCGGCCTGGGCGTCCTCGGCCTTCTTGATGCCGCCCTCGATAGCCTCGGTCCGCTCGGCCAGCGTCTTCTGGATGCGCGGGGTGAGGATCTTTCCGACGACGAGGAAGACGACGAGGAAGGCGAAGCTGCCGACGACCAGCTCGTAAGCGTGCGGAATGAGGGGGCTCTCGCCCTCCGCCGCGAGGAACGTAGCTGCCAGAGTCATAGGTGCAGCCTTCCTTCAGAGTGGGTACGTCAGTAGATGAACGGCGCGACGAGGCCGATCAGGGCCAGCGCCTCGGTGAGAACGAAGCCGAGCAGCATGTTCTGGCGGATGAGGCCGTACGCCTCGGGCTGACGGGCGATGGCCTGCACGCCCTGACCGAAGATGATGCCCACGCCGATGCCGGGGCCGATGGCGGCGAGGCCGTAACCGACGGCGCCAAGGTTGCCGGCGACTTCAGCGAGAACGCTCATTGCTGTTCTTCCTTTACTGGTCGGCCGGTGAGTGTGCTCTCACCGGTCTGGTCTACGTCGAAAGGTCGGGTCTGGGGAGATCCGTCAGTGCTCGGCGTGGAGCGAGTTGCCGATGTACATGGCGGCCAGCATCGTGAACAGGAACGCCTGCAGGAACTCGATGAACATCTCGAAGCCGGTCATCGCGATCGTCATGATCACACCGACGACACCGAGGCCCGCACCGAGGGGAGTCGGCTTCTCGAAGAGGAACCAGAAGCCGACCATGCTGAAGAAGGCCAGGATGAGGTGGCCGGCGAACATGTTCGCGAAGAGTCGGACGGCGTGCGTGAACGGCGCGATGATCAGGTTCGACAGGAACTCGATCGGCGCGAGCAGCACGTAGATCGGCTTGGGCAGCCCGGGCGGGAACATCATGTTCTTGAAGTAGCCGCCGAGGCCCTGGTGCTTGATGCCCAGGTAGATCTTGATCACGTAGATGGTGATCGCGAAAACGATGGGGAACGCGATGTGCGACGCCACGGGGATCTGGATCAGCGGGATGACGCCGAAGAAGTTCCACAGCAGGATCAGGAAGAACAGGCTCAGGAGCAGCGGCATCCACCGCTCGGCGTCCTTGCCCAGGAACGGCCGGGCCACCTGATCGCGGACGAACTGGTAACCCATCTCGCCGAGGTTCTGCATTCCCCGGGGAACAAGCTTGGGGTTGGCGAAGGCACTCCAAGCGAGGGCGCACACCACGACGGCGCCGAAGAGCGCCATCAGCACCGGCTTGGTCAGCCAGTACGGCGCACCGTCATAGAGCGGAGGGAAGTCGAAAATCGACGGTCCCGGCGCCTTGAAGTCGTCGGCGACGACCATGAGGGGGGTCACCTGGCCACCTCGCCTACCTGCTCGAGGCCGAATGCCCGAAGCATGTGCTTGTTCGTCCGTTCGCTACGCTCGCGCACGGGCGTTCCCTTCAACGATTGGATCAACAGAAGAGCGTGGGAAGCGGGCCGGCTGTCAGCGGCCGTACTTCAGATAGACGAGGTAGGCAGCCAGCCCGACCCCGAGAATGACGCCTATGGGGATGAACGCGTGCACGCCGGTCCACCAGCTCAGCAACCAGCCGAGGCCGCCCCATACCAGGATCCCGGACAGCAGATAGCTCGGGACCGACCAGGCGGCGTCGGCGAAGTCGCGGCCGTCGGTCTCGGGCCTGCGCTCCTGTTCGCTCATCGCGGCACGACGATAGCAGGAGCCATGCGGACTAGTCATATCGGGCTGCCCCGTACGCATGGTCATCCGCGCCCCTGCCCGGGAACCTTCGCCTCAGGCTCCACGTAGAGCATCTTCAGTTTCATGAATCCGCGCATCTCACCGATGGTCCAGGCGAGCGTGCAACCGATGACGCTCAGCGCGAACACGCGGGAGTCGAACGCGGTGGTGCCCTCGAAGGCTTTGAGCATCGCCATGATCGCCAGAACCTTGACGACATAGCCCAGCACGGCGGCCGCCATCATCGCCATCGGCGAGACCCGGCCCGCCCAGGAGACGACGACCAGACCGATGGTGAAGAAGGCCGCGACAAGGACGAGACCGATGCCGGCGCCCAACGCACCCTTGGCCCCGGTCGTGAACACCGCGATGAGCGCGGCGAGGAGACCGACGACCAAGGTCGGCACGGCGGCGCCCTTGAGAACGCGCACGTCGTTGGCCTGCAATGGGACTCCAGAATCGGTTGTCAAACGAGCGATTGCTACCTGCCGGGACGTCGTTGGCCTCGCCCCTTGCTAGTGAAAGCTATCACAAGCCCCGGAGTGCCACCTTTACCTGCCGTTTCGGGTCGCCGTCGACCTGCGGGGACGGCTCATGGGATGGCCCGGCGGACGGGCTCGGGGGACGGGCTCGGGGGACGGGCTCGGGGGACGGGCTCGGGGGACGGGCTCGGGGGACGGGCCTGGGGAACGGGCCTGGGGAACGGGCCTGGGGAACGGGCTCAGCGGAAGGTGCCGGTGTCGGCGCGGGAGGTGGTAGGGGGAACGCCCGGACCACCCGGGCCACCCGGGGCGCTCTGTCCCGGGTAGGGGTTGCGACCCTGCGCCGGAAGCCTGCCCGGACCCGCCTGTCCAGGACCCGCCTGTCCAGGAACCGCCTGACCCGGCGCGGCCTGACCCGGCGCGGCGGAGTCACCGGGCGTGACCGGAGGGGCGGGCGGGGGGACGACGGGATAGACGAGCGTGTCGTGTTCGGAGATCCCGCGAATGGCAGGACCGGTGGCGGGCGGACGGTTCCCCGTCGCATGCACCCCGGCCTTCTGGCCGCCCTGGCCGCTCCCGTCTCCCTTGTCGTCATGCGTCACCGTACGGCGCGATCGCCACCGCGGCAGGCCCATGATCACCAGCACCGCCACGGCGAGCACGATCGTCAAGGGGAACACGATGAACGGCACGCGGCCGATCGACAGGCCCACGATCGCGAAGGCGAACAGGAACGTCCAGGCGTACATGATCAGGACGCTGCGCCGGTGGGAGTGGCCGATGTCGAGCATCCGGTGGTGCAAATGGCCGCGGTCGGGGGCGAACGGGGACATACCCGCCGATGTACGGCGGACGACCGCCATGATCAGGTCGGCCAGCGGCAGCACCACGACCGCGATCGGCAGGATCAGGGGCAGGATCACCGGGAACCGGTTGAGCTTGCCGACCACCGCGTCCGGCTCGACCGACGACAGGCTGGTGATCAGCGAGGTGGCGAGCAGCAGGCCGAGCAACATGGCGCCGGTGTCGCCCATGAAGATCTTGGCGGGATTGAAGTTGTGCGGCAGGAAGCCCACGCACATCCCGATGAGGATGGCCGCGATGGCGGCCGTCCCGTTGATCCGCGAACCGCTCGCGGTCTGCTGCAGCACGATCGAGTAGGCGAAGGTCGCCATCGCCGCGATGGCGACGATGCCCGCGGCCAGGCCGTCCAGACCGTCGACGAAGTTCACCGCGTTGATCACGACAACGACGATCATGATGGTGAGGATCGTGTGCAGGGTGTCGTCGAGGGCCTGGGAGCCGCCCATCGACTGCGGCAGCGGCAGGAACTGCAGATATACGCCGAAGTAGACGAGCAGCCCGCCCGCTGCGATCTGGCCGCCCAGCTTGACCAGCGCGTCCATGCCGAGCCAGTCGTCCAGGAACCCGGTGAGGACGATCAGGCCGCCGGCCGCGAGGAGCGCGGTCACCGTCTTTCCCGTCTGGCCGCTGTCGAACGCGCCGCCGACGTACGGCAGGTTGCTCGCCACCAGCAGGGCCGCCACCATCCCGCCGAACATCGCGAGCCCGCCCAGACGCGGGGTGGGCACCGTGTGCACGTCCCGCTCCCGCACCTCGGGGGCCGCGCCGATGCGCAGCGCGAACACCCTGACCGGCGGCACCAGCAGATAGGTCACCGCAGCCGCCACGAGCGCCAAGAGGAGATATTCGCGCACGGACCTAGTTTCCTGGATAGGCGGATCAGTTGTGACGGGCAAAAGACATAGATCGCCCTATCCCTGACGGGGATATGCCGGATGCGTCGCGGTCAGCCCCTTTACCCGTTCGAGGACCGACGTTATCGCACCTGGGCGCCGGATGGCCCGGACGATGAGAGACGCGGTCTCTCTCAGTTCCGCCGCGGCCCATCCCCTGGATGGTCGTGCAGAGCGTGCCGGCCCTGATCCCGGAGGCCGCGGTCGCGGACGCGGGATCGTACGGGATCGCGTTGTGATCGAGCAGGATGCCTGCCTCGGCGCAGCGCCGCTCCGCCTCCGCTCCGCTCACTCGGCGCCGCGCAGGTCGACCAGCGCGAGGTGGGTGTCGGTGCCGCCCGACACCGGGCGCAGCCCCTCGGCCGCCGGCCCCTCCACCAGGGTCCTGGCGTTGTCCGCCGCCGCCGCGGCATAGGCGCGGAACTCGGGGCGTAGGCGCGGAACTCGGGGCGCAGCGCCTCGCCGAACGCAATCGATCAGCCGGGAATACGCCGTGGCGCCGCAGACGATCACCCGGGGGACGGTGGCGCAGCGCCAGGTCCCGCACCTCGTCGTAGTCGATCGTCTCGGTGTCCCGCCGCACGCCGTAGGAGACGACGTCGAACCGTCTGCCGGAGAAACCGGCCTTGGACCCGTGGGTGATGCGGCCGCCGTGCTCCAGGGCGAGCGCCGGGACCGTGTCGCCCGGCTGCGGAAGGGCCGCGTACGCCGCCAGGATGGCCGTGGTGCCGCTGTAGGGCTGCACGTTGGCATGATCCGACCCGAACAACCGCTTGGCCCGCTCTACGGCGATCTCCTCGGCGCGGCCGGCCTCCTCGCAGCCGCGGTAGTACCGGTGGCCCGGGTAGCCCTCGGCGTACTTGTCGTTGAGCACCGAGCCGAGCCCGGCGAGGACAGCGGGCGAGGACAGGTTCTCGCCCGCGGTGAGCTGGAACCCGCCCCGCGGCCGGGCGACCTCGTCGAGCAGCACCCCGGGCGACGTCCGGATCCTGCGCGGCGAACCGGGCGAAGTCAGGACCGTAGAACGGCTCCGAACCTTCCGTGGAACCGCCTCACGTGTCTTCGCTCCAGGCGAAGACATCGCGGGTCAGAGGGCTGTTCAGCGGCCGCTCGGGAGTGCGTTCAGGATGTGAAGGCGTGCGGCGCGCCGGCCTTGGCCGGGATCCAGCGCGGCGTGTCCGCGGCCTGATCGCTGATCGCCGTGAGCACCGCCTGGCGGTACATCCCGAGCCGGTTGCGCCATTCCGCCAGGTCCTGGACGTACCGCTCGGCGACCGGAGCGTCCCACACGTCCCTGCTCCGGGCCCTCTCGTACGGCTTGTCCAGCGACTTGGTGAGCTGGTCCATCAGCGGGACCACCTGCAGCCACAGGTCGACGAGCTTCTGGTATTCCGGGTTGAACACCCAGCCCGTCGGCTGCCCGCCGGGCGACAGCAGGTCGGTGCTCGACGGCGCCGGCGGGGTCTCCCCCGGCTGCAGCGGAGTCGGCGCCGGCGGGTCGACATAACTCACGATCGCGCCTCCTGTGCGAAGCCGGCCAGCACGCCGGCGTTGGTCGTCGCCTGTCCTGCCCCGGACACCCCGGCGGCCCGCCGCCCGGCTCCGCTCGCCGGGTCGCACCACCCCGCACCGTCGTCCGGCCGCCGCGCGGCGCTGCCGATCCGCGTGAGTACGGCCGCTTCCGGGTGTCGCGGGGGTCGGATCCCCGCGCGTCCACGCGGGTACGTCGCTCGCACGCCTCACTTCTCCGGCTTCTGGATGATGACCTCGACGGCTTCGACGCTGCCGGCGGGTCCGTCTGGCTCGACCTTCCTCGCCACCCAGTCGCCCTTGCCCCACTCCCCTTCCGGGACACGTACGTCCGGCATGTCCACGGGCTCGACGTCCCGGTGGTGGTCCACCAGCATGCGCGGCACGGCCTCGTCGCCTGAGTGGCGGGCGGGATAGCCGAGCACGTCCCCGGGCTGCGCGGCGGCGAACGATCGGGCATCGGGTGCCGGGGCCTGGCCGGGGCCCGGAGTCCTCGTCGTGCCGTGGGTCTCCGCGCCGTTCGTCCCCGCGCCGTTCGTCCCCGCGGCGTGCCCTGCCGCGTGGTGTGCGCCATGATCATGCGTTCCCGCATGGTGCACGCCGTGGTGATGTGCCGCCCCCTGGCCGGGAGCGCCATGCGTCGCCGCGTCGTGCGCACCCGCGCCGTACGCCCCCGGGTTGTGCGTCGCCGCGCCGGATGTGCCGGGGTTGTGCGTCGCCGCGCCATGCGGGGACGCGCTGGATGCGCCCGGGTTGTGCGTCGCCGCGTCGCCTCCGGCCATCCCGGTCGCGCGCGTACCGGCATCGTTGTCGCACGGTCGCCCGCTCGAGTCGGGCGCGCCGTCGGCCCTGTCGCTCACACCGGTCGCCCCGATGTGACCCGTCGCGCCGTCGCCACCGGCACCCGCCGCGCTCGCGGTTCCCGCCGTCCCGGCCGCGTGGCCGTCTCCGGCCGCCCCTACGGTGGGCAGGCTGCCGGTCGCCGTGCCGGTCGTACCCGCGGCGTGCCCGCCACCAGAAGTGCCCACCGCCGGCAGGTCGCCGGTCACCGTCCCCGTCCCGCCCGACGCGGCAGGCGATTGCGAAGGTGCCGCATCGGCCGTGCCCGTGGCACCTGCCGATCCTGCCGCGTGAGCCGCGCCGCTCGCCGCGTTCGTCCCCGCCGATGCCGCAGGCGTCGCATCGGCCGCCGAGCCCACCGGATGAGCAGGCACGGCCGCCCCGGGCGCCGCAGGAGTGGCAGAAGTGGCATCGGCCGCGCCAGTCGGATGAGCGGGCGCGGTCGCCCCGGGCACCGTGGGAGTAGCAGGGGTGGCGTCGGCCACACCGGCTGGCTGGGCGGTCACGGTCGGCACAGGCGCAGGGGTCGCGCCGGCCGTACTCGTGGCACCCGCCGCAGTCACAGGATGCGAGGTTCCGGTCGCCGTATCAGGCGTGGTCGCCGTGGGCGCAGGATGCGGAGTTCCGATCGCCGTATCGCCCGTGCCCGCCGTGGTCGCGGCGGGTGCCTGATGCGGGGTTCCGGTCGCCGTGGCGGGCGTACCTGCTGTCTGTGCCGTACTAGCGGTCCCCGCCGACTGTGCCGTGCCGGTCGTATCTGCCGTCTGCGGCGCTCCGCCCGCACCAGTCGCACCGCTCGCGCCGACCGCGTCGCCCGGGTGAGAGGTCCCGGTCGCAGTGCCGCTTACGACCGTGTCGCCCGTGTACGCATGACCACCGCCGCTCGCCGCCACCACAGTGTGGCCGGCGGAAGTCCCCTGCACGGTGTCAGAGGCGCCCGTCGCGAACGGATCAACGGAGAGGTTGTCGGCAGGCGTGCCGACGTATGCGCCCATGGGATCGCCAGGCGCGAGGCCGGGCTGCGGAGGCTTGTTCGCCGCCGGATTGGTCGGCTCGGCGGGTGGCACCAATCCGGGCGGCCCGTCCGGGTGCGCACCGGTGGCGCTCGCCGTCTGCGCGTCCGCGCCGGGTATGTCGATCGGCTGGACGCCCTGCGCCTGCTCGGCGCCGGGCTGGATCAACGGGGTGCTGACGACCTTGACACCGTCGACTACGGTCACCTGCCGACCGGCGGGGTCGATGTCGTCGGGGTGGTCCTTGCCGGGGGTGTCGTAGATCGCGGAGTCGCTTCCGCCCGTGGAGGGGGGCTGCTCCCCCGCCGCCTTCGAATCGACCGGCGTCGCCTGAGCCGCGCTCGATCCCGGGTTCTGGCCCGGGTTCTGGGTCTGTCCCTGTCCCGGGTCGACCGGCGTCCCCTGCCCCGCGCTCGGCCCCGCGCTCGATCCCGGGTTCTGGCCCGGATTCTGGGTATTTCCCTGTCCCTGGTCGACGGGCCGCTGCTGCCAACCGCCGTCGGACTGGCTCTGAGCGGCACTTTGATTGTCGCCGGCGGGCTGAACGTGGCCCGTGCCTCCCTGATCCTGACCAACGACCTGATCGCCGCCGACCGGCTGACCCGGGGCGGCAGGCCGGTCCAGGCTCGCGCCCTGGCCAATGTCCTGGCCCGCGCCCTGGCCGATGCCCTGACCCACGGTCTGGCTGTCGCCGGTCGGCGGCGTCTGCACCGCGCTTTGTCCCGCGGCCTGTCCTGCGCTCTGTGCCGTGCCCTGGCCGATGCCCTGGCCCACACCCGGGTTGTCGCCGGTCGGCTGACCCGAGCCGATGGGGTGGTGAACCTGGCCGGAGCCGACGTTCGCACCCGCGTCGCCGGTGCCGCCTACGGCGCCGTTGGCGCCCGCTTGGCCCGCACCGGAGCCGGCAGATACGCCGGACCCGGTCGCGGTGCCGGATCCAGGCGTACCGCCGCTGTCGCCACTCGCACTCGTGGGCGGAGGCGTCCCCGTGCCCGAACCCGTGCCCGTGCCCGAACCAGTGCCCGTGCTCGCACCCGGGCCTGCACCTGTAGCCGTGCCCGTGGACGTGCCCGTGGACGTGCCCGCGCCTGTGGCCGTACCGGCGTCGGCGGCGGGGTGGGCCGGACCGTGCGTCGAGGATGGCATCTGAGGGAGGGAACCCTCGATGGTGCCGTAAGCGGGCTTGTCCGCGAGCTTCGCTTCGGCCGCGCCCTGGCCTCCTCCGCCGCTGCTCGCGCGGGCCGCGCCGTCGGCGGCGCCGTGCGCCCGGTGGGAGGTCTCCCCCTTCGCCGCGCCGGAGTCGCCAGAACCGTGCGACGACGTCTTGTGGGCGTTCTGCGTGTCGTGGACCGCCTTGCCCTCGGGCCTGGCCTCCGGCTTCGGGTCCGCCTTGTGGTCGGACCTGCTGTCGGTCTTGTGGTCGGACTTGGTGTCGGACTTGTGCTCGTCCGGCTTCGCGTCCGCCTTGCCGTCGCCCTTGGCGTCCGGCTTCGCATCGGCCTTGTGATCAGCCTCGCTGTCGGCTTTGTGCTCGGACTTGCCGTCCTGCTTGTGATCCGTCTTGTGGTCGGGCTTGTCGCCCTGCGTGCTGGACGGCGCGGGATCGTCGGCGGGCATGGTGGTGTCCCGCTCCTCCGTGAAGGAGGCCCCGCGGGTCGTCGGGACCGTGCCCGCGCTCTGCTGTTTCTCCTTCTTCTCCAGCAGGGTCACGCGCTTGGTGACGTCCTTGACCATCGTCGTGCACGCGTCGGCGACCTGTGACGGCCGGTGGGTCACGTGCACCGAGACGCCGGCCGTACGCGTCAACTGGGTGATCCGGGCCTCGATGCCGTCCATCTGCTTCGCTGCGTGCTGAACCTCCGACAGCAACTCACGGACGAGCTTCGGATCCATCCCGTCGAGCTTGGCCATGGGCGCGCCTCCACAGAGATATCGGCGCACTTCACGGTAGCCGGGGTGGCATCGGTAAAGAAGCCCGATAGCCAGACGGCATCGATCGCCCTGATCAGAGCCGTGACGACATCTCGATATGCGAGACGTACGCCCGGATCGCGGTCACTCCTCCGTCGCGAGGTATCCCACGAGGGCGCGGATCTTGTCCACGGGGATCGCGCCCTTGCGCAGCACCCGGGGCACGGCCGTGGTGAGATCGACGATCGTGGACGGAACGGAGTCCGCACAGGGGCCGGCGTCCAGATAGACGTCCACCGCGTCGCCGAGCTGCTCCTCGGCCTCGTCCACCGTGGTGGGCGGCGGGTTGCCGGACCGGTTGGCGCTGGAGACCGCCATGGGGCCGGTCTCCTTGAGGAGGTCCAGCGCGACCGGGTGCAGCGGCATGCGGACGGCGACCGTTCCCTTGGTGTCGCCGAGGTCCCACGACAGCGACCGGTTGGCCCTGAGTATGAGTGTGAGCGGCCCGGGCCAGAAGGCGTCCACCAGGTCCTGCCCGTACGTCCCGAGGCTCTCCACGAGGGCGTTGGCGGCCCGTACGGTGCCCACGAGGACGGGCACGGGGATGTCCCTGCCCCGGCCCTTGGCCTCCAGCAGGGCGTTGACGGCGGAAGGGGTGAAAGCGTCGGCGCCGATCCCATAAACGGTGTCGGTGGGCAGCACCACGAGCTCGCCCCGCCGTACCGTCGAGATCGCCTCCGCCAATCCGGTCATCCGCTCCGTCTGGTCGGCACAGTCAAACCGTCGGCTCACGAAGCCATCCTTCCACGTGTCCCGTCCGAATCCGCCGCCGCGTGGCCACGGCCCGGGCCGTTCGCGTCAGTCCGGGGTCGGCCCGGAATCAGTCCATGCTCAGCCGGGCGGTGACGAACCTGTCCCGGCCGGTCAGGTCCTGGCGCAACCACACGTCGCGCCAGCCGTTCTCCTCGGCGAACAGCCAATAGACGGCGTTGCCCTGCTGGTCGGCGTGCTCGACCACGGCGAACCCGCCCGGCCGCAGCAGCCGTCGCGCCGTACGCTCGACGGCTCTCACCTCGTCGAGCCCGTCCTCCCCCGACCCGTAGAGGGCCCGCGAGGGGTCGTAGTCGCGCACCTCGGGATCGCGCGGGATCGCACCGGGCGGGATGTACGGCGGGTTGGAGATGACCAGGTCGACCTGGCCGTCCAGCTCCGGCAGGCAGTCGGCCAGGTCCTCGGGATGCAGGGTCGTCCGGCCCTGGCCGTGTTCGAGGATGTTGCGCTTGGCCCAGCCGTACGCCACGGGGTCGATCTCGACGGCGTGCACCTGCGCCAGCGCGACCTCCTGGGCGATCGACAGCGCGATGGCCCCGGAACCGGTGCCGAGGTCGACCACGACCGGAGAGGCGACGTCCATCTCGCGCAGCCGGTCGATCGCCCAGCCGGCCACGACCTCGGTCTCCGGCCTGGGCACGAACACGCCGGGGCCGACCTCCAGGGAGAGGTAGCGGAAGTAGGCCCGGCCCGTGATGTGCTGCAGCGGCTCGCGTGCCTCGCGCCGGGCGATGCCCTCCCAGAACCGCGCGTCGAAGTCGGCGTCCTTGACCGTGTGCAGCATGCCCCGCGGGACGCCGTGGATGAACGCCGCGATCTCCTCGGCGTCCGTGCGCGGTGACGGCACTCCCGCCTCGGCGAGCCGGGCGGTGGCGAGGGCGATTTCGTCGAGCAGGAAGGTCATGGTCTCTTACAGCACGGTCCTCGCGGCGTGGCCGGGGAAACGCCGGTCGTGGGCAGACGAGCCGCCGTAGCCGGGGAGACGTCGCTCATGAGCAGACGGGCGGCCGGGACGGCCCATCGTCGTTCGACGTCCCACGTCCATCACCGCTTCTCTCATCGTCCCCTCATCAGGCTCGCCGCGGGCTCACGAATGAGCGGACAGCTTCTCCGCGAGTTCCGCGTCGAGCAAAGCCTGTATCACCGCGTCGAGATCGCCGTCCAGGACTTGGTCCAGGTTGTAGGCCTTGAAGCCCACCCGGTGATCGGAGATGCGGTTCTCCGGGAAGTTGTAGGTGCGGATGCGCTCGGAGCGGTCGACCGTGCGCACCTGCGACTTGCGCTCGGCCATCGCCGCCGCCTCGGCCTCCTCCTGCGCCATCGCGAGCAGCCGGGCGCGCAGGATGCGCAGCGCCGACTCCTTGTTCTGGAGCTGGCTCTTCTCGTTCTGGCAGGAGACGACGACACCGGTCGGCAGGTGGGTGATCCGCACGGCCGAGTCGGTCGTGTTGACGCTCTGGCCGCCGGGGCCGCTGGAGCGGAACACGTCGATTCGCAGGTCGTTGGGGTCGATCTGGACGTCGACCTCCTCGGCCTCGGGGTAGACGAGCACACCGGCGGCCGAGGTGTGGATGCGGCCCTGCGACTCGGTCACCGGCACCCGCTGCACGCGGTGCACGCCGCCCTCGAACTTGAGCCGCGACCAGACGCCCTCCCTGCCCTTGATGGCGACGGTGACGTCCTTGTAGCCGCCGAGATCGGAGTGCTGGGCATCGATGATCTCGGTCTTGTACCCGATCCGCTCGGCGTACCTGAGGTACATCCTCAGGAGGTCTCCGGCGAACAGGGCGGACTCCTGGCCGCCCTCGCCCGCCTTGATCTCCATGATGACGTCCTTGTCGTCGTTGGGGTCGCGCGGGACAAGGAGACGGGTGAGCTTCTCCTCCAGCACCGGGATGCGGCCTTCGAGCTCGGCCGCCTCCTCCGCGAACGCCGGGTCCTCCGCCGCCAGCTCACGCGCGGCAGCGAGGTCCTGCCGTACGCCTTCGAGCTCCCGGTAGGTCGCGACGATCGGCGTGAGCTCCGCGTAACGCTTGCCGTACGTCCGCGCCTTGCTCTGGTCGGCGTGCACGGCGGGGTCGGCGAGCCGCAGTTCCAGATCCGCGTACTCACTCATGATCTCGTCGAGGTTCACCGCACGCTCCTTTGCTCAAGCTCCTCGGTAAAGGCCGTAATCACCAAGAACGCCGACCCGGAGACGCCCCGCGAGAGGGGCGCCCCCGAGCCGGCGTCCTGGAGGAGCTACTTGCTCTGGGCCTTCTTGCCGAAGCGCGCCTCGAAGCGCGCCACCCGGCCACCGGTGTCGAGGATCTTCTGCTTGCCCGTGTAGAAGGGGTGGCAGGCGGAGCAGACGTCGGCGTGGATCACGCCGTTCTTGGCGGTGCTACGCGTGGTGAAGGTGTTCCCGCAGGTGCAGGTCACCTGGGTGACCACGTACTCCGGGTGGATGTCGGGCTTCATGTCTCAGTCCTAACGCTAGGCGCGGTCGCCGGGTCGCTTTCGCCTGTCACGGCCTGCGCGCATCGGCACACCTGTGATGCGCGGCTGCGGGAACCGGTACCGCTGCGGTTCGGCTACCAGTGTGCCAGATCCACCAACCATCCCAGGCCATCGGCTATTCCCAGGCCGGGCATCGTGGTGACCGGGGCGGCGGCGAGGGAGGCGGCGGGCGGGGTGCGGTGGTCTTCGGGCACGGATCGGCGGGTCACGCCGACGCCCCGTACGGCACGGGCCGTCCGGGGCGTCGGTCGGAAGGGCTTCAGTCGCGGTCGTTGCTGACCGTGGTCTTCTGCACCTGGAGCAGGAACTCGGCGTTGGACTTGGTCTCCTTCATCTTCTCGAGAAGGAGCTCCAGCGCCTGCTGCATGTCGAGGGCGTGGAGGACGCGGCGGAGCTTCCAGACGATCGACAGCTCCTCCTTCGCCATGAGGATCTCCTCCTTGCGGGTGCCGGACGCGTCCACGTCCACCGCCGGGAAGATGCGCTTGTCCGCGAGCGACCGGTTGAGCTTGAGCTCCATGTTGCCGGTGCCCTTGAACTCCTCGAAGATGACCTCGTCCATCTTGGAGCCGGTCTCGACCAGCGCCGTGGCGAGGATCGTCAGCGAGCCGCCGTTCTCGATGTTGCGGGCGGCGCCGAAGAACCGCTTCGGCGGGTAGAGCGCGGTCGAGTCGACACCACCGGACAGGATGCGGCCGCTCGCCGGCGCCGCGAGGTTGTACGCGCGGCCGAGACGGGTGATCGAGTCGAGCAGGACGACGACGTCGTGGCCCAGCTCCACCAGGCGCTTGGCCCGCTCGATGGCGAGCTCGGCGACGGTGGTGTGGTCCTCGGCCGGGCGGTCGAAGGTCGAGTGGATGACCTCGCCCTTGACCGACCGCTGCATGTCGGTGACCTCTTCCGGACGCTCGTCCACGAGGACGACCATCAGGTGGCACTCGGGGTTGTTGCGCGTGATCGCGTTGGCGATCGCCTGGAGCACCATCGTCTTGCCGGCCTTGGGAGGCGACACGATGAGGCCGCGCTGGCCCTTGCCGATCGGCGAGACGAGGTCGATGATCCGCGTGGTCAGGACGTTGGGCTCGGTCTCCAGGCGCAGGCGCTCCTGCGGGTAGAGCGGCGTGAGCTTGTTGAAGTCGGGCCGCTGACGGGCCTGCTCCGGGTCCATGCCGTTGACGGTGTCGAGGCGGACGAGCGCGTTGAACTTCTCGCGCCGCTCGCCGTCCCTCGGCTGCCGGACGGCGCCGGTGATGACGTCGCCCTTGCGCAGGCCGTTGCGGCGGATCTGGGCGAGCGAGACGTAGACGTCGTTCGCGCCCGGAAGGTAGCCGCTGGTGCGCACGAAGGCGTAGTTGTCGAGGATGTCCAGGATGCCGGCGATCGGGATCAGGACGTCGTCCTCGCTGATGACCGGCTCGTTGCCCTCGAAACGGTCGCGCCCGCGGCGGCCGCGCTCCCGGAAGCGGCCACGGCGCCCACGCCCGTCCTCGCCCTGCTGGTCGCCCTTGCCGTCGGCGCGGCCGTCCGTACGGCTGTCGCCGCGGCCGTCACGCCCGTCGGAGCGGTTGTCGCCACGGTTGTCGCCACGATTGTCGCCACGGCCCTGCTGGTCACGACGGCCCTGGCCGCCGTCTCCCGCGTCGGCGGCGCGCTGGTCACCGCGCTGGTCACCGCGGCCGTCGCGCTCACGGCCCCGCTCGCCACGCTCACCGCGCGTGCGGCGCTCGCGGCGGTCGCCGCGCTCGGGCCGCTCGCTGCGGGTCTCCGGCTGGGCGGCGGCCTCGGCCTGCGGCTCGGCGACGGTGGCGGCGCCGTTCTGCGCGGCCTCGGCGGCCACGGCGGGCGCAGCCTCGACCACGGGACGCTCCTCACGAGCCGCGGCGACGGGCTCGGCGGCCGGCGCCGGCTCGGGCGCGGAAGCCTGGGCGGCGCGGGAACGTTCCCGGCGGCCACGGGCGGGGCGCTCAGCGGCGGCGGGCGCTTCTGCGGCGGCCTTCGGCTCGGGCGCGGACTCTCCCGATCCGCCCTGCTTCTCCTGGATGGCCGCGATGAGCTGGCTCTTGCGCATCCGTCCGGTCCCCGTGATGCCGAGGCTGGTCGCCAGGGCCTGAAGCTCGGGGAGCACCATGCCAGCCAGGCCGGTGCCGGAGCGACGTCGCGGACGGGCCGGGGCGGAAGTGGGGGTGTCGCCGGCGGCCTGGCCGTCGGAGAGGAGTTCGGTGGTGTCGCTCAACTAAGGGTCCTTCCCAGGGGTCGGGCGCCAGAATCGTGCGTCCAGGCGTCCCGGTGATGCGACCCGGCGGGACAGACCGGGTCGGGCTTCGCGAATCTCATGTGTCGATGACCCTCGGGATCCGCGAGCGGTAGGTGCCCGGGGGCGATCCCCCGGATTGCCGCCACCGACCAGATGTCTTGGTGGTTCGAACGCGCATGTCTCCGAGAACGCCGCCTCTGGTCATGCCACCCGGAGGTGTGCCGACTGGAGGAAACGGTTTCGGGGAAATCGCCCTGCCCGCGTCGAAGGACGCGAGGCGAAGTGCAGCGATGTGCGAATGACAAGCACGCACCCAACACGGGGGCACCTGGTGCGGCTATCAGCCTAACATCACCAGCGCGCACAGCTATTCCCTGAAGGTCGAAGAAGCATCAGCGTGTCTCGGGAAACCGAACGTACGCACCAAGCGGGTCGACGTTCATTGGCTGGATGTGCCAGTCATTACCCACTTCTGGCGCGATCAAATCCTCGGTGTCCCGTGTCGTCAGTGCGAGAACCGTCGGACCGGCCCCCGAGACGACGGCGGGCACCCCGGCCTCGCGGAGCCGTCGCACCAGTTCAGCGGTGCGGGGCATCGCGGGAGCGCGGTACCACTGGTGCAGACGGTCTTCGGTGGCGGCGAGCAGGAGATCCGGTTCCGGTCTCTGCGTGAGCGCCGCGACGAGCAGAGCCGCCCGCCCCGCGTTGGCCGCCGCGTCGGAATGCGGTACGTCCTTCGGCAGCAGCCCCCGAGCCTCCTCCGTGGACAACCGGAAATCCGGGATCAAAACCACCGGCCGGACGTCCTCGTGCGGACTCAGTTTCACCATACTCGCCACCCCCGACTGGTCGGTCCAGGCGATGGTGAGTCCGCCCGCCAGGCACGGCGCCACGTTGTCGGGATGCCCCTCCAGCTCCGTGGCCAGCGCGAACACCTCCGCGTCCGGCAGATCCCCCGCGCCCCGCGCGCGTACGAGTTCGCGGGCGGCGAGGATGCCGGCGCAGATCGCCGCGGACGACGAGCCGAGCCCCCGCGCGTGCGGAATGCGGTTGCGGCAGCGCAGCGCGACGCCGTCCGGCTGGGCGAACCCCATGCGGTCGAACGTCGCCCGCATCGTCCTGACGACGAGGTGGCCCTCGCCCTCGTCCAGCTCACCGGCGCCCTGGCCCTCCACCTCGATCCGCACGCCGGGCGAGCCGGAGATCTCGGCCTCCACCTCGTCGTACAGGTCGAGGGCGAGGCCGAGGCTGTCGAAACCGGGGCCGAGGTTGGCGCTCGTCGCAGGCACGCGTACGACGACGCCGTGACTGTCCGTCAATTCGTCACCTGAACCCTTTTATGGGCGGGAATAGGGGCCGGTCAGGCAAGTCCGAGCGCGGCCGCGGCGGCGTAGGCGTCGATCGGGATCGTCACCGGCGCCGGGGCGCCGGAGATGGCCCAGTCGGGGTCCTTCAGGCCGTTGCCGGTCACGGTGCACACGACCCGCTGCCCGGGCGTGAGCAGGCCCTGCTCGTGCGCCTGGAGCAGGCCGGCGACGCTCGCGGCGGAGGCGAGCTCGACGAACACGCCCTCCTCCTGCGCGAGCAGCTTGTACGCCGCGGCGATCTGGCGGTCGGTCACGGCCTGGATGTCGCCGCCGGACTCGTCGCGCGCGGCCTCGGCGAGCCGCCACGAGGCGGGGTTGCCGATCCTGATCGCCGTGGCGATCGTCTGCGGGTGGGTCACGGGGCTGCCGCCGACCAGCGGCGCCGCGCCGCTCGCCTGGAACCCCAGCATGCGCGGGCGCTTGGTGGCCAGGCCGTCCTCGGCGTACTCCTTGTAGCCCATCCAGTAGGCCGAGATGTTGCCGGCGTTGCCGACCGGGATGCAGTGGACGTCGGGCGCGTCGCCGAGCGCGTCGACGATCTCGAAGGCCGCCGTCTTCTGACCCTGCAGGCGGTGCGGATTGACGGAGTTGACCAGCGCGATCGGGTAGGTCTCCGCGAGCTTCCTGGTCATCTCAAGGCAGTCGTCGAACGAGCCCTCGACCTGGAGCAGCCTGGCGCCGTGCACCAGCGCCTGGGCGAGCTTGCCCATCGCGATCTTCCCGCGCGGCACGAGGACGGCGCAGGTCAGCCCGGCCCGTACGGCGTAGGCGGCGGCCGAGGCGCTGGTGTTGCCGGTGGACGCGCAGATGACGGCCTGGGCGCCCTCCTCGACGGCCTTGCTGATCGCCACGGTCATGCCGCGGTCCTTGAAGCTGCCGGTCGGGTTGAGACCCTCGACCTTGAGGTGGACGTCACAGCCCGTGATCTGGGACACCCGCCTGGCCGGGACGAGCGGCGTGCCGCCCTCGAGCAGGGTCACCACTGGCGTCGTCGTGGAGACCGGCAGACGGTCACGGTACTCCTCGATCAGGCCACGCCAAGCCCTGAACATTGGTCGCTCCTCCCACGCGCGCGTACGCGTGTCACCAGGGGTATCGGTCACCGAGTCTACGGCCAACCGTCTGACGTGCGGACTCCGTTGTCCACCAAATGGACATATTGGGCGTCACCTTAGGGAACCGTCGGCCGCTTTCGCTAGGGTGGAGCAACCTTTTGACCAACGCTGTGAAGGACGAGGATTGGCCCACCTGACGGGCATGGAGCCCCAGCCCCGGCCGCGGATTCGCCACAACGACTACTCTCCGCTCACGCCACCGCCCATCGGCGAGTGGACGCCCACGCTCAGCGCGAGTGTCGTCATCCCCGCGCACGGCGGGCAGCACCGCCTCGACCTGACGCTGGCCGCGCTGGCCGCGCAGACCTATCCCGCGCACCTCATCGAGGTGATCGTCGTGGACGACCGCAGCGACCCTCCGCTGCGCCTGCCCGACCTGCGGCCCGACAACACCCGCGTCGTGGTCGTGCCGCCCGGCGGATGGGGCGCCGGACACGCGATGAACGCCGGCATCGCGGCGGCCGAGGGCGAGATCGTGCAGCGTCTCGACGCCGACATGGTGATCTCGCGGGAGCACCTGGAGGCGCTGTTCCGCTGGCATCACCTCACCGACTATCTCGTCACCATCGGCGGCAAGAAGTTCGCCGAGGAGCCCGCCCTCACTCCGGCGCAGGTCCACGAGGCCGTACGGCACGGCTCGCCCGAGGACCTGTTCGACCCGTCCGCGCTGGTGTCCAGCTCGACCGAGGAGACCATCCGCCGCCTCGACGGCCTGCGGGCCAGCAAGAACCCCTACCAGGTGTGCACCGGCCCGACGGTCTCCCTGCGGCGGGCCCTGCTCGACGACGTCCGGGGCTTCGATCCCGAGGTGGTGCGCGGCCAGGACACCGAGTTCGCCTACCGGCTCGCCCAGGCGGGGGCGGTGTTCGTTCCCGACATGGAGGCCCGTGCCGTGCATCTCGGCCTGCCGGCCCAGCGTGGCGAGCACGGCAAGTCGATCGTCCGGCTCGTCGAGACCCACCTGGCACACCGGGTCCCGCTCCGCCGTGACCTGCGCAAGGAGCCCGGCCGGCGCTGGCTCGTGCCGTACGTGGAGGTCGTCTTCGACGTCACCGGGGCGGACGAACGGGCGATCGTCGCGGCGGTCGACGCGGTGCTGCGCGGCACGCTCACCGACGTCGTGGTCACGCTGGCCGGCCCGTGGTCGTCGCTCGACGGCGGAGGCAGGTGGGCGCCGGGGACCGGAGCGTTCGATCTCGCCCTGGTCAAGGCGGCGTTCGGGCACGACGCGCGGGTGCGGTTCGCGGACCAGGCGGCGCCGACCGCCGCGCCCGTCCCCTTCCGCTACACCGCGCCCGTCGGCAGCCCTCCGGCTCCGGCCCTGCTGGAGCGGGCGGTCAAGGCGATGCTGGAGGAGCGCATCGGCCTGCTGGTCCTCGACCTGCCCGGCGGAGGCACGGCCACCCTGGAGCGGACCGAGGCCGTCGCGCGCGCCCGCCGGCTCGCCGCGCCGGGCGAGGACCCCGCCGGCGTGATCGCCCAGACCCACGGCGTACGGCACGCCGCGGCAAGCGAGTTCGAGACGCCTCCCGCGGCGGCGGCGAAACCGGCCGTGCCACAGGCCGCGCCGAAATCCACCCCGCCGAACGCCGGCAAGCCACAGGCCACGGCGAGCCCGAAACCGGCCGCGGCCCAGGCCCCGCGACCGGAGGCGGCGGCGCCGCGCCGCCGCGGCCTGTTCCGCCGCTCCTGACCCGCAGCGCCCCGGATCGCTGCCCCGCCCTGAGCGGTGGCGGGGGCGGGGTCAGGTCTTCTTGAACGTGAAAGGGCGACGCAGGCCGCGGGCGATGCCGCGCAGGCCCCGGGTGCGGTGCAGCGCCGAGACCTGCCCGCGCAGCACCGAGACCTGCCGCCGCAGGGTGCCCATCTCACGGCGGAACTCGACGGCGGACTTGCGCCACCGCCCGGCCTCGCCGCGCCATTTGGTCACCTGTTCCCGCAGCCGCTCGACCTCCTTGGTCAGCCGCTCGACCTCGGCCTCCGCCTTGACCCGCTTGCGATAGGCGGCGCGCGCGCTCATGAAGGCCGGAGCCTCCTCGGCCGTACGGAAGCCGAAGGTCTCGCCGTCGACCCAGTAGACGCCGAACATCTCGTCGACGGCGTCGTCGAGGTCCTCGCCCTCCTCGGCGACGAGTGCGGCGCGGGAGAACGCCTCGGTGCGCTCCAGCCGGGCGGCGGTGACGCCCTCGGCGTTCTCGGCCAGGAGCACGCTCACCAGGCCGCGTTCCCGGCCGCGCAGCACGTCGAGAAGCCGGCCGAGACCGTCCTCCTCGGGCACCCAGCCGGGCGGGATGCGCAGGCGGTAGGGCGACTGGGTGTCGGGCACCGTGGTGGCCAGCCGCACCCGGCCCTCGTGGGTGTAGTGGGCCCGCAGCAGCACGAGGTCGAGGTTCGGGTCCTTGAGCGGCGCGCGCTGCTCGGGCGCGAGCTCGTCCCACGGGCCGGTCAGCACCACGGCGAGGTCGGTCACCGTGCCTGCCAGCACGCCGTCCACAGTGGCCCTGACCTCGTCGTACGACCCGGCGGTGGCGTCCACCAGGACCTCCACCTGCGGGACCTTCCACTGGCGGGAGGGATGGGTGCGCAGCCACCGATAGCCGGGCACCCGATCGGTCACCAGGGCGTGGCTGACCCGGCTGATCGGCGCGCTGTCGCGCATGCGCATCGACGGGCCGAGGTGATAGGCCCTGGCCTGCGGGTCGGGGATGAAGACCGCGCCCGCCTGGGCGAGCCGGTATCCCATCTCGGTGTCCTGGCCGAGGATCATCTCCGGGTCCATCGGCCCGGCCCGCTCGAACAGCCGGGCGGAGACCGACGACGCGCCGCCGATGTGGATGCTGAACGGCCGCGGCGAGTTGACCAGCCCGTCCGACCGCTCCACCAGGTCTTCGATCCAGGCGTGCGGCTCGGCCGGCTCGAAGAGCTTCGCCAGGTCGTCCGTACGCGCGACGTCGGCGGGGCCGGGCAGCGGGGCGGTGGTGAAGCGCAGGTAGGAGGTGACCGACAGATAGGGCGCGAGGTGGTGCCAGCGCATGTGCGCCTCCACCTCCTCCGGCTCGGGCACGACGTCGGAGTCCATCCAGTGGATGACGTCGCCCGTCGCGGCGGCCAGGCCGGTGTTGCGGGCCCTGGCCCGGCCCGGCGCCGCGCAGACCAGCAGCCGCGTGTCGCGGGGCCGGATCTCCGGCAGGCGCAGCGGCGGCTCGGTGCCGTTGTCGACCACGATCACTTCGAGCAGGTCGGCCGGATATGTCTGCCTGGCCAGCCCGGCGAGCGTGAGATCGAGCTTGGCCTGATCGGCGTAGGCGGGGATCACCACGCTGACCCGCAGACGGGGTGTCCACGACGACCCGAGGGCCGGCGGCCGAAGGACGGTGTAGTCGTTTCCCCTTATGCGTGGCGTCATGGTGCTTCCAACATCACACTTGGGCGAAAGCCGCGCCACTGGTTCGCGGCTACTCGCAGGAAGTGGGCAAGAGGAAGGTTCCAGGTGTGTTCGGCGCCGACCGATCTCCGTAGGACGTAGCCCAGGCCGTGGGTGCGGTAGACCCGGCCGCCGGCCGCCGCGACCGCCCGCAGGAGGTGCGCGTCCTCGCCGCGGTCCAGCTCCCCGAAGCCGCCGGCCTGCTCGAAGGTCTCACGGCCGAGCATGATCGTGCCGCCCGCGACGTGGTCGGCCCACACCTCGCTGCTGTAGTCGACGCGGCGGATCGTCGCGTCGAGGGGCTGGAGGTAGAAGAACTCCGGAGCGGTCCCGACCAGCTCCGCGCCGGAATAGGCCATGGTGAGCAGCAGGTCGGCCAGGTGCTCTGGACCGTACCAATCGTCGTCGTCCCACTTGGTGACGATGCCGGTGGACGCCCGTGCCGCCGCCATGTTGAGCACGGCCCCGAGCGGCGCGTCCGGATCGGCCTCGACGACCGTCATCGGGTGGGGGAACTCCGCGAGCGCCTCCCGCACCCGCGCGGCCGGGAACCCGTGCAGGGCGACGATCGCCTCAAGGCCGACGCCGCGCTGGCGGGCGAGCTGCCGCAGCGCGTGGGCCACGTAGTGGGGCCGCCGCGTGGCCATGACGACGGTCACCGGGGCGAGGCCGGTGCCGACGCCCGCGGCCCGCAGCGCGTGCCTGCGCAGGCGCACGCTGTGCTCCTCCCTGCGCAGGTCGGCGACCGAGTCGGGCCTGCCGTCGTCGGCCTCGGGAGTCCAGGCCGTGATCAGGCCGGCGAGCACGGGATCGGCATCCCGCACCCACCCCGGCGGGTCCTGGCCGGTGAGCGGCACCCCCGCGGCGGCCAGGGCGGCGACCGCCTCCAACGCCCCGGCGGCGGGCCGCTCCGGCCACTCCACGCGAAGCCCGCGCAGCGGCCGGAGGGCTGCGACGTCGTCGGCCTCCGGGGGGACGGCCAGCGGGCGGCCTCCCACCGACCACCGCCCGTCGTCCCAGGACAGCGTCGCGGTCTCCTCGGTCGGGCCGCGCGTGAAGCCGTACGGCGAGCAGATGCCGGTCGTCACCGTCACGGTGTCCCTCCTGCGCGTCCGTTTACAGGCTCGTCAACTTGTATCAGCCGAACCTTGTGAATCCCTGTGACCGTGAAGGTCACCTGACCACTGGCTGTGACGCGGCGCGACGGGATCACGGCACGGGCGACACTCCCCCGCCGACCACGTCGCCCATCGTCCGCACGTCGATCTTCCCGGCCTTCCGCTGCTTGGCCACCCAGTCGATGAAGGCGGCGAACTCCTTGGGCGCCGTCGCGTACTGGTCCCGCGGCTCGTTCTTGATCTCGTGGAAGACGAAGGTCACCATGCCGGGGTCCTTCTCCTGCTGGGCGCGGGTGACGAACTCGCGCAGCGTGCGGGCGGTACGCGGCAGGCGCGACTGGCTCGTGGCCCGTACGGCGGCGGGGTCCGCGGGCGGGATCGTCTCGGTGACCGGGCAGGCACGGCAGCTGTCGGGCCGGTAGAGGCCGTTGATGTCACGCGCGCTGTTGTAGCCGCAGCCCATCGCGATCCGCTTGCTCGACTCGTCGATGGCCCCGAACGGATAGGCGAACGAGCGCACGGCGAACCCCATCTTCAGCAGCGCCCGCCTGTCGTCGCAGATCTCCGCCTGCTGGGCGGCGTCGAACGCCTCCGGCAGATGCGGATGATGGAGGGTGTGCCCGCCGATCTCGTGGCCCAGCTTCGCGATGGCCCGCACCGCGGCCACGCTCAGGAAGCCGCGTTTGCCGAGGCGGCCGCTGTTGACGTAGAAGGTGCCCTTGAGACCGCGCCTGCTCAGCATCTTGGCGACGGCGAGGTGGTCGACCGTGCTGTCGTCGAAGGTGAGGACCACTGTCGGCACCCCGGCCGCCCGCGCTCCCTGTTGTGTCACGTGCGCCGGGACGGCCGATCCTGCCGCCGCGACGGCAGTGTGCTGGAGTCCCGCGATCGACGCCGCGGTTAGGAGACAGGCCGGAATAAGTCTCTTCACCGTAAGTCGCATGGAGAAGAACTTTACTCACTCACGGCAACCGCTCTTGAACGCGATGTCCAACCGTAATGAAACGGTCCACATCGCTCAGCCCTTGCCACGAGCGCGCTCGAACAGTGCGACGGTGAGGCCCGGCAGCTCCGCGGAATGCCAGGCCGTCGAAAGACGGTATCCGGCCGCGCGTACGGAGGCCACCCTTGGGATCTTCTTTCCCGTCAGCCCGGCCTGCTTCGTCCCCCGCCAGACCACCCAGACCCGGCGGTGCCCGGCCAGGGCCTCGGCCAGGTCGTCCCGCTCCACGTATTCGAAGGCGGGGCCCTGCCCCTTGAGAAGCACGTCGTCGGGCAGCTTCTCCCGGCCGTAGTAAACGAAGCCGGTGCGCAGCCGGCTCTGGCCGTACACGATGGCGTCGCCGGGGCGCTCCCGTGCCTGGATCACGCCGAGCGCGCCGGGGAAGTCGTCGTAGTGGCCGTTGCGCTGCCGATAGTCGGCCTGCGCGGGCAGCCCCAGCGCCGCGACGGCCAGCACGACGGGCACGCTGACCAGCGCGAAGGGGACGGGGGCCAGGCGCACCGAGGCCAGCGCCACGCCTGCCGCCAGGGCCAGGGCAGGTGCCGCGACGAACACGTAACGGTCCACGTAGGCCGGGGTCACCAGCATGTCGACCATGAGCAGCAGCACGGGCGGGAGGACGAGCCAGCCGCCTGCGAGGACGCCCCAGGGCACCGACCTGCGCAGCAGGATCACCACCCCCACGACGGCGAGGGCGAACAGCGGCGGCCCGGCGAGGTCGGAGCCCGCCGCGTGCTTGGGGAACTTCAGCAGCACGTCGGGCCCGTGCGGCGCGATCCAGCTGATCGCGTGGCGCTCGCCCCAGCCGACCAGCGCGAGGATCGCGAGGGGGACGCACCCCACCGCCGTCGCGGGAACGATCCTGGTCAGGAACGTACGGCGGGGCAGCACCAGCAGGGCGGCCAGGAACTGGGCCGGGAGCACCAGCACCGAGAACAGGTGGGTGCAGCCGAGGAGGGCCACCGACGCCGCGTACCAGCGGGTCCGGGAGCCGGTGGGCGCCTCGGCCACCCGGTGCAGCGTCCACGCGGAGATGACGGCCGCCGCCGCCGCGAACGCGTACGGCCGGGCGTTCGCGCCGTGGTAGGACACCGACGGCAATATGGCGAACAGCGCCGCGGCCAGCACGCCCGCGCGGGGACCGGCCAGCCGGCGGCCGAGGTCGGCCAGGAAACCCGCCGCCACCCCGGCCGCGAGGGCCGAGGGCAGGCGCAGCCACCACTCGGCCTCCCCCAGCCACGACCAGACGTGGATGAGCAGGTAGTAGGGCAGGAAGTGGCCGTCGATCTGCTGGACGAGCCCCCACAGCCCGCTCAGCGGCCGGGCCACCGCGGCGCTGTAGGTCGCCACCTCGTCGGCCGACAGCGACGCCGTGGTGCCGGAGATCGCGACACAGGTGGTCAGCAGGCCCGCGAGCAGCGGTGTCCAGCGAGGCCAGTCCTTCGCTTCGGCATCCGCCCGGTGAGTGGACGTCCGGACCGCCTCGCCCGTAACCACGCTTCCCCCTACGAATCTGATCATTTCGGCGACGTCAAAGGACATCGAACACGCACCGGCGCGCGGATCGGCGGGCCGTTATCCGATCGAGTCGTTGCCCGCGACCGCCCCGCCTTCCGGACATGCCGGGCTCCACCGTACGAGATCTCGGCGGGGACTCCTCACGGAACTGTTTGATTGTTATAGTGACATGCAAACAGTTTGGGAGGTGGCTCGTGTACGACTCCCCCCAGCACCACGGCCCTCAGCAGGACGCCGCACGACCGCCCCTGGGAGTGCCTCTGCTGCCGCTCGCGCCGGGCCGGCGGGCCGTCTACGCCGCGTCCGCCTGGTATCCGCGCTCGCTCCTGCTGGGGGCGGCGATGCTCGCCTTCGGCTGGTTCGGGCTCTTCAACCTCTCCCGCTCCTGGTAGGGGGCGACGCTCATGGCGCTGATGGGGCTCGCCGCGATCCTCTCGGCGCGCACCCGGCTCCGCATCGACGGCGGCGTCGAGGTCAGCCTGCCGGGGCTCGGCGGCCTGCGGCGGGTCGTGCCGTACGACACGGTGCTCTTCGCGTCGGTGCGGCCGGAGGCGTCCGGCAGGGGGCTCGGCATAATCGGCGGCAGCAGGGGGTGGGGATACGTGAGCGGACGGGAGCCGGTGCTGGCGCTGCGGCTCCCCGACGGGCGGGAGTTCCTGTATTCGACCCGCGACGCCGAGACGGCCGCCGCGCTGGTCAACGCGTCCCTCGCCCGCGCGAGGGGAGACGCCGGGTGCTGATCGTCGTCGATCCGTCCTCGGCGCAGCCCCTGGCCGACCAGGTGGCGGCCTCGGTGCGCTCGGCGGTCGCCAGGGGTGCGGCGGGTCCCGGGGACAAGCTGCCGTCGGCGCGGGCCGTCGCCGCCGCGCTCGGCATCAACCTGCACACCGTGCTGCGGGGCTACCAGCAACTGCGCGACGAGGGCCTGGTCGAGCTGCGCCGGGGCCGCGCGGCGACGATCACCGATCTCGCGGCCGAGGGCGGACGGCTGCGCCTGCGTGAGGCCGCCGAGGCGTTCGCCGCGGCCGTACGGCATCTCGGGGCCTCCGAGGAGGAGGCCCTCGACGCGGTCCGCAGGGCCCTGGCGCAGCACTGACCCGCCCCTCGCGCAACGTCCAGGACGTCCACGCCACCGGGCCGATCACGCGCTGTCGGGTCACGCGACCCTCGCCGCCGGGCAGGTCTGGCACCTTCACGTCGGGATGGTCAGACACCGCTGGGCTGGTCACGCGGGCTTCGCCGTTACGCCGGTCAGGCGGCTTCGCCGTCCAGGGGGCGGCGGCGGAAGCGGCGAAGGTTCATGACCAGCAGGATCGCGGCCGCGATGGCCGCGGCGGCGCAGGCGGCGAGGACCGGCACACTGGGATCGCCCTTCGCCACCGCCCGTTCCCCGGCCGCGGGGAAGGTGATCGTCCCGGTCGTCGTACGGCTGACGCGGCCGCTGCGCACGATGAACCGGAACTTCCAGGGCCCGGCGGGCAGGTCGCCACCCAGCAGCACGGCCACCTGACCATGGCCGCCGGGAGGCAGGGTGGTGGCGCCGGCGCTGCGGAAGGGCCCGGCGCTGAGCGCGCTCGGCCCCTCCGACAGCCGCACCTCACCCTCCAGGTCGACGGCGCGCTCCCCCGTGTTGCCGACCTCGGCCACCAGCCGGGGCCGTCCGTCGTCGGTGCGCCCGGCGGTCACCTCGCCGATCCGGAAACTCGTCGGCGGATCGCCGCCCGGGCCCACGTCCAGGTAGGTGCGGACGCCGACCCGGTTGACGAGCGCGATGTTGCCCGACGGGCCGGGCGAGGCCGAGGAGATCTCCGCCCAGATGACCGCGTACCGCTCGCCCTTGGACGCCGTGGGCGGCACCGCGACGGTGGCCGTCACCGGGACGTGACCATGCGGCGGCACGTCCACTTCCGTACGGTCGAGCGTGATCCAGGAGGTCAGCTCGTTGCCGGCACGGCCGGGGGCGAAGGTGAACCCGCCGTTGCCGACCCGTGCCGCGGCGGGATACACCGTCACGTGCCGCGGCTCGGATGAGGTGCTGAAGACCTCAAGACGCCGGGTGAAGGTGGTGCCGGGGTTCACGTGGTCGACGATGAACGCGTGCGAGCGCGGGTCGTCCAGCCGGTTCTCGGGGATCTCCAGCAGCCGGATGCCGAACCGCCCCTGCTCTCCCTCATGGTCGTACGCCGCCGCCGGTGAGACGGCCGCGGCGTACGACACGAGCGCGAGCAGGCCGGAGGCGATGATCCTGCGGGCTGTGCGGTCAGGCAACGGAGTGGTTCACCGTGCCGGTGTAGGTGCCCGCGACGGCCGCGTCGGGGACGTTGACGACAAGGGTGGGGTTCCACGTGGCGGAGTTGTTGCCGGAGCCGGTCGTCTTGCTGAACGCGGTGCGCGTCTCGTCGAGCGACTCGGCATCACCCGCGTCCTCCTGTCCCGGCACGAAGGTTCCGGTGCCGGTCGTGGCCGTCGCCGCGCCGGACCAGTAGAGGACGTCGCTGTTGGGGATGGTCTCCGGGGCGGTGCCGCCACCGGTGGTGAAACCTCCCGCCGCGGCCGACACCGTGGCCACCCATGTCGCGGTGAGCGCGGCTCGCTCGTCGGACACGGTGACCGCGCCGAGCTGGCCGCTGATGGGGTCGCCGGGCACGCCGCTGCCGGTGCTCACGGGTCCGTTCGGCACGGTGATCGTGAGGCCGTCAGGGGCGTTCACGGTGAAGGTCATGGTCGTCGGACAGGTGGTCGACTCCGGACATTCCGCCGCCCCGGCGGGTGACGTCGTGGACGCGACCATGAGCGCCGCGACCAGCGCCAGTCCTGCGACAGCCGCCGCCGGTGCGGCGACGCTCCTCTTGCCCATCTGCCGATCTCCTCCATCCGTGCGGTGTCCCCGTTAAGGCATTACGGGTGACATCCTGGCTGGTCAGAGGCGTGCGGCAGGGTTATTCCGCCGGTGTCTGGAGACCCTTTGTGATCAGATGACGACGGCCGGAGACGCGCGGCCCGTCGTCCACGGTTGCGGCTGGTTATGGCGTGGCGGCGGCAAGAGCCCGTGCCGGGGGCCTGCCGTACGCCGCTGGAGCCGCCGCACGGCGACGCGGGACCCGTACGGGCATGATCGGCAGACGTGACAGGGACTCCCGGGTGGAGCACCCGGGAGTCCCTTCAGCGCACGTTTCCGCCTTCGGTGTCAGGGCGTGTCGTCGCCCTCGACCCGCATGACGCTCGCGACCGCGCGGACGATGTTCAGGTCGCGCAGGTCCTTGATCGTGGCCGACAGGGCGGCGTCGCTGGCCCGGTGGGTCACCAGCACGAGCTGGGCGTCGTCGCCCCGCCCCTCCTGCCGCACCGTCTGGATCGACACGTCGTGCCTCGCGAAGATCTCGGCCACCCGGGCGAGCACACCGGGCTTGTCCGCGACGTCGAGCGACACGTGATAGCGGGTGATGCTGTCGCCCATCGGGTGGACCTTGAGATCGGCGTACGTCGACTCCTCCGGCCCGCGCGTGCCCGCGATGCGGTTGCGCGCCACGGCCACGATGTCGCCCAGCACGGCGCTGGCGGTCGGCGCGCCGCCCGCGCCCGCGCCGTAGAACATGAGCCGCCCGGCCGACTCGGCCTCCACGAAGACGGCGTTGTACGCCTCGCGCACCCCGGCCAGGGGGTGCGACCTCGGGATCATGGCGGGGTGCACCCGGACGCCGACCGTCTTGCCGTCGTCGGAGCGGGCGCAGATGGCCAGCAGCTTTATGACGTACCCCATGCCCTTGGCGGAGGCGACGTCGGCCGCGGTGATCTCCGTGATGCCCTCGCGGTGCACGTCGGCGGCCGTCACCCGGCTGTGGAAGGCGATGCCGGCCAGGATCGCGGCCTTGGCTGCGGCGTCGAAGCCCTCGACGTCGGCGGTGGGGTCGGCCTCGGCGTACCCGAGCGCCTGGGCCTCCTCCAGGGCGTCGTTGAACGAGGCGCCGGTGGAGTCCATCTTGTCGAGGATGTAGTTCGTCGTGCCGTTGACGATGCCCAGCACGCGGCGCACCCGGTCGCCGGCCAGCGACTCGCGCAGCGGGCGCAGCAGCGGGATCGCCCCGGCGACGCTGGCCTCGAAGTAGAGGTCGGCGCCGTTCTCGCGGGCGGCCCGGTGGATCGTCGCGCCGTCCTCGGCCAGCAGCGCCTTGTTGGCGCTCACAATGGACTTGCCGTGCGCCATGGCGGCGAGGATCAGCGACCTGGCCGGCTCGATGCCGCCGATCACCTCGACCACGATGTCCACGTCGTCGCGGGTGACCAGGGCCTCCGCGTCGGTCGTGAGCAGGGCGGGGTCCACGTCGGTGTCCCGCTTGCGCCCCAGCCTGCGCACGGCCACGCCGGCCAGCTCCAGTGGGGCGCCGACACGGGCGGCCAGGTCGTCGGACTGCTCGCGGAGCAGGCGCACGACCTGCGAACCGACGACGCCGCAGCCCAGCAGCGCGACCCTGAGCGCCGGTTTGGCCTTACTCACGATGCCTCCTCGCTTCGCCGCCGGACTGCTCGGGGCGGGCGGTCACAGCTGCCCCCTGAGCAGGTCGTCCTCGGTCTCTCTGCGGATGATGACCCGCGCCTGGCCGTTGGACACCGCGACGACGGCGGGCTTGGGCAGATAGTTGTAGTTGTTGGCCAGCGACCGGCAGTAGGCGCCGGTGCCGGCGACGGCGATCAGGTCTCCGGGGGCCAGGTCGCCCGGCAGGTAGAGGTCGCGCACGACCATGTCGCCGCTCTCGCAGTGCTTGCCGACCAGGCGCGACAGCATCGGCGCCGCCTGGCTCACTCGGGAGGCGAGCACGGCCGTGTATTCGGCTCCGTAGAGGGCGGTGCGGATGTTGTCGCTCATCCCGCCGTCCACGCTCACGTACGTGCGCAGGCCCTCCACGTCCTTGACCGTACCGGCCTCGTACAGGGTCACCCCGGACACCCCGGCGATCGAACGGCCCGGCTCGACCGTGAGCCGGGGCACGGGCAGCCCGGCCGATTCGCACACCTTCGTGACGATCTCCCGCAGGCTGTCCGCGATGACCTTGACGTCCAGGGACTCGTCGCCCACCACGTACGGGATGCCGTATCCGCCGCCGAGGTCCAGCTCCGGGAGCACGACGTCGTGCTCCTCCTTGATCTCGACCAGCAGCCTGGCCAGGCGGCGGGCCGCGACCTCGAACCCGCCGGTGTCGGTGATCTGCGACCCGATGTGCGAGTGCAGACCGACCAGTTCGAGCTGCGGCAGCGCGAGGATGCGCCGCACCGCCTCGGCGGCGGCGCCGCTGCTCAGCGACAGGCCGAACTTCTGGTCGTCGTGGGCGGTCGCGATGAACTCGTGGGTGTGGGCCTCGACGCCCACGGTCACCCGGATCATCACCTTCGGCCGCACGCCGTGCTTGTCCGCGAGGAAGCCGAGGCGGGCGATCTCCTCGTACGAGTCGACCACGATGTGGCCCACGCCGACCTGGACGGCCCTCTCCAGCTCGGCGAGCGACTTGTTGTTGCCGTGCATCGTGATCCGCTCGGGCGGGAAGCCGACGCTGAGCGCCACGGCGAGCTCACCGGCACTGCACACGTCGAGGCCGAGGCCCTCCTGGTCGATCCAGCGGGCGACCTCGCGGCACAGGAACGCCTTGGCGGCGTAGTGGACCTCGCCGTCGTGGAAGGCGGATCGATACTCACGGCAGCGTGAGCGGAAGTCCTCCTCGTCGATGACGTACAGAGGCGTGCCGAACTCCTTCGCCAGGTCGCGTACGTCGATTCCGCCGATGGTGACGGCGCCGTCGGCCCTGCCGGACGTTCGCGGCCAGATGGCCGGTTCGAGCGCGTTGAGGTCAGCGGGCACGTGCTGCGGACGCTCCTCTGGCAGTCCGGCGGTCACGGCGACGATAGATGAAGCGGCGTGCAGGTCGCCGGCTGGGTGGGCGAATCGACTCACCCGAACGAGGCTAGCCGACCCTGCGATTCACTCGCGCCTGCTGTTCACCCTGCGAGACGGCCCGGAAGGAAGATATTCAGGTCCGCAGGTCGTTGACGGCATTGCTTCCGGCTATCGGCGGGTTTGACTCAGATTTTGCCGGGCGGGGTGACACCCAGCTCCACCAGTCCCTCGCCGAGCACGAGGCGCACCGCCTCCCCCATCCGCACCCGGGCCGCGTGGACCTCCGACGGCGGCTCATCGCCCATGGGAATCGGGGACGCGCGCTCGACGGCGGTGTGGTAGGCCTCGGCCAGCCGTTCGAGGTACGCCGCCCATCCCGGGTCGCGGCTCTCCCGCCTGCTCGGCAGCTCGGCCAGCACCCGCAGCACGGCCCGGTCGAACGGGCCGTCGAGCAGCTCGGGCCGCGCCGCCACGCCGGTCCGCACCCCCAGATCGCCCGCCCATCGCCGTACGGCTCCCGCCCGCACGTACGCGTACCGTACGGCGAAACCGGGGTTGTCCCAGGTGCGGGGGAAGTCCGGCCACGGCGCCGCGTGCTGCGGGGACACGGCGGCCCCCGGCTGCGAGTGCACGGCTCCCGGTCGGGGCACGGCGACCGGGGCGGCTCCCGGCCGCCGGGGCGAGGCCAGGACGTCTTCGACGATCCGTCCCGGCGTGGCGACGCCGATGACGAGGAAGCCGTTCGGCCGGACGTCCACCCGACGGACGCCGGGCACCGCGCGCAGCCGGGTCGCGAGCCGCTCCGCCGCCTCGGCAGGGGACTCCGCCGTTCCCCCCGGCACCGCCGTTCCAGACAGCGCAGACGTTTCAGGCAGCGCGGACGTTTCAGGCAGCGCGGACGTTTCAGGCAGCGCCGCCGCTCCTCGCAGCGCCGCTGTTCCGGGCAGCGCCGCCGTTTTACGCAGCGCCGTTTTACGCAGCGCGGCCGTGGAGACGAAGCACGCGTCCCGCTCCCACGATCCCTGCGGCACCGGCGCGGCGCCGAGAACGCCGCGCAGCTCCTCGATCATCACGCTGCCGGGACGGCTGTGGTGGTCATCGCGGCCAGTCTAGGCCGACCTCGCCGGTGAGGTCAGAGCAAGGCGAGGGGCTCGGCCGGGACGAATCCCTCCATGCGCGCCGAGCCGAGCAGCGAGCCCTCGGCCGAGTCGCGGACGCACACGTAGGAGTAGCGGTCGGCCGAGTAGACCCGCACCCCGTCCGTACGGCACTGCCGCATCAGGACCTCACCCCACTCCTCCGAGACGTCGCCGAAGCCGAGCTCGGTGAGCACCTGGCGGCGGGCCAGGACGGTGCCCCCGGCCACCTCGGGGAGGAACCGGTGCTCGGCCTCCGGCTGGCGCAGCAGGGTCGCGCCGGTCGCCGGCAGGTGGGCGTAGAACGACGCCTTCCCCAGCACCTCGGCGTCGGTGGAGGCGAAGTGGCGGACGAGGTCGGCCAGGTAGTGCTCGCCGTACAGGTCCCTGGCATCGAGCACGGCCACGTAGTCGCCGTCGGCGAGCCGCACCGCGCGGTCGAGGGCGGCGCCCCGGGTGATCGGCTCGCCCGTGGTGCGGACCACGACGTCGATGTCCGGGCACGACTGGCGGACGGTCTTGTCCACCAGGCCCGCGTCGAGGCCGTCCGCGACGATCACGATCTGGCCGGGCCGTTCGACCTGACGGGTGATCTGGGCGAGCAGGCGGTCAAGCTCCGCAGGGTCGGAGACGGCGGTGATCGCCGAGATCACGCCGCTGCCGCGCACGCTCGGCACACCGAGGGTGTCGAGGATCGGGTCGAGCAGCGGGGTGACGCTGGTGCGGGCCCGCCAGGCGAGGTGGGCCTCCCTGGCCAGCCGTCCCTCGTCGGCCATGAGGATCTCCGCCGCCGCGAGGATCTCCTCGCCCTTGGCCCCGGCCCGCACCTGGAGCACCGGGGTGCCGCAGGCCGCGACCTCTCCTATCACCCTCGGCTCGGCGTCGGCGCCCGCGATCACCAGGGCCGGCCGCCGGTAGGCCGTCAGCACGTCGTCGTACGACGTCTTGTCGTCGCCCTGCCCGGCCAGCGGCTGCCAGGCCGCGCCGCCGGCCGGCGGGGTGACCGTGCCGAGGGTGACGATCTCCCCGGTCCTGCCGCCCTCGGCGGGGATGGGGTTGTGCACGCGCGGCTGGATGGCGTGCGGGAGCACGCCGACCCGCTCGTGCCGCAGCGCGGAGCGCCACTCGCGGGCGCGGGCCTCGGTGGTGGCCAGCACGTACTCGAAGTGCTCGGCCGCAGGGACGGCCCGCGACACCGCGCCGCCCGAGTGCCAGAAGACCGTCTTGATCCCCCGCTTGTGGCAGGCCGCCACCAGGTCGCGCAGCGCACGCGTCTCGCCCGCCAGCGCCTCCAGCCAGCGCCCGCCGTTGCCCTGCCGGGGGCCGGGCCGTACGGACTCGACGAACAGCACGTGGGGCTGCTGCTGGTCGAGCATGGCCTCCCAGTTGTCGGGGCCGAAGTTGGTCACCAGCCGCCACTCGTAGCGCAGCAGCGCCTCGGTCTGCCGGTCGACGATCGCGGCCACCGTCATGTACGGCCGGGCCGTCGGGCCCTTGGGCACCGTGAACGACTCGGCGAGCGGCGCGGAGACCTGCGGGGCCTTGGGCTCGGGCGCGGCGGGGGCCGCCTTCACCTCGGGGACGGCGGGGATCTCCGGCTTGAAGTCCGAGCGCTTGGGCGCGGGGCGCTTCCTGACCGGCGCCTTGAGCGTCCTGGCCACCGTGCCGGGGTTCTTGCTGTGGATCGCGTCGCCGAGCTTGATCCACCGGTTCTCCTGGAGCGAGGCGAGCTTCCAGTTGGCGACCTCGGTCTGGTACTTCTGCTCGGCGAGCTGCTTGGCGAGCTGCGCGTTCTGCCGCTCGACGGTCTTCAGCCGCGCCTCGGCCTCACGCATCTTCGTCAGCGCCTCGGCCTCCGAGCGCGCCGCCTCCTCCAGCCGACGCTGGTAGTCCGTGATCAGCCGGGCCAGCTCCGCCGCGCCGGAGGCCCGCTCCACCGCCTCCGCCAGCGCCTGCCGCAGCGCCGCCGGGTCGCTCCGCTCGGGCTGTACGGCTGCCGGCTCGCTTAGCTCGCTCATAGGGGGTGACTCCGCGGTAGACCTTCAGGACCAGAGTCACAATATTCGCAGAACGCCCTGATCGCTCTCAGCTGGAGCCGAGACCTCGTGCACCTCGTCCGCCACATCCCTCGGCGACCAACGGCTCACGTACCCCGCGACCGATTCACCACGTGCCCTGCGACCGATTCACCACGACACGCATGGAGACGATCGAGCTGTGGCCGTTCTCCCAGGGGGAGATCGACGCCACCCCGGACAGGTTCGTGGACGCGATCTTCGCCGAGGGCGAGAACCTCCATCACACGTCCTCGTTGTCGCGTGCCGACTATGCCGAGCGACTCGTGCGCGGCGGCTTTCCCGAGGCGGTGACCCGGACGAACCCGCGCAGACGCGAGCGCTTCTTCGACTCGTACGTCTCCGATCTGATCGCGCGGGACGTGAGCCGGCTGTCCGAGATCGAGCGGATGGCCGAGATGCGAGCCCTGGTGCGGTCGGTGGCCGCCCGGTCGGGACAGTTGCTGGTCGCCAGCGCGCTCGGAGCGGACATCGGACTGTCCGGGAGCACCGTCAACCGCTACCTCGGCCTGCTCGAAGAGGTCTTCCTGATCAAGCGCATCCCCGCCTGGTCACGCACCTCAGCAACCGCGCGGTCGGCACCCCCAAAGTGGCCCTCGTCGACTCGGGCGTGGCCGCCAACCTGCTGGGCGCCGACGCGAGGAGCCTGGTGCGGCCCGACGGCCAGTTCGGACCGCTGCTGGAGGGCTTCGTCTCATGGAGCTCGCCCGGCAGCTCACCTGGTCGGACGAGCGGGTGGAGCTCTTCCACTACCGGACCAAGGACAAGGTCGAGGTCGACGCGGTGCTGGAAAACCGGCAGGGCCGCGTCGTCGGCGTCGAGGTCAAGGCCTCCTCCACGGTCCGCGCCGACGACTTCCGCGGCCTGCGCCACCTCGCCGACCGCCTGGGCGACGACTTCGTGGCGGGGATCGTCCTTTACACCGGCACCCAGACCCCCTCCCCTTCGGCCCCCGTCTGCGCGCCATGCCCGTCAGCGCCCTGTGGCAGGTTTGAGGCTGGATAGAACGCCACAACAACGTTTTGCCCGATATTTGAGAACAGTCGCCCGGATAGACCACGCCGAGCCGCCTACGAACCGTCCATGATGGCCCCATGACCATCACTCAGGGCCACGTGTGCTCCAACACAGCGACGAGTATCGTCGCCGACGGTCCCGACTGCTTCCGGACACGAGTGGCGACCTCCTTCACCCTGTAGTCATCGAAACCTACTTGTGCCAGGTAAGCATCGAGAGGCGACAGGGTCAGATAAGCCTCTAATTCATCCGACTCGAGATGAATCGCATCAGGAGTCCGGTCATTCTCCACTTTCCAACCCCGAGAGACCAAGAGATCGGCGCGACGCTCTAGAGCATCTGACATGTTCATCCCATCGACAGCCAGGAAAAGATACCTCCTCGAGATCATGTAGTCGGATTGCGTACGCTGCGCCGTCGCCTCCCCCATCTGCCGCCCGATCCCCTGAACTTGGCGCACCGCCCTCTCGTCCACAATGAGTGGCCTGCCAGCCCAAGAGGATGCGACAAGATTCACCAATAGCGCCGCGAGGATCAGCAGCGCAAGGGGAATCATAAACAGGAGCAGAGCCTTTCTCAGCCGCCTGCCGGCCACTGCCATGCCTCCATCTTCTTACGCCACGGCTGCGCCGCATGGCTCGTCACACTCCAGACACACTCGCGTGAGCGGGGAGAACGCCCTCTCTACGCAACATCGTCGTCACACTCGAAGCACGATGGAGCAGCCCCGCAAAACAAAATTTCGCAGGCAAAGATTGGCAAACGTGCAGAAACGTATAACACCGCCGAGCCAAAGATCAAGGGATGCGTCTATATTTTGTTCAGATACGCGCTCGCATGCGGAATTACACACTCCGTCACCACGGAGCGCGATGATGACCGCCCCCGCAAGAAATAAAAAGAACTTCCGTCGGGGTCATCAGGTAAAAACACCTCCCGCAACAGCTTTTGTGACGGCCCGCTATCTGACCGCGACCTCGCCTGCCGCAGGGGCTGGCTCCGGTCCCCCTGCCGGCCCCGAGGTCCGTAGACTCGGCTGGGGTTCAAGGGAGGGCAAACCGTGCGCAAGGGTGAGTGGCCGCGATTCCAGGCCAGGCCGTACGTCTGCGGGGCCATCGGGCCCTTCGAGCAGGCGACGCTCGACCTGCTGGCACGGTCGGGGCCGGCCGTGCAGGCCGTGCACTCCGCGCCGGAGGCCGCGCTGCTCACGTCGGCCCCCCTGGCGCCGTACGCCACGGGAGCCCGGACGACCGCGTACGCGTGGGGCGGCCGGCAGCCCGAGACCGGGGGCGAGCCCCGGGCGAACGCCTGGCTGCGGGTCGCGGAGACCTACGAGACCCCGGGCCTGGTGGACGAGCCCGACGCGGTGAGCCTGCACACGGGCGGTCTCGGCCTGATCGACGTCTACTACCTCCAGGACGGCGACGCCGTCTACTTCTCCTCGCTGATCGAGCCGCTGCTCGCGCTGGCCCGGCGGCCGTACGAGGTGAACTGGGAGGCATGGGCGGCGATCCTCATGCTCACCTATCCGCTCCTCGAGGACACGCCCTACCGCCAGATCCGGCGCCTGCCCGGCGCGACCGCGCTGACCTGGTCGCGTCGCGAGCGCAGGCTGAGGGTGGACCGGCGGGCCCCGCGCTGGGTGCGGGAGGAGCCGGTCGACCGGGGCGTGACCGGCGGCGACCTGGTCGCGCTGCTGCACGACGCGCTCAAGCCGTACGAGCGGGTGCTGGTGCCGGTGAGCGGCGGGTATGACTCGCGGCTCCTGGCCAGCGTGGCGGTGGCCAGGAAGATGGACATCGAGTCGTGGACCACCAGCCCCGACGACGGGCTGGACAACGACATCGACTTCGCCCGCTACATCACCCGTGAGCTGGGCGTCCCCCACCGGATCATGCCGCAGGACCCGGCCGCCTATCCGCAGGAGGCGCTGTGGGCGGCCCGGCGCCTGGAGTTCCTCACCAGCCACCACGCGTGGTACTCCCCCTTCGCCCGCGAGGTGCACGGCGCGGGCCGGGCGCTGGTGGACGGCCTGGCGGGCGGCCCGCTGATGAAGAACTTCCTCATCACGGCGGACGCCGTCGGCGCGGGGACGGGCGCGTCCCGCCGCGATGCGCTGTTGAAGGCGCTGTCGACCGGCGACGCCCACATCCCGGTGCTCGGCGAGGCCGCCGCCGCGTGGATGGACGACCGGGTCCGTACGGCGTTCACCCGGGCGACCTCCATGCTGCACGGGCACCGGGCCGAGCTGCCGCTGAGCGTGCTGCACACCCGGACCGTGCGCGGCATCGCCCGGTCGCCGATCAACCTCGTCGGCCCCGAGGCGACCCCGGTCTTCCCGTTCCTGCACCCGGAGTTCTTCGACGCGGCGCTGTCGGTGCCGGTCGTCCGCAAGGAGGGCGGGAAGTTCTACCGGGAGGTCCTGCGGGCCGCCAACCCTCGGGTGGCGGCGCTGCCCTCGACCAACACCCCGCTGCTGCCGAACCGCCGGGTGCCGCTGCGCTCGAACGGGCCGGTCGCCCGCGAGTGGAACCACCGGATGCTGGTCAGGGCCGCGCAGATCCCCGGGCTGATGTCGCCCCAGATGCTGGACGCGATCGCCGGCGGGCCGGACGCGCTGACCGCCTTCGGGTCGTGGAACTCGCGGTTCTGGCTGCGGGCGCTGGTGGCGTTCGGGGCGTGGCTGGCCGACTACGAGGACGTGCTCGGCGACCTCACTCCGCCCTGGTCCGCGGCGTAGGCCGGCAGTCCGCACAGTTGTGGAGCGCGGCTGTGCGGTAGCTCTGCGTGATCACCTGGAAACAGGTAAAAACTGCATGTCAAACCGGCGTCAGCCTTTTCGGTCAGACCACTTCTGGTGGTAGTTTTGGTCAAATAGAGCCAAACATCATGGCGAGAGCTTCAAAAGCTCGGGTGTGACCTGACAACACGCTCCTCCTTCCTCAAGCGAGAACCAGATGAACGCTGCTGCGCCCTGCCCTGACTCGGCTTCCGGGTCATTCGGCGCCACCACCGGCGATCTCCCGGAGATCACCGACTTCACCTCACAGGACCCCCGCTGGTACAAGCGCGCGGTCTTCTACGAGGTACTGGTCCGCGGCTTCAAGGACTCCAACGGCGACGGCACCGGCGACCTGCGCGGGCTGATCGAGAAGCTCGACTACCTCAAGTGGCTCGGGGTCGACTGCCTCTGGCTGCTGCCGCTGTACCAGTCCCCGCTCAAGGACGGCGGCTATGACATCTCGGACTACCTCAAGATCCTTCCGGAGTTCGGCGACCTCGGCGACTTCGTGAAGCTGATCGAGGCCGCGCACGAGCGCGGCCTGCGGGTCATCACCGACCTCGTGATGAACCACACCAGCGACCAGCACCCCTGGTTCCAGGCGTCCCGCAGCGACCCGGACGGCCCGTACGGAGACTTCTACGTCTGGTCGGACGACCCGAACAAATACTCGGGCGTCCCCATCGTCTTCGTCGGCTCCGAGGAGTCGAACTGGACGTACGACCCGGTGCGCAAGCAGTACTACTGGCACCGGTTCTTCCACCACCAGCCCGACCTGAACTACGACAACCCGGACGTCCAGAACGCGATGATGGAGGTCATCCGCTTCTGGCTCGACCTCGGTGTGGACGGGTTCCGGCTGGACGCGGTGCCCTACCTGTTCGAGCGCGAGGGCACCTCCTGCGCCGGGCTGCCGGAGACGCACGCCTACCTCAAGAAGGTCCGCGCCGAGGTCGACCGGCTCTACCCCGACCGGGTGCTGCTCGCCGAGGCCAACGGCTGGCCGGAGGACGTCGTCGAATACTTCGGCGACCCCACCACGGGCGGCGACGAGTGCCACATGGCCTTCCACTTCCCGCTGATGCCGCGCATCTTCATGGCCGTACGCCGGCAGAGCCGCGAGCCGATCTCCGAGATCATGTCGCGTACCCCCAAGCTGCCGGAAAGCGCCCAGTGGGGCATCTTCCTCCGCAACCACGACGAGCTGACGCTCGAGACCGTGACGGAGGAAGAGCGCGACTACATGCACAAGGAGTACGCCAAGGACCCGCGCATGCGCGCCTACCTCGGCATCCGGCGGCGCCTGGCGCCCCTGCTGGAGAACGACAGGGACCAGATCGAGCTGTTCACCGCGCTGCTGCTCAGCATGCCGGGCTCGCCGGTCATGTACTACGGCGACGAGATCGGCATGGGCGACAACATCTGGCTGGAGGACCGTGACTCGGTCCGTACGCCGATGCAGTGGACCCCGGACCGCAACGCCGGGTTCTCCGAGGCCGACCCCGGCCGGCTCTACCTGCCGGTGGTCATGGACCCCGTGTACGGCTACCAGTCGGTCAACGTCGAGGCGCAGACCAAGAGCGAGTCGTCGCTGCTCCACTTCACCCGGCGGATGCTGCAGATCAGGCGGGAGCACCCGATCTTCGGCACCGGCAGCTACACCGAGCTGTGGTCGCCGAACCCGAGCGTGCTGACCTTCCTGCGGGAGGAGGGCGACGACGTGGTCCTGTGCGTCAACAACCTGTCGCGCTTCGCCCAGCCGGTCGAGCTCGACCTGCGGCGCTTCGCCGGGGTGACGCCCGTCGAGTGCCGGGGCGGCGTCCCCTTCCCGACGGTCGGCGAGCTGCCGTACCTGCTCACGCTGCCGGGCTACGGCTTCTACTGGCTGTCCCTGCGCAGGTCCTGATCCGGCCGGCGTGGCAAAGAGCCCCGTCCCGGGCCCTTCCACGGGCCTTGGACGGGGCGTCGTCGTGTTCACGGCAGACTTGACGCCGCCTTGGCCCACCCCTTTCGCCCGATGTGCCTACCGTGACGTGAACGGGCGGATTTCTCGCATCGGCGAGAGGGGGAGCCTCATGCTCCGGCACACCTACCTGTCCTTGGCCGCCGCGGTGGTCGCGGGCGCGGCCGTCTCCGGGGCCGCCACGGCACAGGCGCCGATGGTGCCGCGCGACGTCGACGCCACCGCGACTCTCACGAACGCGCAGGGGCAGAACGTCGGGACGGTCCAGGTGGAGAACGACGAGAACGGCGGGACCGAGGTGAAGATCAGGGTCACGGCCCTGCCGCCCGGGTTCCACGGCATGCACATCCACGACAAGGCCGTCTGCGACCCGAACGCGAAGGACCCGGCGACCGGCAGCCCCTTCTCCAGCGCGGGCTCGCATCTCGGCTCGGGCTCCCATCCCGGGCACGCGGGTGACCTGCCCGATCTCCTGGTCCGCGGCGACGGCGTCGGGCAGGCCTCGTACGTCACCGACCGGTTCACGGTGGAGGACCTGCTGAGCGGCGACGGCAGCTCGATCATCATCCATGCCAAACCGGACAACCACGCGAACATCCCCGGCCGCTACAGCCGTTCAGGGCCCGACGCCGAGACACTCAAGGCCGGCGACTCGGGCGGCCGGATCGCCTGCGGCGTGTTCAGGAGAGACTGACCGGCGCGTCCTCAAGAGGACCGAGCGACGTTCCGAGGCGGGATCGAGTGGCCTTTCGGGAGCGGCTGAACGGCGTTTCAGCAGCGGTGCGCGGCGTCATCAGGAATGGCCGGGCAGCCGGGGGGGGCGGGGAAGACCGGCGGACGTCCGGGGCGAGTTCGCCGGTCCTTCAGCGGGCGGTGACGGGCACCTGCGCCCGCGCCGCCCGCCTGGCGGGGATCAGCGCCACCAGCAACGCCGCGCCGATCGCGATGAGCAGGGCGGCCGCGAGCATGCCGGGCGTGGGGGCGCGGCCGATGCCGGCGCCGACGCCGCTGCCGCGGCCCTCCAGGTCGATCAGCCACCGTGACCAGAACGCCCCAGCCGCGGCCCCCAGCACGACCCCCACCGCCGCGGGCAGGCCGGTGGCGGTCACCAGCGTGGCCATCACCTGGCGTGGGGTCAGCCCCATCGCCTTGAGCACGGCCAGGTCGAGGACGTGGTCGCGCAGCCCGAGCGCGCTCGCCGTCAACAGGCTGGCCAGCCCGATCAGGGCCAGCACGGCGACCAGCGCGATGATGATCACCCGGATGACCGCGAGCCGGTCGGCCGGGTTCACGGCCTGGGCCACCTCAAGCCCCTGCCCCTGCAGGCGTGCCCTCACCTGGGCCGCGTCGGCGCCGGGTCGCAGCACGAGTGCGTAGAACTGGGGCGGCTCCGCGTCCTTGGCCGCCAGGCTGTCCAACCCCAGCGACAGCACCTCGCCGTCCTGCTCCGGCTCGACAACGCGGCCCACGATCCGGACGATGAGCGGCGTGCCGCCGATCGTCACGCGGACCCGGTCGCCGATCTGCACGCCGAGGAGGTCGAGCAGGCCCTGCCCGGCGACCGCCTCGCCCCGGTCGGCGAACATCCGGCCCTCGACGACGGGGAAGGGGTAGGGGTCGGAGGACAGGCCGAGCGCCCTGGTCCGCACGGTCCTGGTCTGCCAGGGGACGAGCGCGTCGAGCTCGGCGCCCGGATAGGCCGCGACCACGTCCGGGTCGGCCATCGCGCGCTGGCGCGCCTCCTCGGCGGTCAGCTCGGCCGGCCGTACGGTCAGGGCCGCCGCCTGGCCCACGCTCTCCGGGTGGCGGATGAAGTCGTCCAGGGTCGTCCAGCAACCGAGCCCGATCGTGATCATCATCATCGGGATGGCGATGCCGCACAGCGTGAGCGCGGCGGGCGTCCTGCGGGTGAAGGCGTCCCTCGCGCCGAGGACGAGCGCGGGCGGCAGCCGTACGAGCAGGGCGACCCGGGCCAGCCGCGACAGGTGCCCGCGCGGCGGCGCCGCCGGGGCGGCCGGGATCGGCGGGGTGCGCCCGCCGCGCCAGGCCGGGATCAGCACCGCGGCCAGCACCGTCAGCGACGTCCCCACGAGGATCGCGGACAGCGGTCCGGCCGACAACGGGACGACGACCGACTCCCCCATGGCGTACGTCGTGATCAGCCGGGCGACGAGCGCACCGGCGGCGATGCCGAGCAAGCCGAGCGTGCCGTGCTCGATGACGAGCATCCGCACCACCTGGCCGCGAGTGAACCCGAGCGACTTGAGCGTGGCGATGTCGCGCAACTGCATCAGCACCCGGCCTCCGGCGGCGTTGGCGAGCGCCAGCGCGGCGGCGACCAGGCCCGCGACGCCGAACAGCGCGAGCAGCAGGCCGAGCAGCCGGTTGTCGAGCTCCATGGAGGCCCGCACCTCGCGCCAGGTCGTCACCCGCTGCACCTGGTTGCGCATCGTGAAGACGGCCCGCTGGACGACGAGATCGGTGGTGGCGGGGTCGGCGAGGCGGAGCCCGGTCACGGTCTCGGTGCGGCCGGGGGCGGGCTCGACCACGTTCAGCGTCTGCGCGAGCGTCCAGGCCAGGCCCGGGGTCCACTCCGGATAGAACCCCTGGTCGCCGCTTTCCGCCAGCCCGGCGACGGTCAGATTGTGGGTCGCACCGTTCAGTCCGGTGACGGTGAACGGGCTGCCCGGCCGCAGGCCGAGAGCGCGGGCGAACGACCGCTCGACGACCACGGCGTTCGGGGTGCGTACGTCGAGCCAGCGGCCCTCGCGCAGGAGCGGGCGGGCCACGGCGGGGAAGGCCGCCGGCGTCTCCTGCAAGGTGATCGGCACCCGGCGGCCATGCGCGACCAGCGTGGCGGGCGCGCTGCGGTAGGGCCCGGCGATGTCGGTCACGCCCTTCAACTGGCGCAGCGCTGACACGTCGGGCACGTCCTTGCTGTGGATCCAGATGTGCGCGCTGTTGCTGCGCTGGAACAGGCCGCGCCAGGGATTGGTGCCGTCCTCGAGCAGCGTGGCGGCGATGATCAGCGCGGTGACGATCCCCGCCACCGCGAGGACCGTGAGCGCCGCCTGGCCCCGGCGCGCCCGCAGGTCCGCGCGGATCCAGCGCAGCTCCGCGGTCCTCGTCGTGATCACGCGGCCCCCTCGCGCCGAGCCGGGCACTGCCGGCTCTTCGGGCTCTGCGGAGGGGTCACCGGGAAGGCATGGCGGCGGGACGGATTCAACTGCGCAGCTCCACGACGTCGCCGGCCGCTCCCAGAGGGCGCCGGCGCGACTTCGGGATCGCGCCGTCGTCGACGATCTGGCCGTCCAGCAGGCTGACGACGCGGTCGGCCATGCTCGCCACCCGCGCGTCATGGGTGACCAGCACGATCGTCTGGCCCTGCCCGTGCACCTGGCCGAGCAGGCGCAGCACGTCGCGGGTGTTGCGGCTGTCGAGGTTGCCGGTCGGCTCGTCGGCCAGCAGCAGCCGGGGCTGGTTCGCGAGCGCGCGGGCCAGCGCGACCCGCTGCTGCTCGCCACCGCTGAGCTGCGCCGGCGACGCCCCGGCGCGGTCGGCCAGGCCGAGCTCGCCCAGGAGATACTCGCGCCGTTCCCTGGCCTGCCGGGGCGAGACGCCGCCCAGCAGCGCGGGCAGCTCGACGTTGTCGGCCACGGTCATGTTCGCGACCAGGTTGAAGAACTGGAAGACGAAGCCGATCTTCTGCCGGCGCAGCACCGCCCACCCGCTCTCGGAGAGCGTGTCGGCCCGGCTGCCGTCCAGCCAGATCTCGCCGCTCGTTCTCGTGTCCAGGCCGCCGATCATATGGATCAAGGTGGACTTGCCCGACCCGGACGGGCCCATGACCGCGACGAACTCTCCCGCCTCGACGGTCAGATCGACCCCGCGTACGGCGTGCACCGGCAGCCCGCCGGTCTGGTAGATCTTCACCAGGTTGACGGCCCGTACGACGGGCGCCTCGGCACTCATTCCGCCTCCTCGCCGTGCGGCTTGGGGCCACATAAGTCCAGGGCGCTGCGCCTGTCGGTTCGCTCGCTCATGCCGCCCCCTCGCCTGACGGCTCGGGGTCGCATTCGCGAAACGCCCTGTGCCTATCGATTCGCTCGCTCCGCTCGCTCATGGCAGTTCCTCCTGGCAGCGTTCGAGCCAGTCGAGGTCGGCCTGCAGGTGGAGCATGGCTCCCTCGATGAGCAGCAGCGCGACGCGGTTGGCCGGATCGGTGCGCTCGGCCAGCTCGCGGAGATCTCGCATGAGCGAAAGGTAGTGCCGTCGCTGCCGGTTCACCAACGCCATGCGGTCGGAGAGCCCGGTCATGGGAGCCAGCACGAGCTTCATGAAGAACTCGTCACGCACCCGGGGGCCCTCGGTGGGCTCCTCGACCCAGTTCTCCAGTGCTTCCCTGCCGCTGGCGGTGATGTAGTAGACCTTCTTGTTCGGCCGGTTGGCCTGCTCGACGTCGACCGACCGGACATGCCCGTCCTTCTCCAGCCGGCCCAGGGTCACGTAGATCTGGCCGATGTTGGGCGACGGGTAGGCGCCTCCGAAGATCGTTTCGAGCGCCTGTTTCAGCTCGTATCCGTGGGCAGGTTCCTTCGCAAGGAGCGCCAGCAGCGACTGCCGCACGCGCCCACCCCCCCAGCCGTATCGAGCAGTTATCGGAGCGTTACGAGCTCATCCGTTGACGCTCACATTATCGCTATGCATAACATGCATGCACTTACCTAACACGTATGTAACCGGCTTTTCATACGGAGGCCACATGGTTCGCCGAGCTCTCGCCGCCCTGGCCGTCTTCCTGGCGGCCGGCTGCGCAGGGCTCGCCGACACCGGCGCCCAGTCGACGGTGGGCAGCGACGGCACCGGGCCGATCACACTGGCGATCGGCAGGGACACCACCGCCTACCTCCGCCCGCTGCTGGACCGGTGGAACCAGACGCACCCGGACGAGCCGGTGTCGCTGCTCGAACTGCCCGAGGCGGCCGACGAGCAGCGCGCACAGATGGTGGCCAACCTGCAGGCGCACAACGACGTCTACGACGTGCTCGCGCTCGACGTGATGTGGACGGCGGAGTTCGCCGACGCCGGCTGGATCGTACCGCTCGACCGCAGCCTGTTCCCCCTGGACAAGCTGCTCAAGGGCGTCGCCGACACCGCCATCTACCGGGACAGGCTGTGGGCCGCGCCCTACACCAGCAACGCCGGCCTGCTCTACTACCGGTCCGACATCCTGAAAAAGGAGCACCTGAAGCCGCCCAAGACCTGGGCGGAGCTGCGCGACCAGGCCTCCCGCCTGAGCGCGAAGTATCACATCGGTGGATATGCCGGGCAGTTCCTGCCGTACGAGGGGCTGACCGTCAACTTCGCCGAGGCCGTCCAGTCGGCGGGCGGGTCGATCCTCAGCCCGGACGCCCGCAAGGTCACGATGGACCTCGGCAGCGCACGAGCCGCGCTCGACTTCCTCGTCGGCGGAATCAAGGAGGGGTGGATCCCCCGCGAGGCGCTGACGTACAAGGAAGAGGAGTCGCGGCTCGCCTTCCAGGAGGGGCGGCTGCTGTTCGCCCGCAACTGGCCCCACGCGTACGGACCGGCCGCCCACTCGAAGCTGGCCGGGAAGTTCTCGGTGGCCCGGCTGCCCGGCCTGAACGGGCCGGGGTCGAGCTCACTGGGCGGCTACAACCTCGCCATCAGCGCCTTCTCGAAGCGGCAGAAGTCGGCGCTCGACTTCATCCGCTACTTCACCGGCCTCGACAACGAGCGGCTCGTGCTCACCGAGGGCTCGTTCCCGCCGGTGTGGGCGGAGCTGTACGACGACCCGGAGCTCATCAGGCGGTTCCCCTATCTGCCCGCGCTCAAGGAGGCGATCGTCTCGGCCCGGCCGAGGCCGGTCACCGCCGACTACAACCAGATCAGCCTGCTGATCTCCAGCGCCGTCTCCGGCGCGCTCACCCTCGCAAAACCCGTAGACGAGACCGTCGCCGACCTGAAACAGGGACTCGGCGAGGTCATCCAGTTCGGAGGATAGATATGCGGAAACTTCCCCCCATCATGGTCGCGTGCCTCGCTCTCGCCGCCGCGGCCGCGTGCGGCAGCGACTCCGGCAGCGAGCCCGCCGCCTCGGGCAGCGCCCCGGCCGCCGACAGCGCCGCGGCCAAGCCCCTGGAGGGTGTGAAGGTCGAGGTCGCCGCCAAGTGGACCGGCGACGAGCAGGCCAACTTCGAGAAGGTGCTCAAGGCGTTCGAGGAGAAGACCGGCGCCACGGTCACCTACGCGTCCACCGGTGAGGACACCGGCGCCTACCTCGGCCCCCGCATCCAGGGCGGCAACCCTCCGGACGTCGCGATCCTGCCGCAGCCGGGCCTGGTGCAGCAGTACGCCGACGAGAACGCGCTCAAGCCGCTGGCCCCCGAGGTGCAGGCGCAGATCGACCAGAACTACACCCCCTACTGGAAGGAGCTCGGCTCCGCCAAGGGCCAGGTGTACGGCGTGCTCGTCAAGGCCGCGCACAAGTCGCTCGTCTGGTATCGCCAGTCGGCCTTCGACGACGCCGGCGCGCAGCCCGCGTCCACCTGGGACGACCTGATCAAGAACGCCCAGACGCTGTCCGACTCCGGCGTCCCGCCGTTCGCGCTGTGCGCCGCCTCCGGCTGGACGCTGACCGACCTGTTCGAGAACGTCTACCTGTCCACCGCGGGCCCGGAGAACTACGACAAGCTCGCCAAGCACGAGATCCCGTGGACCGACGCCACGGTCGCGACCGCCCTTGAGAAGATGGCGCAGATCTTCGGCAAGAAGGAGTTCATGCTCGGCGGCTCGTCCGGTGCGCTGCAGACCGACTTCCCGACCTGCGTCACCCAGGTGTACGCCCAGAAGAAGGCCGCGATGGTCATCGAGGCCGACTTCGTCGCCGCCTCCCTCGGCCAGTCGGGCGCCAAGGTCGGCGAGGAAGCCAACATCATGCCGTTCCCGAAGGCCGGCGACACCGCTCCGGTCGTCCTCGGCGGTGACGTCGCGGTCGTGATGAAGGACAACAAGGGCGCGCAGGCGCTGGTGGAGTATCTCGCGTCCAAGGAGGGCGGCGAGGTCTGGGCCAAGCAGCCCGGCTACCTGTCCCCCAACCGCAACGTCTCCCCCGACAACTACCCCGACGAGCTGACCAAGCAGCTCGCCCAGACGATCATCTCGGCTGGCGAGTCGGTGCGGTATGACATGTCCGACCTCGCCCCCAGCGCCTTCGGCGGCACCGACGGCAAGGGCGAGTGGAAGGACCTGCAGGACTTCCTCCGCAACCCCTCCGACGTGAAGGGCGCACAGGAGAAGCTCGAGGCGGACGCCGCCAAGGCCTTCAAGTAAAGGAAGTACGGCCGTGACCGATCGGTTGGACGGCCAGCAGGCCACCGGCGACGGAGAAGCCGTCGCCGGGGCCTCCTCCGGCCCGCGCGAACCCCTCGCAGATCCTTCCTCCGACTCCCCCCAGGCGGGAGCGGCCCACTCCGATGCCGGGGCCGACACCCCGGCCGCCTCGGAATCCCTGACCGTTTCCGAGTCCCCTGCCGATTCCGGCTCCAGTGCCGGTTCCGGTGCCGAGCCCGTTTCCGCTGCCGGTTCCGGTGAGCCGGCGGCGGGTCCGGCCGCGGCGGGGTCCGCGACGGCGGCCCCGCCCGGCGCGGTCGCCACGGCGGGCACGGCGGCGGGCACGGCGCAGGCGTCCCCGCGCCTCGGCCCGCCGCCGAGACTCGCGGTGATGTTCCTGCTGCCGGCGGCGCTGCTGCTCGCCGCGTGGATGATCTATCCGGTCGTCTACTCCATCTGGCGCAGCCTCTTCGACGCCACCGGCGACCGCTTCGTCGGACTGGGCAACTACGTCTCGATCTTCACCGACTCCTCGACGCTCACCACGATCAGGAACAACATCATCTGGGTCGTGGTGGCCCCGATCATCGTCACCGCGCTCGGCCTGGTCTTCGCGGTGCTCACCGAGCGCATCAAGTGGTCGACGGCGTTCAAGCTCGTGCTGTTCATGCCGATGGCCGTCTCGCTGCTCGCCGCCGGGGTCATCTTCCGCCTCGTGTACGAGCAGGACCCCGACAAGGGCGTCGCCAACGCCATCATCACGACCGTCCACGACGCCTTCTCCACCAGCGCGAGCTACCCCGGAGCCCGGCCGCGGGAGAACGACCAGGCGCCCGCGGTCGTGCAGGACGGCGCCGTGGTGACAAGGCAGGAGGCGCAGGCGGGCACCCCGGTGCTGATCCCGCTCGTCGGCCTGACCCAGGACGCCGTGAAGGACGCCGCACCGGCCAAGGCCGCCCCCGGCGGCGACGGCCTGAGCGGCACCGTCTGGCTCGACGTCGTCCGCGGCGGCGGAGGCACGCTGAACCAGATCGACCCGCAGGAGAAGGGCCTCGGCGGCATCACGGTCGAGGCGGTCTCCGGCGGCGCGGTCAAGGCGACGACCGAGACGGCCGCCGACGGCACGTTCCGCTTCTCCGGTCTCCAGGCCGGTTCCTATGTCGTACGGCTGCCGCAGTCGAACTTCACGGCGCCCTTCAACGGGCTCACCTGGCTGGGGCCGTCGCTGATCACTCCCGCGATCATCGGCGCGTACATCTGGGTGTGGGCCGGATTCGCGATGGTGCTGATCGCGGCCGGGTTGTCGGCGATCCCCCGTGACGCCCTGGAGGCGGCCAGGATCGACGGCGCGACCGAGTGGCAGGTGTTCCGCCGGATCACCGTGCCGCTGCTGTCGCCGGTGCTGCTCGTCGTCTTCGTCACCATGATCATCAATGTGCTGAAGGTCTTCGACCTGGTGTTCATCATCGCCCCCGGCTCGGTGCAGCCGCAGGCCAACGTGATCGCGCTGGAGATGTGGCGCGTGTCGTTCGGCGGCGGCGGCAACCAGGGCCTGGGAAGCGCGCTGTCGATCTTCCTGCTCGTGCTGGTGGTGCCGTTCATGATCTTCAACATCCGCCGGTTCAGGAGGGACGAGGGATGACGACCCTGGCCGAACCCCGGCACGCGCAGCCGATCCAGCGCAACGTGGTCGCACGGGTGGTCGACCGCCTCGGCGGCGGCCTGGTCCAGGTCTTCATGATCCTGGTCGCGCTCTTCTGGCTGCTCCCCACCCTGGGGCTCCTCGTGGTCTCGCTGCGCGGCGAGACCGACAACAACTCCTCCGGCTGGTGGACGCTGTTCACCAAGCCCGCGCAGCTCACGTTCGACAACTACTCGAGCCTGCTCGCGTCGGGCTTCGGCTCGTCGTTCTGGAACACCGTGCTCATCACGGTGCCGGCGACGCTGCTGGTGATCGGCATCGCGGCCATGGCGGCGTACGCGTTCGCCTGGATCGAGTTCCCCGGCAGGGACCTGGTGTTCCTCGTGGTCATCGCCCTGCTGGTCGTCCCGGTGCAGATCGCGCTGATCCCCATCGCCAAGCTGTACGGAGCCCTCGGGATCTTCGGCTCGATCCTCGGGGTCGTGCTGTTCCATGTGGCGTTCGGTCTGCCGTTCGCCATCTTCCTGCTGCGCAACTTCTTCGTGGGCATTCCGCGCGAGCTGCTCGAAGCGGCGAGGATGGACGGCGCGCCGGAGTGGCGGATCTTCGCCACCGTGGTGTTCCCGCTGGCCAAGCCCGCGATCGCGTCGCTCGGCATCTTCCAGTTCCTGTGGGTGTGGAACGACCTGCTCGTCGCGCTGGTGTTCGCCGACACCGAGAACCAGCCGATGACGAAGGCACTGCAATCCCAGATGCGGCAGTTCGGCACGAACGTGGACATCCTCGCGCCGGGCGCGTTCCTGTCGCTCATCATCCCGCTGGTGCTGTTCTTCGCCTTCCAGCGGTATTTCGTGCAGGGCATGCTCGCGGGCTCGGTCAAGTGACCGGCCGGAGGCCCCGGATCGTCCCGGGGCCTCCGGCATCACCGCGGTCACCACGGGAAATGTCCCGTGTGTGGTGCACCGTACAGAAAGGGGGTCGGATGCCCGCTTTACGGGGGTAAGCGGGCATCCGATCTTTCCGCTGCCGGGCCGTACGGGGGCCGAAAAGCCGATAGAGTGCGCGGACATGTCAGGACGTCCGTTGCACGAACTCGTGGAAGCCGGGTGGGCCGAGGCCCTCGCACCCGTGGCCGGGCGGATCGCCGCCATGGGCGACTTCCTCAGGCAGGAGATCGCGGAAGGCCGCCAGTACCTCCCGGCGGGGAACAACGTCCTCCGCGCGTTCCAGCAGCCGCTGAGCGAGGTCCGGGTGCTGATCGTCGGTCAGGATCCGTACCCCACCCCCGGACACCCCGTCGGGCTGAGCTTCTCCGTGGCCCCCGACGTACGGCCGCTTCCGGGCAGCCTGGTCAACATCTTCAAGGAGTACATGGCCGATCTCGGCCACCCCACCCCGCCCTCGAACGGCGACCTCACCCCGTGGACCGAGCAGGGCGTGCTCCTGCTCAACAGGGTGCTCACGGTGATGCCGGGCAAGCCCGCCTCCCACCGGGGCAAGGGCTGGGAAGAGGTGACCGAGCAGGCCATCAAGGCGCTGGTCGCGCGGGGCGGGCCGCTCGTTGCGATCCTGTGGGGCCGCGACGCCCGCAACCTGCGGCCGATGCTGGGCGACGTGCCGTGCATCGAGTCGGCCCACCCCAGCCCGCTGTCGGCGCGCAGCGGGTTCTTCGGCTCCCGTCCGTTCAGCCGGGCAAACGCCCTGCTGGAGCAGCAGGGCGCGGCGCCGGTCGAGTGGAAACTGCCGTAACGGCTAGCCGATAGGATCACCACCATGAGCGATGGAACGGACACCGGTCGCTACCTGCGGCTCACCGTCGACCTGGTGGTCGAGGTCCTCGATGTCGACGCGCTGCAGGCAGCGGCGCTCGCCGAGATCCGCGACCCCCAGGCCGAGCTGAACGACGCCGAGCGGCAGGAACAGATCGAGCTGGTCAACTCCGACGAGACGGGCGCGGCCGCCCTGCAGTGGCTGATCGAGCCCGACCACGTGCTGGGCCTGGTCGAGCACGTCGCCGAGGTCGAGCCGCGCGAGGCGATGCTCGGCGTGGAGCCGTCGGAGGGCGTCCTGGAGGACGAGGACGACCACGACCACGACGAGCCGGGCCACACCCACTGATTCCCGTCCGCTGAGGCCGGTCTGCTGCGGCCGGTCTGCTGAGGCCGGTCTGCTGAGGCCGGTCTGCTGTGGCCGGCCGCATCCACCTCAAGCCGGGTCTGCTGAGGCCGGGCCACACCCACTGATACCCGCCCACTGAGACCCGTCCGCTGCGGCCGGTCCAGATCTGCTGAGACCGGCCCATGGGAGGGCGTCGGGCCGGCCGCCTGCCGGGCCGACGCTTCCGCGCCGGCCCCTTACCCGGCCGAATGACGACCACGGGTAAGCGTCACAAAGCCTCAGGCATTCGGGATGAAACGGCGAAAACCATCACAGGACCGCGGGTAAGCCACATCGTCGCGGCCATGCGTGACGGGATCGAGGTAAGTGCCACACGGCCGCGGGCAGGCGTCAGGGGACCGCGGGCAGGCGCCAGCGCCGCTCACACCGGCCGAAGAGGCTCGTGCGGTCCGGCCGGAGGCTCCACGTAGATAGGGTCGCCGGGCCGGACCTCGCCGCCCTCGATGACGATGCCCATGACCCCCGCCTTGCGCACCAGATTGCCCTCTTCATCCCGATCCAGCACGGCCTTCATCAACCCGTCCTGGAAACCGTTGAGCTGCGCGCACGGGTTGCGCAGGCCCGTCACCTCGACGACGGCGGTCTCGCCGAGGCGCAGCCGTGTCCCCGTGGGCAACGCGAGCAGATCGACACCCCTGGTGGTGACGTTCTCCCCCATGTCCCCCTCCCGTACGGCGAAGCCCGCCTCGCGCAGTTCGTCGTGCAACTCCGCGTGCACCAGGTGCACCTGGCGCAGGTTCGGCTGGCTGGGATCACGGGCGACCCGCGACCGGTGCTTCACGGTCACTCCGGCGTGGGCGTCGCCCTCGACACCGAGGCCGGCCAGCAGCCGGATCGACTCCAGAGGGGTCTTGCTGAAGGTGTGGGTGGCGCTGCGGCTTACCGCTATCACTCTGCTCGTCATGTCTTCTCCTCTTAGGGCAACGGCTCCATTCCGTGCACGAAGGTGAGAAGACGGCAAGTGGATATTCGTCACACGGGGCCTGCTCGCCGACCCGCGCGACGCGTTGACCAGCGGAAAGAGGCCGGCGATCTCTATAGCGCCGGGCACCCCGCCGTCCCGTGCACGCGCGTGCCGTCAGGAGCGGTACGCGTGGCGCCCCGGACGTCAGACGCCGGGCGTCGGGCGTCGAACGTCGGGCGTCGAACGTCGAACGTCGAACGTCGGGCGTCGGGCGTCGGGCGTCGGCGAGCAGCATCAGCGCGAACAGCCCGGCAGACCCGGATCCGCTCATGTCGGCCACGGCGCGAAGCGTGCGGCGCCGCCCGAGGACGCGCACCTCCGCCGAAGACTTCTTCGACAGCCTGGCCGGGCGGAACGGGTCAGGAGCTCAGGACCTCCTCACGCCGCCGGGCGAGGGAGTCCTGCTGACGGGTGAGCTCACCGCAGCGAACGGACACCTGGGCGACCATGGCCGCGACCCACTCGGCCACCTCGCGGACGGCCTCCGCCGTACGGGCGATCCGCTGGTGCTTGATGGCGTCGGTGATGATGTTGTCGAAGAAGACGTCGGCGAACCAGCGGGTGTCCACCTTCGGCAACCGGGGTGCGGCGACGACGCCGATGTCGGCCAGCTCGCGGGAGAACCGATCGAGAGCGCCCTGCGCGTGCCACGCCGCCTCGTCGGCCTGACGCAGGTGTCCGTGCTCGACCATGTCGGCGAAGCCGCCGCTGCTGAACATGTCCCATGTCGAGGCGCCGCGGGCGCCGCTCAGGTGCCGCAGGACGTAGCCGACCGCCTGGCCCGCGGCGGCTCCGGCCTGCTGCGCCTCCTGGTGCTCGCGCAGGTCGGCGCTGACGTTCGCCAGCCGGGCGGCGATGTCGGCCAGCTCCCGCCCGCGCGGGTCCCCGGACTCGACCAGCATCCGTTCCTTGCGGGCGAGCAGCACCTCCAGCTCCTGATGCGGGTTGCCGAGCTCCGCGAGGGCCTGGTCGGTGGTCCGCAAATCGCCGGCGAGCCACTCCAGGCGGGTGCGCTGACCGGTGACCCGCTGGCGGGCCGCCGCCGCCTCGGCCCGTTCTCGTGCCAGGCGTTCTTCCTTGTCGCCGGTCAGTCCCGCCAGGAAGGCGGCGAAGCCGCCCTGTTCCAGCTTGGCGACGTCGCGATCCTCCTTGGCGAGCTGCCGCTCCAGATCGGCGAGCATGCCACGCACCTCCTCGATCTGCGTCAGGAGAGTGGCACGCTGCCGGGTGAGCTGGTCGCGGCGTCGGGCACGATCCCGCGCGTCCCGTATCTCGTCATCTATGGCAGCGAAAAGGGTCACACCTTACAGACGTCCCATGGTGGTCCAAACGTTCCCGCGCCGCCGCCTGATCACCTGGTCAGGGGACCAGCCGATCGTTCCAGTGGTCCCGCGCGGCCCTGCCCAGCCCCATCGTGCCGATGGTCCCGCGCGGCCCTGCCCCAGCCCCCATCGTGCCGATGGTCCCGCGCGGCCCTGCCCCAGCCCCCATCGTGCCGATGGTCCTGCCGGCCTCCAGCCCCATCGGTGCCGGTGATCCCACGCCCCCTCCCCCGGCTCGTGTGCCGTACGCCTGACTTGTGCGCTGGACGCCACGCCCCCTGCCCCCGGCACGCCGCCCGGGCAGGCGGTTCAGGCGACCAGCAGCCCCGCGGTGTGGTGCGGGTGAGGGTTCCCGCCGTGACCGCCCGGCAGGCCGAGCTTGAGGCACGAGCGCGCGGCGGCGGCCGGTGTGAGACGCACGCGCAGGAGCCCGTTCTCCTCGTGCACGGTGCCGGGCTCGGCCTCGTGCTCGGCGTTCGCCATGCGGCCGCTCTCCCGATCCGGCCGACCCGCCCACACAACGAGCCGCCCACGCAACCCCTCGGACATGCCGGGCTCAGCCCCGTGCTCGGTGCCGGGGACCTGGGCGGAGCTGTCTGGCCCCGCTCCGCCGGACAGCACGGCGTAGTCGATGCCCGCCATCCGGAGGCGGCGGGCGACGGCGCGGCAGGGCGGCGGCGTTTCGGTCTGCCACCGGGAGCCGGAGGACAGCCAGGCGAAGTGACCCGCGAGCAGCGACTCTGCCACGGCCCGCAGGACGGTCACCGCACACAGGCTGTGCGCGCAGGCGAGGCCGGTCAACGCGATCTCCGGCAGGCCGAAACGCCGCAGGCCGCGCGAGATCGTGACCAGGCACGAGCAACCCCCGCCGGCATCGGCTCCCACGGGTGCGGCAGTACCGAGGCCGAGGACACAGGCGTGCTCCTCGTCGGCGCACGACACCCTCCAGCCCAGCCAGTCGTCGCCGAGGTCGAAGTCGCGCCGTTCCCCCGGGCACTCGGCGCAGTGGTAGACGGCCGCTCCGGTGAGCGGGTCGTACAACACGCCGTGGTAGGCCTCCGCGATGCCGCGCGCGGCCGCCCGGGCGACCTGGGCGGCCTCGGGTTGTTCCTCGACGGGTGCGGTGCTCGTCACCACCACATGGTGGCGGGCCCGTCTCACCCGTTTGAGGTCCTCGGTGCTCAGGTCCATGCGCCGCCACGGGGAGCGCGTCGACCGGAACGCCTCCAGCCTCAGCCGTGGCGTGCCGAGCGCGTCCCTGGCGGCGCGCCGGTGTGACGGCCCCATCCGCCAGGGGACGATCGACGTGAGATCGGTCGGCGTGCGGTCCGTGACGACGACGAAGACCGACGAGGTCTGCGCGGGCACGGGATAGGTGATTCGCATGGCTCCTCCTCCGCGACGTGCTGCATCTACAACCGCCGAAGCGGCCGCGGGAAGTGCCGTAGGAGCAGACGGCCCCGCGCCTGCCGCTCCCCGCACTGCCGCAGGTCCACAGCCTGCGCGAAACCACCGTCGCCCGGCCCGGCCGAACGCCATTCTGTGGATAGTCGGCGAACAGAACGGGCGAATCTCCGTGCCGCATCACCCCTATCCACAGGTCGCCGGTCGACCAACCTGTCCGGCGACCGTCCGATCGGCCCTCTAACCGGCCCTGCCCGAGATCAGGAGCCGATGGGCCTCCAACGTCCCCTCCGGCAGGTCGTCGGGCGCGCACCACCGGGCCTCCAGGATCTCCCTGGGGTCGAGCTTCATCGTGCCGCCCACGAACTCGGCCTCGTACGCCGCCACCTCGACCCGCAGCCGGTAGCCGCTCCTGAGCTGGACGAGCTCGCCGACGCGCACGGTCAGACCGGTCTCTTCACGCACCTCCCGGACGACCGTGTCCTGGAACGTCTCCCTCTTCTTGGCGCTGCCGGTGGGCAACCCCCATTGCCGGCCTTCCGGCCACAACCGGTGCCGGAGCAACAGAACCCGCCCGTCTCCGTCGCGAACGATCCCCGTGACGCCGATCATGAACTTCGCCTGCGACATCCACAGCAGCCGCCACTGCAATGAGCCGCCGATGCTCCGCCACAGCCGGGCGACCAGATCGTTCACGTGATTCCTTTCGTCCACGATGCGGGGAAAAGGACATCATCACAGGCCTGGCCGCCGGTTCCGCGCCACTTCCCGCCAGAGGGACGCCCACTGATCGGCGGTCAGGTCCTTGGGCAGCGCGTTGGGCGCCACCCCGGCCTCACGCGCCCAGGCGCGTACGGCCCGGCGGTCCAGGCATCCGGTGCGTTCGAGGATCTCCGCGAGGCCGCGCCCTCGGCCGGTGAAGACCCGGCGTACGAGGTCCTGGTAGGGCTCCCGCTCATCGACGAGAGGTGCGGCCCTGCGCGTCATGGTGAGCAGCCCGCCGTCGACCGAGGGGGTGGGCCGGAACGAACGGGCGGGCACCCGCGCATGCACCTCGAACGCGTACCACGGCCACCAGGCGGCGGTCAGCATGCTGGCGCCGCCGACGCCGGCCCGCCGCCGGGCGACCTCCCACTGCACCAGCAGCACCGACGTTCTCCAGCCGGACGCCGCGAGGAGCCGCCGCATGATCGAGGTCGTGAGATGGAACGGCAGGTTTCCGACGACCACGTGAGGATGCCGGGGAAACCGGAACCGCAGGATGTCGGCGGCGACGACGGTGACGTTGGCCGGGACGCGCCGGGCCAGCCGGCGTGCCCGCCCGGGATCGACCTCGACGGCCGTCACCGGCCTGCCGTACCGGCTGAGGGGAAGCGTGAGCGCGCCGTCGCCCGCGCCGACCTCGACGATCGGGCCGGTCGTCCCGGCGACGAGGTCCCCTATGCGTGCGACCACCATGCGGTCGACGAGGAAGTTCTGGCCGAGCTCGTGCCGTCCGCCCTGATGAACCATGAAAGTGCTCCGCGAGTGCGCGATCGGAGCCGGGCAGCACGAAGCGCCGCACCGGCGAGGACACCGATGGCGGCGGAGCCGTACGAAAGGAAGGGATCCGCCGCTATGAGCGGCGGATCCTCGTGAAGCATGCGAAGCAGCCCATGAGCGTCACCCTAGCGAGGACGACGGCGGGACCCGCAAACCATTTTCCGCGCGTGTCCTCCGCCGTTCCCGGCGCCCGAGGACGGTGTCAGTCGTGCGCGACCGACGGAAGCCTGCGAAGAAACCGCACCTCCCGCCAGGCCGGACGGCCGAGGAGGGCCAGGAGCCCCGGCCGCAGCAGGCCCCGGACGACGGTCGCGTCCAGCAGGATCGCCACCGCCAGGCCGCCTCCGAGCTGCTTCATCTCCAGCGTCGAGAGGGTCGCGAGGAGGGCGAACACCGCAACCATGATGACGGCGGCGCTGGTGACGACCCCGCGGCCCTGACGATGCCGCTCCGGACGGCGTCCTTGACCCCCTCGCCCCTGACGACCGCCTCGCGAATCCGGCTGAGCACGAACACGTGGTAGTCCATGGACAGGCCGAACAGGACGACGAAGAGGATCAACGGGATCCACGAGACGACGGCGCCGTTCGACTGGAATCCCAGGACAGGCTCGGCCCAGTCATTCTGGAAGACGAGCACGAGGATGCAGTAGGCCGCCGCCACGGAGATCAGGTTGAGCAGGCCGGTGACCAGGGTGACGAGGATTGAGCGGAACGCGACCAGCATGACCACGAGGCACAGCAGGACGACGAACCCGACGACGTGGGGCGGCCGCTCCTCCTGCACGCTGGCGTGCCAGCCGAGAATCCGCCCGTGTCGTGTCGCGTACGACATCACCGTGCCGCGCGACGCCTCGATCACGGGCCTCGTCGCCGACGGCACGATGACGGTCTCCGGTGTGGACGGTCGTGTGCGGGTGAGCACGCCGCGCGGCGACGCTCCGTGAAGGGCGCCCTGAGGGGTCCCCGGAGGCCCCCGGACCCGGTGAGCGCCGGGGTCCGGGGGTGACGAACTACTGGGACTCGCCTTCGCTCCAGGTCATGTCGATACGCCGCCCGATGACCTCGTATCCGGCACGGAGGAACGCCTGGGCCATCGGGACGTTCCCGACATCCGTGGCGGCGCGGACACGCGGGACGTCCTGCTCCGCGAGGATCCGCGTCCCCTCGGCCAGCAGGTCGTCGATGTAGCCCTTGCCGCGGTGCGCGGGCACGACCCCGATGTACGCGATCATCGCGTTGTAGGAGTTGCGCGCCGGGATGACGAATCCCACGGGTTCGCCTTCGGGTGATGTGCCGATCCGCCACCATTCCCGTGGGCTCGGATAGTGGGCGAGCTCGTCGTCGTAGTGCAGGGCCGCGGCCTGCTCGGCGGGCATGCGGACGAGGTCGGCGCGGCTGTGGGCGTCGAGCGTGCCGTCGAGGACGAGGGTCATCAGCGCGACCAGCTCCTCCCTCCCGGACACGGGGCGGAAGGCCAGCCGGCCGCTCGGCGGTGCGATGGGCGCGCCCGGACGCCACTCCAGCCGCAGCCGTTCGACGAGCGGCCGGGCACCGGTTCGCTCCAGTACGGCGATGCGGCCCTCGACCGCACGCCTCGCCTCCGCGTCGTCGCGCCACCGCGGGGGGACGTACGCGTTGTGCTCCGGTGGGCGAACCCCGGCGGGCAGCACCGCGGCGCTCGCGGTCTCGAACAGCCGGACCCCGGCGTCGATGCTCGCCGGTGCGGGCGTGGCGTCGTCGAGATCGAGGATGTCCAGCAGCTCCGGCGGCTCGCCCGCACGCGGGGCCCACCAGGACAACCGTGCGACGAGGTGGTCGCCGCGCAACGCCATCCACATCCACTCGGGCCGCCGCCGACCGGCGGCGAGGTCGTCGTCCAGCTCGTCGTTCAGTACGTAGGGCAGACGGCGGAAAAGGTCGAGTTCCGAACGCCCCGCGATGGGGCGAATGATCAGGTTTTCGGGGTTCACTGCACTTCCTCGGGTGAGGTGCGCCGCTCGCGCCCAGGGGTCAGCGTCCGGCCACACCCCGGGAAGGAACCGGCACGACGTTTTCGGTGTACATCGGCTCGTCCCTCCTCTCGTCCTCGAAGGTCCGCCTGTTCTATCGGACCTGCCGTCCGGCCCGCCAATCATTTTCGGCCGGCCCGAAAGCCGCACGTGAGAGGGGCCGCCCGGCGCAGGCCGGGCGGCCCCCACAAGCCGGCCTCACCGGGCCGTGGTGCGGACGTCCGGAATCAGCCGCAGTTGCCCCATCCGCTGCGACCGCCGCTCGCGACCTCGCCGTTGATGCGGGTGTCGGCGATCGTGCCCGAGTATTTGACACACAGGCCCTTGGCGTACAGCTTGATCGGACCGGCGTAGTACTTGTACTTCCCGCTGTCGCTCTTGTGCGCGGTGGTCACCGGCTCGTCGCGGTGGCGCCTGACCTGCGTCACCAGGGTCGCGGACGTCCGGGTGGCCGTGCCGGCGTACGACGACTTGATGGTGACGACGCAGTTCTGCCCGGTCTTGCGGTTGTAGAGCAGGTAGACCCGCCCGAAGACCCGCCCCGAAGGGGTCTTCACCGCCCGGCTGCCGTCATCGCTGACCCGGCCGAAGCCGGAGCCGCACACGCCCTCGGGGGTGTAGCCGGCGGAGATCGCGTATGCCGGGTTGGCGACGAGCCCTCCGACGGCCAGCGCCGCAGCGACGACGACCGTACTCGCGGACCTGCGCATACGTTGTCCTTTCCCAACCGCCGCCCTCGGTCCGGGCGGCGTCCTGGCGATCATCTTTGCGGATCATCAACCAGGAGATGACCGAAACAGTCAAATTCGGGCGAGGCCAATCATCTCGACGTGGCGAACACGGCTTCCGCGAGCGCCCGCGCGGCCAGGGCCGGACGGGCGGCGGGCCGGGTGACGGCGTGGGCGAGCACGCCGTCGATGAGCACGAGGAGCTGGTCGGCGCCCGCGTCGGGAGCGGGATGCCCGTGGCGGGTCAGCTCCGCCGCCATCAACCGGTGCAGGCCCTCCTTGAAGGACCGCACCTCCCCGTGCGCCGGATGCGCGGGGTCGGTGAGCGCGAGCTCGGCCGCGGTGTAACGGCACCCGCGGAAGGCCGGCTGCGAGGTGATCACGTCGAGCTCGTCGAACACGGCCAGCACCCGCTCGCGCGGATCGTCCCCCGCCGCGTCCATGACCTGGCGGTAGCGGTCCAGCCCGCCGTCGCTGCGCAGCACCTCGGCCACGAGGCCGTCCTTGCCGCCGAAGTGCTGATAGAGCGAGCGTCTCGCGACGTCCGCCTGCTTGAGGATCGCGTCGACGCCCACCTGTACGCCCTGGCTGTAGGTGAGCTCCCTGGCGGCGTCGAGCAGCCGCTGGCGGGGACCGGGTCTCGTCGTCACATGCCGATTCTGGCACGCACTTGACAGTAGATCAACCAGTCTATCTAATTGGGCGGTGCATACCGATCGTTCTATCCACGGCGGCGGCACCGTCGCGTTCCAGCACGGGCTCGTCCACCTCATCGTCATCACCCTGGCCATCGCCGCTCTCGTCCAGTGGCTTCCGCGCGCCAGGGCCACGGCCTGACCCGTCATCAGCGAAGGAGAACCATGAACGATCTCAACGACCTGGCCCGCCGCTACGCCGCCGTGTGGAACGAGCCCGACCCCGCCGTACGCCGCGAGTCGATCGCCCGGCTGTTCGCCCCCGACGCCGCCCACTACACCCCGTCGATGGAGGCCCACGGCCACGCGGAGCTGGAGGAGCGCATCGCCACGTCGTACGACAAGTGGGTGGCTCCGGGCACGTACGTCTTCCGGGCCGTGGAGAACGCGAACGGCCACCACGGCGCGGTCCGCTTCAACTGGGAGATGGTGCGTACGGCCTCCGGCGAGGTGGACTCGGTCGGGTTCGACTTCCTCACGCTCGGCGAGGACGGCCGGATCAGGACCGATCACCAGCTCATCGAGAGCTGACCACCCCGCCCGGCCCTCGCGTACGGATCAGCGCGAGGGCCGGTCACCGGCTCGGCTCGAACTCGCCGGCGTGCGGCCAGAACTGGAGGGCCGGATCACCGAGGGCGTCGACGACTTCCCCGCCGCGCAGGACAAGATGCGCCCCGGGAAGGCTCCGGTAGCGGAGCATGGCGTAGAGCACATCGGCGAACGGCTGATCGCGCAGGGACGTGACGATTTCGGCCGCCTCTTCAGCGTCCGAGCCGAGCAGCCTGGCCCGATCACGGAGCATGGAGACGGTCCGGACGAAGGCGGAGGCGCGGCCCCGTACGAGATCGGCTCGGTTAAGGCCGAAGACCTCGATCGTGATGTCTCCCCTGCGCGTCAACGCCTCGTAGACGCCGGTGCTTAGCACGAGTTCGAGATGCTCGTACGGATCCTCGGCCGTAGGGTCCACGAGCAGTGGTGCGCCGTCCTCGTCCCGAGGGAACAGCTCGCGCTTCTGGTGGCTGTTGCAGTGGGAGCAGGCCAGCAGGTGGTTGGGCCAGTCGAAGGCGCGTAACGGCGCCTCGGCGAGCGGCTCGAAGTGGTCGATGTCCGTACCGAGGCCGTCACCGCAGTACATGCATCGTCTGATGCCGGTGGTCATGCCGGTGAGATGCACCGTCAGCTGCGTCCGGACGTTCCTGGCGGACTTCCACTCAGCTCGCGCTACCGAGCCGTCTGCACGTTTCTCTCGTAACTTTCCCGTGCGATCATCAAGCTGCTCGGCCAGCTCAGGGGGAAGCGCCAGACGATATAGGCGGATCATGGCGTGTCGGCGATCCTCCGGGCCACCTCGCCCACTCTCGTGGTCAACGTGCTGCTGAGCCTTTCGCGTAGACGGTCATACTCGGCCAGTTCCGCAGGCGTCGCTCTGCCGCGCAGCACGGCGCGTTCGAGCACGGTCAGCCGACGCCGCAACTCTTCGGCGCGTTCCGAGTAGGGCGAGTCGATGCCGAAGAGGTCCGTGAGCAGCGCGTCGTCACCGCTGCCGTACACGATGCGGTCATACAGGTCCGGCTCCACGACGCGTGGAGGAACGTCTTCGTCCACTCCCGCAAGCCTGATCAACCCGCCGGGGTCGGCGCTCTGGCAAATGTACGGGCTGTGAGAGGTGACGATGAACTGAACAGCCGGAAAGTGGGCCTTCAGCCACTCGCCGATTCTTTTCTGCCAGCTCACATGCAGATGCACGTCGATCTCATCGATCAGCACGACGCCCGGCATATGAACAACCGGATTTCCCGCCTCCGACCGCTCTGCTCCAAGGAAGACCTCGGTGATAGCACCCCCGTACATATCTCTCATGTGCCTCAGCAGGTCGAGAACCAGTGCGGTGACGGTCCGGTAGCCGTCGCTCATCTCTCTGAGCGCGATCAACCGGCCGTCCCGCTCGGCCCACAAGCCCTCGCTGTCCACCCGTACGACGCGGAAACCATCGGGCAGAAGTCCGTCGTTCAGGAGGTCGATGACGAAGGAGAGCAACTGCTCGGCGCCCGGCCGCCCTTCCAGCCGACGCAAATGCAGGTCGATCAGCCAGCTCACGCTCTCCGCGAGAGAAGCGTCCTCGTGAAAGAGGCTGGCCAGACGAGAAACGGCACCCGTGCCCAGCATGAGCCGCTGGGCATCCGCCGAGCCTCCAACCAACCGACGGAAAGGCCCATAACCGGCGACAAACCACCCCTGCGGGTTTTCCCTCCACGGCCCCCGCATAGCGGGAGTCTTTTCACCGGCGTGCAATGCCGGCTGCGCGCCGTACTGCCCTGACTCGTCGAGCCGCTGCCGGGCCCAGGTCAGGCGAACCGGGAAAGGATTCCTCGCATCCCGCCTGACAGACGCAAATCCGTCCCATTTCTCGTCGAATGCGATTTCCGCTCCGACGGTGCCCTTCTGCTCGTCATCGGAGATCCAGCCGTCGAAGGCCGGCACCAGGCTCCGAGCGACGAACGGGCCTGCCATCGCCAGCGCCATCGCACGGAGCAATGTCGTCTTGCCCGAACCGTTGCGGCCGGCCAGGACCGTCCAGCCCGCATGGCTGCCGTCGGGACGGGTAAGCCGAAGGTCCACGCTCCGGGGGCCGGAGAACCCGCGAATGCCGGAGACCTTGACCTCGGCGAGGTACATCGTCCACTCCCGTTCCCTGGTCGTGCCATGCCTTCTTGAACCTTAGGACCCCGCAACGGCACGGCCTACTGGACGGGCCGCGGCCTCAGGGGGTGGGCTCGAACTCGCCGGCGTGGACGCCGAGCAGGAACGCCTTCCACTCCTCAGGTGTGAAGAACAGCACCGGGCCGTCGGGGTCCTTCGAGTCCCGTACGGCGATCAACCGGCCGCTCTTGTGCTCGGGTCCGTCGCCATCGATCTCCGCCACCTCGACGCAGTCCCCGCCATTGCTTCCCGAGTAGCTCGACTTGCGCCAGCGCGCCCGGCTCAGGTCCATCTCTCCTCCACTGTCTTTCTGATGAGGTCGGTGGACATGCTCAGCGGCAACGCCTCGGTGCGGATGGATTCGAAGCACTCGATGGCTGCCGTGACGTCCTCTTGGTCGCTCGTAGTGAGGCCTCGGACGGCCGTCTCCATATAGACCAGATCGTTTCCTCCGTCCAGCGTCGCAATGGAGAACCCACCGAGCAAGCCCGAATGCATCCCATGCGGGACGACCTGAATGCTCAGCCTCGGGCCCACCATCGCCAGCAGGTGATGCAGTTGTTCGCGCATGACCAGCGGTGCCCCGATCGGCCGATGCAAAACGGCCTCGTCGATGACGCATCGGAGGATCGGAGGGTGCGGATCCTCGCGGGTGAGGATCCGCTGACGGTCCAGCCGTGCGGCCACCGCCGTCTCGTCCCCCGACAACAGCACGCGGGCGTACGCCTCTGTCTGCAGCAGGCCGGGTATGACAAGCGGCTGATAGGAGCGAAGTGTGGTGGCGACCTGTTCCTTGTCGCGCCACTTGCCGAACCAGGAGGGGGAGACCTGGCCCTTGCGCCAGTCGAGCAGGCGATAGAGCGCGCCGCCTGTGGACAGCGCCTCATCGCAGCACCGCGCGAACTCCGCGCTGGCCGGAAGCTGGCCCGTCTCGACACCGCTGATCAGCGACTCGCTGAAATGCACCTTGTGGGCCATCTGGGCCTGGGTCAGCCCCGCCGCCTGCCGGTAGTGCCGTAATTCTCTGCCCCATATCGCCTGTGGTGAGTAGATATCGACCACAACGTCCCCTCGTGTCGGAGTTCAACGAATGGACACGACCTTCAAATGTCGTTCTTGGTAACGAAATCGACACTTACAGTAGTCGTGAGCAGACAGTCCGGACGTGGATTTTCGACAACGGGAGTACGCCGATGACCGAGGCAATCGCGGCCCGCACGGTGCTGGCCGAATATCGCTACACGCCCGACCGGCTCGTCCCCGTCCTCGGCGAGAAATGGCTGCCCCGCGACATCCGCTGCGTCGCCTCGGCCCGGCGGTTCGTCAAGGATGTGGCCACCGACTGGAACGCGGCCGGCGACGTCCCGGAGGTCGCCGAACTCCTGGCCTCGGAACTCGTCACCAACGCGCTCGTCCACGGCACTACCGGCATCGGCGCGGCATCGGCGGCGAGCACGGTCCGGGTCACGGTCAGCCGGGAGAACGACCTGCTCGTCGTGGACGTCCACGACCCCTGCCCCGCGCTCCCCCGGCTGCGCCGTGCCGGCGCACTCGACCCGTACGGCCGGGGGCTCGCGATCGTCCAGGCATGCTCCCACCACTGGGGCTGGACCCTCACGCCGTACGGCAAGTCCGTCTGGTTCCAGCTCCTCGCCTGGCCGTCGGCCGCCAGGCCGCAGAAGGCATCGATGACGCCGCCCCCGCCGCGCCGCCCGGAGTCGTGACCGGACGCCGTCACGAGGTCAGCGGGGGCGCCTTCCTGGCCGAGCCGCGATAGGTCTCGGGATCGTAGCGGCGTTCGTTCTCGTCCAGCTTGGCGTGCGCCGCCTCGGCGAGGTCGACGCCCAGCGCGTCGGCCAGCCTGACCAGATACAGCGTCACGTCCCCGAGCTCGGCGCGGACCCTGCGCAGGGCGTCCTCGCCGAGGTCGCACGACTCCTCGGCCGTCAGCCACTGGAACTCGGCGACCAGCTCCCCCGCCTCTCCGGCGAGGGCCATCGCCAGGTTCTTGGGCGTGTGGAACCTCTCCCAGTCGCGCTCGCGGACGAACTCGCGCAGCCGGGCGGCCAGGTGCTCCAGCTCACCGCTCACGTCAGCCGACCCTACTCGGCGGCCGTACGGCGCCGTGCGTGAGGCCGTCGGCCACCAGCCTGACCAGGTCCTCGCCGAGCATCGCCGCCTCCCGCAGGGCCGACCGGAAGTCGGCCAGGCGCCGGAACACCGCGCCATATCGGCGTTGCTCCTCCAACGGCAGCAGCGGCAGCTCGGCACGCCGTACGTCGACCCGATAGCGCGAGGACATGGAGGTGTAGTGGCGGACGTTCACGGACGCGCAGAGGAAACCGGCGAGAAAGTCGGGGTCGAGCACCTCGGGATCGGGCCGCAGCAGGGACAGGTGGGGGCCGAGCAGGGCGTCGCCCTTCGTCACCACCCGCGCGACCGGGGCGGCCACGACCTGCGGCACCACGACGTCGCCGGGCCGGGTGACGATCGGCCGGGCTCCGGCCTGCTCCGAGGATCCCGTCGCGGTCCGGTCCGCCAGCACGTCATCGACGGTGAGCACCGGCGCGCCCCGAAGCGGTTCGTCCCCCGGCCGGGCCGGCGTCTGCTGCTCGACCACGAGCATGCCGCGCCGCACCAGCTCGGGCAGCGGGACCAGGGCGAGCTCGTCCGCCGGCGCCGCCGCGACGGACGGCAGCAGCCGGGCGACGCTCCCCAGCAGCTCGTCGAGCCGGGATCGGGCTCCGGCGATGCGCTCCGGTGACAGGTCGTCGGCGACCGTGGACAGGTAGCGGGCGGGGGTGAGGTCCACGTCCTCGTCAAGTAGATCGACGAGCGGGACCGACCTGCTGACGCCCGGCTCGTCCAGCTCGCGACCGGCGCTGAACTCGCGCCAGGCAGCGGCGGCCACCCCGGCGTAGTCGTCCGGCCTGCCGGAGGTGTCCACCATCAGCACATGACTCGGCGTGCCGCCCTCGGGCGGCGGGCACAGGATCCACAGCGTCAGGCCGACCGCCACGTTGGGCACGGCGCCCTGCGGAAGCGCGATGACCGCGCGCAGCGCGCCGCGCCGCAGCAGCTGGGACCTGATCCGGCGGCCCGATCTGCGGGAGGCGACGGCTGGAGGCATGAGGAGCACGGCCACGCCTCTGGGCGCCAGGTGGGCGAGCGCGTGCTGCACCCAGGCCAGCTCCGGCTCCACGCGCGGCGGCAGGCCGTACTCCCAGCGGGGGTCGGCCGTCAGCTCCTCGTAACCCCAGTTGCGGTCGTTGAACGGCGGGTTGCACACCACCGCGTCCACCAGCTCGCTGGGGAAGGCGTCCGCGCGCAGGGAGTCTCCCGGCCTGATCCGCGCGGTGTCGCAGCGCAGCGCGAGCCGTACGGCGGTGAGCCGGGCGGCCACGGGATCGACGTCCTGGCCGAGCAGCCGGGCCCCCGGCGCGCGTTCGAGCGCCCGGCCGAGGATGCGGCCCGAGCCGCAGGCGGGGTCGAGCAGGGAGCGGAACCCGTCGCCCACGAGGTCGAGCGTCAGCATCACGATCTCGACGGGCGTGGAGTAGACGCGCCGGGTGTGCACCTCGAAGTAACGCTCACGCAGGAACTCGAAGGTGTCGCGGGCGCCGCGTTCGGCGGCCAGCCGGGCGATCGAGCGGACCAGCGGCACGCGGGTCACCGGAACGGTCTCCGGGAACGCCTCCGCGCTGACGGTCTCCGCGCACGCCGCGCGCACCCGGGCCGGAAGCTCCCGCGCCACCTCCTCGTCGGTCCCGGCCGAGAGCCTGGCCCAGTCGTCGGCCTCGTGCTGCACGTACACGAGGAAGGCCCCGAGGTCGGCGATCAGGTCGGCGAGGTCGTCGTCGACGACGGTGGTGCGCAGGTCCTGCCAGAGCCATTCGTCCAGGGGGAGGTCCCTGCCCTCGGTGTGGCCGCGCAGCCACTCGCGGATCTCGGCGAGGGAGAAGGCCGGGCTGGTGGACGTGCCTCCCACGGGCTCGGGGAAGTCGTCGTGCCTGCGCCGCCAGTTGCTGACCGCCGCACGTCCCACGCCGGCCAGGCGGGCGATGTCCGCCGCGGTGACGTGTACGTCTCGCCGCACGCCGCTCCGCCCTTCCGCTGGTTCTTCGATCCGACCGGACGATATCCGATGCCCTGGACCTGGGCAACGTCGCGCCAAGGTCTGGTTGATTGTGTCAACACATGCTCTAATGGACGCCTGGAGTCGGCATGGAAGGGAGCAAGGATCGTGAGCACCCCCATCACTCGCCTCAGGTCACTGCGTCGCGGGCGCGCGATCCATCTCCTGGACATCGAGAACCTGACCGGATCTCCCCTGCCGAGCAGCCATGACGTACGGCGGGTGATGAGCACCTACCAGCGGACGGTGCCGGTCGGGCCGCTCGACCAGTTCATCGTGGCGGTCAACCACAACGCGCTCGTCCCCGTGGGGATCGTGCTGAGCGGGGTGCAGTTGCTGGCCCGTTCGGGCCCGGACGGCGCCGACCATGCCCTCGACGACGCGGCCCGTACGACCCGGGTGGACCTGCGGTTCGAGCGGGCGGTGATCGGGTCGGGCGACGGCTACTTCGCCGACCTCGCCCTCTGGCTTGCGGGCCGCGGCCTGCACGTGACCGTCGTCGCCCAGCGCACCTGCCTGAGCTGGCGGCTCTACACCGCCGTCCCCGACACCGTCACTTTCGAACTGCCCGCCGCCCAGGCCGCCTGAGATCTATCCCCGCCCGAGCGATGTGGGCAAGATGGGGTGAATGATCGACTATTTGGTGATCGGCGCCGGTTCGGCCGGATGTGTCCTGGCGAACCGGCTGTCGGAGGATCCCGCCGTCCGCGTGCTGCTCGTCGAGGCGGGCGGCGCCGACCGTCACCCGCTCTACCAGGTGCCCAAGGGGTTCGGGAAGCTCTTCGACGATCCGCGGAAGGTCTGGCACTACCGGACACAGCCGTTCGGGCCCGACGGACAGGCCGAGATCTGGCCGCGCGGCCGGGTGCTCGGCGGGTCGAGCTCCATCAACGGCATGGTGTACAACCGCGGCCACCGCGCCGACTACGACGAGCTCGTACGGCTCGGCAACCCCGGCTGGGGCTGGGACACGATCCTGCCGATCTTCCGGGCGATGGAGGACAACGCCCTGGGCGCCACGGCGACGCGCGGGGCAGGCGGGCCGCTGCACGTGTCCCCTCCGCGCGACCCCGATCCGCTCTGCGACGAGATGATCGCATCCGGCGCCGCGCTCGGCCTGACCGCGATGCCGGACATCAACGAGTCCGACGACGAACGCGTCGGCCACGCGATGGCGACCATCAAGGACGGGCGGCGGTTCAGCACGGCCCGTGCCTTCCTCCACCCCGTACGCCACCGGAGCAACCTCACCGTCGTGACCGGGACGACGGTGACCGGGCTGCTGTTCGACGGCGACAAGGTCGTCGGGGTCACCGCCCGCGACGCCGGCGGCGCCACCGTCGAATATCGGGCGGCCCGCGAGGTCGTCCTGTCGCTGGGCAGCCTGGGCACGCCGAAGCTGCTGCAGTCGTCCGGCATCGGCCCCGCGGAGGTGCTGCGGGCGGCCGGCGTGGAGGTCCGGCTGGACCGGCCGATGGTCGGCGCCCGCATGCGCGAGCACCGGTGCCTGGCGCTGAAGTTCCGGCTGAAGGACGACCTGGGCTACAACCGCATGCTGTCCACGCCGTTGCGGCAGGGCCTCACCGCGCTGCGCTACCTGATGAACCACAGGGGCCCGCTCGCCGCCCCGGCCTACGATGTGATCGCCTTCCTCAAGACCCGCCCCGAGCTGGACCGGCCGGACGCCCAGTTGCTGATGGGGCCGTGGTCGGTGGCGACCTACCGGGCGGGCGAGACGGTCACGGTCGAGCGGCAACCCGGAGTCTCGGTCGTCGCCGAGATCCTCCGCCCGACCGCGGAGGGCAGCGTGGCCATCACCTCCGGAGACCCCGCCGCGCCGCTCCACATCGAGCCCAACTACTTCGGCTCCGAGCACGACCGGCAGGTCGGCGTCGACCTGTTCCGCCGCATGCGCGAGTACTTCGCCCAGGAGCCCATCGCGGGACGGCTGGCGTCCGAGACGTTCCCCGGTCCCGGGGTCGACTCGGACGAGGAGATCATCGACGCGGCGCTCGGCGGCGGCTACTGCGGCTACCACGCGATGGGCACCTGCGCCATGGGCCCGCACGACGACGACGTGGTCGACTCGCGGCTGCGCGTGCGAGGACTCGACAACCTGCGGATCGTCGACTGCTCGGTGCTGCCCACCATGATCTCGGGCAACCTGAACGGCCCCATCATGGCGATGGCCTGGCACGCCGCCGACCTCATCCTCGGCAGGGCGTGAGCGTCTCGCCGCGACCGGCATCGTGAGTGCGGAGGGTGCTCAATCCCGCACGCTGAGAAACTCCAGGAGGATTTCGGGCGGTCTCGCCGGGGCGTTCCCAGTGAGGCAGATGGCCCACCCCGTCCAGCAATCGGATGTCGGCGTTCGAGAACACCTCGTGGACACGGCTCTCGGGCGGCATGGGGGTCACGGGGTCCTGACGGCCCCAGACGAGCTGGACGGGCAGGTCGCTCGCATCGACCCTGCGGTAAAGGTCTTCCGCCCGGTGGATCGGCAGGTTGCGGACGGCCGACAGCAGGGCGCGCTTGAAGCCCCGGTAGCGGAGCTCCGGCACGAGGCGCTCCCGCACCGAACGCCAGCGCGACGAGCGTCACCGAACGGTCCACGCCGAGGGCGTCGAATGGGAGGACGCGGTGGCGAGAAGACGGGTGATCAAGCCAGGCGAGGAGCGGCGGGCGGATCTGCTGGACGCCGCGCTGGCGGTCTTCGCCGAACGCGGCGTCGACGAGGCCACCGTCAGCGACATCACCACCCGCGCCGACGTGGCCGAAGGCACCTTCTACCTGTACTTCCCGTCGAAGGACCACCTGGTGGCGGCGCTGTGGGAGCGATACGTGAACGGCTTCCTCGACCTGGCCGGCAAGGCGCTCGCGGATCCCACCGCCGCAGGCGCGTTGACCGCCCTCTTGGAACGGCTGATCGACCACGCCGTGGCGCACGCCGACCTGCACCGCATCGTGTACGGCTCCGCCGACGCCCGGGCTCTCGCCCTCTGCCGGGAGATCGACCAGAGGGTGGTCGAGGTGATCGCCGAGGCGATCCGGCGCGGTGTGGACGCGGGCGCCCTGCGGCCCTGCGACCCGGCGGCCTTCGCGAACGTGGTCTACCACGGCGCGCACGGCACGCTTCACGAGGCGCTGGCCGGCGGCGCGCCGTACGGCCGCGACGAGGTGGTCGCGACCGCACGTCGGATCATCGTCGACGTGCTCGCTCCGCGCCCCTGAGCTACACCTCCAGGACAGCCAGGGAGCGGGCGGGGAGGTCGAGGACATGACCGGTCAGGCGGACGGAGTCGTCGGAGGCGAGCAGGAGCCGTGACGCGGCCAGCCGTACGGGCACCGGGCCTTCGGCGAAGTTGGCGGCGATCCGCAGTGAGCCGCGTTCGATCACCACGACGCGCCGGTCCTCGTCCACCTCGACCCGCACCCGGTCGAGGCGGGGATCGGTGAGGTCGGGACGCGACTTGCGGAGCGCGATCAGGTCGCGATACCAGCCCAGCAGCGCGGCGTGCTCGCCCTTGGCCGGCTCCTCCCAGTCGAGCTTGGAGCTCAGGAATGTCGTCTCGTCGCCCGGCTCGGGGGCCTTCCAGTCGTAGCCGAAGCCCTCGAACTCCCTCCTGCGCCGTTCGCCCTCGCCCGCCGCCAGGTGCGGCTCGAAGTGGTCGGTGAAGAAGTAGAACGGCGTGGTCGCCCCCCACTCCTCGCCCATGAACAGCATCGGGGTGAACGGCGAGGTCAGCAGCAGCCCGGAGGCGAGGCGGAGCTGGTCGGGCCGCATGCGGTCGCCCTCGGGCCGGTTGCCGATCTGGTCGTGGTTCTGCGCGCAGCAGACGAACCGGTGGCCGGGCACCCCGGTCGCCGGCCTGCCGTGCGAACGGCCGCGGAACGACGAGTAGGTGCCGTCGTGGAAATAGCCGGACGTAAGCACCTTGGCCAGGGACGACAGGGTGGCGAAGTCGCCGTAGTAGGCGTTGCTCTCCCCCGTGACGTTCGCGTGGATGGCGTGGTGGACGTCGTCGTTCCAGGCCGCGTGCATACCGAGGCCGCCGGCCTCGCGCGGGGTGACCATGCGGGGGTCGTTGAGGTCCGACTCGGCGATGAGCGTCAGCGGACGGCCCACGGCGGCAGACAGCGCGTCGACCTCGGCCGACAGCTCCTCCAGGAAGTGGACGGCGCGCTTGTCGTGCAGGGCGTGCACGGCGTCGAGGCGCAGCCCGTCGACGTGGTAGTCGCGCAGCCACTGCAGGGCGTTCTCGATGAAGTAGCGGCGCACCTCGTCCGAGCCGGGCCCGTCGAGGTTGACCGCGTCGCCCCAGTAGGACCCCTTCGCGTCGTGGAAGTAGGGCCCGAACCTGGCCAGGTAGTTGCCGGACGGCCCGAGGTGGTTGTAGACGACGTCGAGGATCACGCCGATACCGGCCCGGTGGCAGGCGTCCACCAGGCTCTTCAGCCCGTCGGGCCCGCCGTACTCCTCGAAGACCGCGTAGAGGTCCACGCCGTCGTAGCCCCAGTTGCGCCTCCCCGGCACCGGCGGCACCGGCATGATCTCGACGAAGTCGACGCCGAGACCGGCCAGGTGATCGAGCCGGTCGGCCACCCCCTGGAAGGTGCCCTCGGGCGAGAACGTGCCGACGTGCAGCTCGTAGATCACCCCGCCGCGCAGGTCGCGTCCGTGCCAGCTCTGGTCGGTCCAGGCGAACCTGTCGTGGTGGTAGACCCGGCTCGGGCCGTTCACCCCGTACGGCTGCCGCCGCGTGCGGGGGTCGGGGAACGGCCCGTCGCCGTCCACCCAGAAGGTGTAGTCGAGGTCGTGCTCGTCGCCGGGGGCGGTCCACCGGCCGCCCTCGCTTCGCGCCATCGGGTGCCGGGCACCCCCGTGCTCGACCTCGACCCGCGCCGCCGCCGGCGCCCACACCTCGAACATGCGTCGTCTCCCCCCGCTGATCAGGCTTCGAGAATCGCGACCGGACAGGCCGACAGCAGGGCGGCCATCCGCACCTCGCCGGCGTGCTCGGCGCCGGTGAGCAGGTCGCGCCAGCGCCCCGGCGGCAGCGTGATCGTCTCACTCCCCCAGCCGCCCTTGCGCTCCAGCCCGACCGGCAGCCGGGTCGCGACCACGACGGCGGCCGTCCCTTGCCCGGGAACGCCGCGCGTGAACGCCACCGCGTGCTCCCCCGCCTCGATCGGCGCGTACGGCGCCTCGGGGTCGAGCCGCCGCCGCAGCCGGAGGGCGGCGGCGGTGACGCGGATCTTCTGACCGTCCCAGCTGTCGTCGGGCTCGGCGAGCAGCCGGCGGCGGCGTTCGAAGTCCACCGGCCGCCGGTTGTCCGGATCGACCAGCGAGAAGTCGGTGATCTCGTTGCCCTGGTAGACGTCTGGTATGCCCGGCATGAGGAGCTGGACGGCCTTCTGCCCCAGCGAGTTGACCCGCGCGTAGCGGTCCACGATCTCGGTGAACGCGGCGACCGAGTAGCCGCAGGCGTCGATGGCCCGCCGGGCGAAGTCCCTGACGCCCTCCTCGTACGCCAGGTCGGGGTTCAGCCAGGAGATCGACGTCTTGGCCTCGCGTGCCGCCTTGAGCAGATAGTCGGTGAAGCGGTCGAGCCGGATCGGCCAGGCCGCCATCAGCGACTGCCAGGCGAGGTAGTCGAGCCGGGGATCGAACGACACGGCCGCGGCCCAGGAGTCGACGGCCGCCGTCCACTCCTCGGGCAGCTCCGACAGCACGGCCAGGCGGGCGCGCACGTCCTCCGACCGCTTGGTGTCGTGGGTGGACAGCGTGGTCATGGTGCGCGGCGGCAGGCCGGCGCAGAACGCGTGGAACTCGGCGGGCGACACCCCGAACCTGTCCGGTTCCCCGCCGACCTCGTTGAGGCAGGCCAGCGGATACCACCGATAGAGCGCGGTGTCCTCCACGCCCTTGGCCATCACCGGCCCGCAGGTCTGCTGGAAGCGGGTGACCGCCTCCGGCGGGCCGTACAGGACCAGGTCGGCGACCTTGGCCACCGCGGCGGGGTCGGTCCTGGTGGCCGCCACCCCGGCCGCCTCCCGGATGATCGCCTCCGACTCGGCGGACGGCTGCTCGCCCGGGTTCACGTACGCCCGGTAGACGGGCATCGCGGCCAGCAGCTCCACGACTGCCTCGCGCAGCGCCGGATCGCCGAGATCACCGGTCAGCCGGTCGATCTCGCCGGAGAAGAACAGGTCGATCACGTGCTTCTTGGAGTCGTGACGCACGGTCTCGTAGTCGTCGCGCACACCGGTGTGACGGCCGAACGTCTCGACCAGCGCGTCGCGGCCGGCCGGGTCGACGAACAGCCGGGTGACCATGTTGAGCGCGTCATATCCGGTGGTGCCGTCGCACGGCCAGTCGGCGGGCAGCCGTTCGCCGTCGATGAGGATCTTCTCCACCCACAGCGGCCCGGGCACGTGGGGGCGCAGCCGCCGCAGGTAGCCGCGGGGGTCGGCCAGGCCGTCGGGGTGGTCGACGCGCAGTCCGTGGATCAGTCCCTCCTCGATGAGGCGGAAGGTGACGGCGTGGGTGGCCTCGAAGACCTCGGGGTCCTCCACGCGCAGGCCCATCAGCGACGACACGTCGAAGAACCGCCGATAACCGGGGCTTTCCCGCCAGTGGGCCAGCCGGTAGTGCTGGGCCTCCAGCAGTTCCGGCAGCGGCAGGTGCCCGGTGCCGGGCCTGATCGGGAACGCGTGGTCGTGATAACGCAGCACGTCGCCGTCCACGCGCAGCGCCTCGCTCGCGTCGTCGCCGAGCAGCGGCAGGGTGACCGGCCATTGGAAGTCGAACCACCGGGCGGCCGGCGACCCCGGCCCGTCGCGCAGCGCCGCCCATAGCTGGGCGTTGTCCGACTCGGGCACCGGGACGGTCATGTGGTTGGGCACGATGTCGGAGATCAGCGGCATGCCCTCGGCCGCCAGCGCCCGCAGGCCCTCCTCGCCGCCGAACTCCTCGCGTACGCGGCTGTGGTCGGTCACGTCGTAGCCGTGCTGCGACTCCCGGCACGACTGGAGGATCGGCGACAGATAAAGGTGGCCCACCCCCAGGTCACGGAGATATCCGACGAGACTCGCGGCCTGGGCGAATCCGAAGCCGGGCGTCAGCTGCACCCGATAGGTAGAAGTCACCGAACCGCCTTTCACCGCGCGTTTCCGGAGGTCGTGTTCATAGTGCACGGCACGGGCGCGCCCCTGCCACCACCGCCCGGACAGGAGAAGCACCGTGCAGGAGAAGCACCGTGCAGGAGGAGCGCACGAGCAGCTCCCCTCCTGCCCGGTGTCGCGCCGGCCGACGGCCGAAGCGCACTCTATTCGGGCATCGGCGCTGGTCAGGACCCCAGCCCCGGCCGGACCCTGCGCAGCACCCGCACCGACCGGCCGCTCACCGGCACGGCCTCGCCCGCCCGGCACACGCGCGACTCGCGCATCACCGGCATCGCGGTGTCCAGGTCGGTGGCCCACAGCTCGCCGTAGTCGTCCGGGATCGTGAACTTGATCACCTCGTGGTGGGCGTTGAACAGCAGCAGGAACGAGTCGTCGCTGATCCGCCGGCCGCGCCGGTCGGGCTCGGTGATTGCGTCGCCGTTCAGGAACACCGCCAGCGCCTTGGCGTAGCCGTTGGTCCAGTCGGCGTCGGTCATCTCCGTGCCGGACGGCGTGAGCCAGGCGATGTCGCTCAGCTCGTCGTGCGATCCGCGTACGGGCCGGCCGTAGAAGAAGCGGCGGCGGCGGAAGACCGGGTGGTCGCGGCGCAGCCGGGCCAGGCGCCGGGTGAAGTCGAGGAGCTGGCGCTTCTCCCTGGTGCCCGCGTCGGCCCGCGCATTGGCGTCCAGGATCGCGCCCCAGTCGACCCAGCTGATCTCGTTGTCCTGGCAGTAGGAGTTGTTGTTGCCCTGCTGGGTGCGGCCGATCTCGTCGCCGTGCGACAGCAGCGGCACGCCCTGCGACAGGAACAGCGTGGCCAGGAAGTTGCGCTTCTGCCGTTCACGGAGCTGGGCGACCGGGCCGGTGGCCGGGCCCTCCACCCCGCAGTTCCAGGCGCGGTTGTCGTCGGCGCCGTCGCGGTTGTCCTCGCCGTTGGCCTCGTTGTGCTTGTCGTTGTACGACACGAGGTCCTGGAGCGTGAACCCGTCGTGACAGGTGACGAAGTTGATCGACGCGGCCGGGCGGCGGCTGTCGTCCTGGTAGAGGTCGCTCGACCCGGTGAGACGGCTGGCGAACTCCGGCAGCGCGGCGGGCTCGCCCCGCCACAGGTCGCGGATCGTGTCGCGATAGCGGCCGTTCCACTCGGTCCAGCGGGCCGGGAAGTTGCCGACCTGGTAGCCGCCGGGGCCGACGTCCCACGGCTCGGCGATGAGCTTGACCTGCGACAGCACCGGGTCCTGCTGCACGAGGTCGAAGAACGCGCTCAGCCGGTCGACCTCGTGCAGCTCGCGGGCGAGGGAGGCCGCGAGGTCGAAGCGGAAGCCGTCCACGTGCATGTCGCGGACCCAGTAACGCAGCGAGTCCATGATCAACTGCAGCGCGTGGGGGCTGCGCATCAGCAGGCTGTTGCCGGTGCCGGTGGTGTCCATGTAGTAGCGCCGGTCGTCCTCGACCAGGCGGTAGTAGTTGGCGTTGTCGATGCCCCGCATCGACAGGGTCGGGCCCAGGTGGTTGCCCTCCGCCGTGTGGTTGTAGACGACGTCGAGGATCACCTCGATGCCCGCCTCGTGTAGGGCCTTCACCATCGCCTTGAACTCCAGCACCTGCCCGCCGCGCTGCCCCGAGCTGGAGTACGCGTTGTGCGGCGCGAAGAACCCGATCGTGTTGTAGCCCCAGTAGTTGGACAGCCCGCGCTTCTCCAGCATGTGGTCGGTCACGAACTGGTGCACCGGCATGAGCTCGATCGCGGTGACGCCGAGCGAGGTGAGGTGGTCGATGATCTCGGGGTGGCCCAGGGCGGCGTACGTGCCCCGGATCCGCTCGGGGATCTTCGGGTGGCTGATCGTCAGGCCGCGCACGTGCGCCTCGTAGATCACCGTGTCGTGGTACGGCGTGGCAGGCGGCCGGTCGTGTCCCCAGCCGAAGAAGGGGTTGACGACGATCGACCTCGGCACGTAGGGCGCCGAGTCGCTGTCGTCCCGGCTGTCCGGCTCGCCGAAGCGGTATCCGTAGACCGCCTGGTCCCACTGCACCGAGCCCTCCACCGCCTTGGCGTACGGGTCGAGCAGCAGCTTGCCGGGGTTGCAGCGCAGGCCGTCGGCGGGCGAGTAGGGCCCGTGGACGCGGTAGCCGTACCGCTGGCCCGGCCCCACACCGGGTAGGTAGCAGTGCCAGACGAAGCCGTCCACCTCGCTCAGCGTGACGCGTTCCTCGTTGCCGTCGTCGTCGAAAAGGCACAGCTCGACGCGCTCGGCCACCTCGGAGAAGAGCGAGAAGTTGGTGCCCGCGCCGTCGTACGTCGCCCCGAGCGGATAGGAATCCCCCGGCCAGATCTCCCTCACTGGACCTCCTCGCCCTCCGGCTCGGCGGTCGCGCCGGGAAGGTCCCGGAGCCCACCGGCTCTATGGTCGCGCCCGCGCACGGCCCGGCCGGTCCCGGACACCCCGCGCGCGGGATCGTGGTGCTGAATGTCGTTCACAAGACATCGTGCCTGCCCGGAAATGGCTTCGACAGTCTCGCCACGTTAACTGCGTGTATGGCAACGGGTTGAACCGCCCATCGGCGAGCAAACCACCGGTGACCTGCACCGACGCCCGGTCAGCGTCGTTCGTGGCGCAGGCGGGCCGCCACGACGTCGGGCATGCGCTCCTCCGCCCAGGCGATGAGGGGAAGCAGGCGCTCGGCGGCCTCGCGCCCGAGCGGGGTGATGCTGTATTCGACCCGGGGCGGGATCGTGTGCTCGGCCTCGCGCAGCACCATGCCGTCGCGTTCGAGTGCCTGGAGGGTCTGGGACAGCATCTTCTCGCTCACCCCGTCGACGCGGCGGCGCAGCGCGTTGAATCGGTAGGGCGCCTCGTACAGGGCCGCCAGCGCCAGGATCGCCCACCGGCCGGTGATCGTCTCCAGCACCGAGCGCGATGTGCATTTCCGCGAGAAGACATCGGCGACGAAGTCCTCGAACTCCTCCATGTCCGCCAGCTTACGCTCCCATAGTGCTTTCTGATAGAAAGCACTAACCAAGGGAAAGTCCCGTGGAGGGAGAAACCATGATCGTCGTGACCGGAGCCTCCGGACACCTCGGCCGTCTGGTCGTCGAGGAGCTCTCCGGGCGCGTGCCCGCCGAGCGGATCGTCGCGGCGGTACGCAGCCCGGAGAAGGTGGCCGACCTGGCCGAGCGCGGCGTCCAGGTGCGCGAGGCCGACTACGACCGCCCCGACACGCTCGGACCGGCGTTCGAGGGCGCCACCAAGGTCCTGCTCATCTCCGGCAGCGAGGTCGGCCGGCGCGTCGGCCAGCACAAGGCCGTGGTGGACGCCGCCAAGGCCGCCGGTGTGGAGCTGCTCGCCTACACCAGCATCGTGCACGCCGACACCACCCCGCTGGGGCTCGCGCCCGAGCACAAGGCGACCGAGGAGTACATCCGCGCGAGCGGGGTGCCCTTCGCGTTCCTGCGCAACGGCTGGTATCACGAGAACTACGTCGCGACGGCCCGGCAGGCCGTGCAGAGCGGCGTCATCGCCGGCAGCGCGCGCGACGGCCGCGTCGCCTCGGCGGCACGCGCCGACTACGCCGCCGCCGCGGCGGCCGTCCTCACCGGTGAAGGCCACCGCAGCGCGGTGTACGAACTGACGGGCGACGTCGCCTGGAGCCTGCCCGAGCTGGCCGCCCTGGTCTCCGAGCTGTCCGGCGCGCCGGTCGAATATCGGGACCTGCCCGTCGCGGAGTACGCCAAGGTCCTGGAGTCGTACGGCCTGCCCGAGCCGGTCGCGGCGATGTTCGCCCAGACCGACGCCGGCATCGCCGACGGCTGGCTCGGCGCCACCCCCGGCGACCTGTCCCGCCTCATCGAAAGGCCGACCACGCCGCTGCGCGACACCCTCGCGGAGGCCCTGAAGAACGGCTGATCACCCGCCCGGCTTCTCTCCGGTTGCGGTCCTCCGAATTCACCTCACGGCAGGAGGAGTTTTCGGACGATCCCCGGCGCGGAGTCAGGGGCGGGAGCCGTGGGCCCGGGTGCGCCGCAGCAGGCGGCGGCGCGGGCCCGCGGCCCGGCCGTCGGTGTGCAGCCACAGGTTGACACCGGTCCCCCCGAGCGCCGAGGGCTCGATGCGCACCCCGCCGCCCGTCGACTCGGCCAGCCGCCGGGCGATGTCGAGACCGAGCCCGGTCGAGCCGGCCCCGCTGTTGCCCCGCCGCAGCGCCTTCTCGGGATCGGGGATGCCCGGGCCCGCGTCGGCGACGAGGATGCCCACCATGCCGCTCCCCCGGTGCAGTGTGACGCGGAAGGCCGTGCCCTGCGGCGTGTGACGGAAGACGTTGCCGAGCAGCGCGTCGACCACCGCGCCGAGATCGGCCGCGGCGACCGGCACCGGGCTGGGCTCGTCGGCGCCGACGAGCTGCCACGGCCGCGCCTGGTCCTCGGCCAGCGCCGACCAGAAGGCGAGCCGTTCCCGGAGCACGAGCGCGGCGTCGCAGCCCGCGGGCACCGTCCGGGACGGCCGCCGGGCGGCCTCGATGATCTCGTCGACGGCCCGTTCGAGCCGGTCGATGGCGAGCCTGCGCTGCTCGGCCTCGGGTCCGGTGCCGCCCAGGTTGAGCCGCAGCGCGGTCAGCGGGGTGCGCAGCCGGTGCGACAGGTCGGCGGCGAGCTCGCGCTCGGCCGCGAGCAGTCCCGCGACCTGGTCGGCCATCGCGTTGAACGCCCGCCCGGCGGCCACCAGCTCGGGCGGGCCGTCAGGGGTGATGCGCACGGTCAGGTCGCCCGCGCCGAGGGCCGCAGCCGCCTGCCCGAGCCTGCGGGCCGCCCGCACCACCCGGGCCCCGAGCCGGTCGGCCACCACCACCGACCCCACCACGAGGGTGACCGCGACGCCGGTCAGCACGGCCCATGAGGTGGACACGCCCTTCCTCGCGTCGGCCTCGGGCGCGTACACCTCGATGACGGCCCACCGCCCGTCGCCCAGCGCGACCGGCCTGAGCAGCACATATCCCTTGCCTACCGGCACGGTCCTGGCCCTTTCCGCCGCGCCCGCGACGTCGGTCGCCGTGACCCGGGAGCGGCCCACCGTACGCCCGTCCGGTAGATGGACGGCCAGGCGCGAGGTCCCCGCCGGGGTGCTGGCCAGCGCGCGCTCCAGCGCGACGGCGTCGTCGGTCACGACGAGGGCGGGCACGATCGTGGCGGCCTGGCGCTCGGCGTCGGCGAGCGCGCGGCTCTCGGCGATCTCCTTCACGGCCACGGCCAGCGGGATGAGGAAGGCCAGCGCGACCATCGCCGTCACGGCCACCGCCACCAGGGCCAGGCTCCGTCTCACCGCCGCTCCCGCTCAAGACGCCGGGGTTCAGCCCTCTGCAGGGGGGCTGAGGCGCACGCCGACGCCCCGCACCGTGTGCAGATAGCGGGGCCGGGAGGCGCTCTCGCCGAGCTTGCGCCGCAGCCAGGACAGGTGCACATCGATCGTCTGGTCGTCTCCGTACGACTGCCGCCACACCTCCGCCAGCAGCTCCCTGCGCGAGATCACGCGGTCGGGACGGGCGGCGAGGTAGGCCAGCAGGTCGAACTCCCGGCGGGTGAGGTCGAGCGGCGCGCCGTCGAGGCGGGCCTCCCGGCGGTCGGCGTCGACGACCAGGCCGCCGACCCTCGCGACCGACGACGACGCCCCGGGCCTGGCCCGGCGCAGCACGGCTTCAAGCCGGGCGTTGAGGTGGTCGCCGGAGAACGGCTTGACCAGGTAGTCGTCCGCGCCGTCGCGCAGCAGGCGGACGATCTCGGCCTCGTCGTCCCGCGCGGTGGCCACGATGACCGGCACGTCGGAGATCGCGCGGAGCATCTTCAGCGCCTCCGCGCCGTCGAGGTCGGGCAGCCCCAGATCGAGGACGACCACGTCGGGGGCGACGTGGGCGATCTCGCGCAGGGCGTCGAGCGCCCGGCCCGCGCTGCGGACCGCGTGGCTGCGCCCGGTCAGGTCGCGGATGATCGCGGATCGGACGAACTCGTCGTCCTCAACCACCAGAACGGTCGCCATGAACCCGAAACGTACACTCCGACCCGGCGCGGCGTCCCGGGAAGAGCGATCCGAAACACGCGGCTTTATGGCCATTTACGGCATGCTCAAATTAGTAGAGGTTGACCAAAATGGACCGAGCGACAATTCCGATCACGGACTAGAGTGAGCGGCCACATGAGAAGGACCGCCGGTTACGTGATCGCCTGGTGCGGGGCCACCGCCGTCGCCGTCGGCGTGTCCTGGCTCGGCGTGCGCGACGTGTTGCGCAGCGCGATCCTCGACGATGCTCCACTCGCTCCCGTGGTGGCCGTCGCCGCGCCCCCGTCCGTCTCGCCGCCGGTCCCGCCGACCGTCTCGCCGACCGTGGTGGGGGTGTCGGAGAAGCCGTCCCCAGCGCCGTCCGGGCCGCGGCCCTCCGGCGGCGCGACACCCGGCCGGCGGTCTCCCTCCCGGCCCGCCGCCACTCCGGTGCGGACCGTGCGGACCTCCCCGGCACCGCGCCCGGCCCGGGCCACGCGGCCGGCGCGTACGACGGAGTCCGCACCCGCCCCCCGGCAGCGCAAGGCCGCCGACGGGGAGAGCCTGCACACGTTCACGCTGAAGGGCGGCCGGGCGACGATCGCGGTGACCTCCGCGGACTGCCATGTGGTGACGGCGACCCCGAACGACGGCTACGAGGTCAAGGTCTGGGAGGAGGACCAGTGGCTGCGGGTCGCGTTCCTCCGGGACGCCCATGAGTCGTCGGCGTTCTGCACCTGGAACGCCCTGCCCCCCAGGCTCGACACGTACGAGAACTGAGGGGTTCCGGCGGCGGGGCTCAGTCGAGCAGGTCGCGGTATTTCTTGAGCTCCTTGACCTCGGCGCCCAGCGCGGTGACGGTGGCGGTGGCCAGCGCCTTGGCCCCGTCGAAGGAGCCGTCGGCCTGCTCGGCCCGGGCGAGCTTGATCGCGCCGTTGTCGTGCTCGATCATCAGCGTCACGTACTTCCGGTCGAAGGACGGGCCGTTCAGCTTGGCCAGCGCCTCGATCTCGGCGCGCGTCTGCGTGCCGGGCATCGCGTGGTCGCGCGGCAGAGGCTCCGCGCCCCACATGTCGAGCCAGCCCTTGAACGTGCGGATGTCGGCGTCGCGGGCCGTGGCGACCTTCGCCGCGAACTGCCCGACCCACGGGTCGCCCGCCCGGGTCTGCGCGATCCTGGCCATCTCCAGGGCCTGGAGGTGGTGCGGCACCATCTTCCGGGCGAACGCCACGTCGGCGGCCTTGCTCCCGCCGGGCTGCTGCGCCGCATCGGTCTCGTCCGGTGCCGCGGCGGCCTCGGAAGTATCAGTGGCGTCGGGGCTCGGTGTGGGCGTCGTCTCAGGCGTGGCGGGGGGCGAGGCGGCGGCCTGTCCCACCGGAGCCGGTGAGGCGGCCTCGCCCGCCAGGTCCGGGGTTCCGCATCCGGCGAGCAGGGCCGCCGTGAGCATGCCCGTTAATGCTCCCGTCACACGGATCGTGACGGCGGGGAGACGGCGGATAGTGGTCGTCACTGGAAGGCCTTTCCGGTTCTGGCTCGGGGACGGCCGCGACGCCCACCGGGGCCCGGCGAGCGGGTCCGTCCGTGATCCCTTGCCGCAGGACCCTACCGCCGGGCAGTTCCGGCCGCCCTCCGCACGGCGTTTCGGCATATTTACGGTGATTATCGGACAAGCTGGGCATCGCGTGTCAAAATTCCCATTCACTTCCCTGGATCACCCTTGTGCTCTAGCCTCCAACTGTGCCAAACAGGAGCGAAACTCTACGAAAGGTTTCACACCGAGGAAACCTCTGTTGACACGAGCGAAACAGTGATACTTTCGCTTGGGAGCGCTCCCAAGCCGTGTGAACCTTCGGGCCGAGGAGACCGGATGGCCGATCTTCCCACCCTCGCAGAGGTAGCCGCCGCAGCCGGCGTCTCCCCGGCAACAGCTTCCCGGGTCTTGACCGGCTCGGTACGCGTGACCACGTCGACCCGCCGACAAGTCCACGACGCGATGTCGCGTCTGGGCTATGTACGGCGCCGCGCCCCCCGGGGATCCGCGGGCAGGCGGGCCGAGCAGATCATCGCCGCGGTCGTCTGCGAGCACAGTCCACGCCTTTTCACCGAGCCGTTCTACGCCAGGCTCCTGTCCGCCTGCGAGGAGGTGTTGACGACGCATGGGGTGCCGATGGTCGTGATGACCGCGACCCCTGCGACCGCCTCCATCGCCGCACCGCCGCTGGTCGCGGGCGCCGTCGACGGCGTCCTGCTGATCGGGGCACGCGCGCGGCACCCCCTCGCGGTCACGCTGGCGGCCTCGGGCGTCCCCGTACGCTGTGCCGGGCGGCCGCCAGACGGCATCGACCTCCCGTTCGTCGACATGGACAACCGTGACGGCGGACGGCAGGCGGCCGAGCACCTGCTGCTCAACAACCGCAAGCACATCGCCACCATCGCCGGGCCGCCGACCCTGCCGGCCGCGCGCGACCGGCTGGAGGGCTTCCGGCAGACGCTTCGCGACGCCGGTGTGCTCGACATGCCGGTGGCGTACGGCGACTTCACCCACGCCTCGGGTGCGCACGCCATGCAGTGGCTGCTGCAACGGGCGCCGCACCTCGACGCCGTGTTCGCGGCGTCGGACGTGATGGCGGCCGGGGCGATGCAGACACTGCGCCGCGCCGGGCGGAAAGTGCCTGACGACGTGGCCGTCATCGGATACGACGACGCGCCCGTGGCCAGGCACACCTCGCCGACGCTGACCACGGTCAGGCAGCCCGTCGAGGAAATGGCCACGCTCGCCGCACGACTGCTTCTCATGACACTCGGGGACGGGGACAATCCCAAGGGCAATCCGGTGCTGCCCACGGAACTGGTGGTTCGTGAATCGGCCTGAGCTTCGAGAAGGCGACGTCCTGACCCGTCGCTATCTGCTCCAGGAGCGGATAGCGACGGGCGGGATGTCGGTCATTTGGCGCGCCTTCGACCAGTCACTCCAGCGCCTGGTCGCGATCAAGGTGCTGGACGGCTCGCTCGGCGACGACAATCCCGGACGGGAACTCATGCGCCGGGAGGCCAGGGCCACCGCCCGGCTCATCCACCCGGACGCGATCGAGGTCTACGACTACGGCGAGACGGTCACGAACGGCGGCAGGCTGGCGTCCTTCGTGGTCATGCGCCTGCTGGAGGGCCGGTCGCTGGCCGACCGGATCATCGAGGGCCCGCTGCCCTGGGCCGAGGCGGTGGAGATCGCCGCCGGGCTGGCGAAGGTGCTGGCCGCGGCCCACGACCGGGGCATCGTCCACCGCGACGTCACCCCGGAGAACGTGCTGCTCGCCGACGACGGGCCCAAGCTGCTCGACTTCGGGATCGCCGCGTTCATCGGCGAGGCCGACGACCAGCTCGTCGCCGACTTCGGCACCCCGCCGTACGTGGCGCCGGAGCGGCTGAAGGGGACGACGGCCGACCCGGCCGTGGACGTCTACGCGCTCGGCGTGCTGCTGTTCGAGATGCTCACGGGCACCCTGCCCTACCCGGAGAAGACCTGGGAGGACATCGAGGCGGCACGGCGGGAAGGCCCGCCGCCGACGCCGGAAGGGGTGCCGGGCCTGCCGCAGGAGGTCGCCGACCTGTGCCGGCGCTGCCTGTGCCCCGACCCGGTCGACCGGCCGACCGCGCGGGCCGTCGCCGCCGCGCTGACCTCGATGAAGAAGCCGCCCGGCCCACGCGGGGCCGGCTGGGGAGCCACCGCCGTCGGGGCAGCCGCCCTCGGCGGCATTCTGTGGTTCACCCAGGTGCAGGGCCCCGAGGTCGGAGCCGTCGCCGTCCCGCCCACCCCCTCGCCCGCGCAGTCGCAGGTCACCGCCTCGCAGGTCACCGCCTCGCCGGCGCCGCAGGCCGGAGCCGTCGCCGAACTCCGGCACACCGTCGCCCCCGTCGCCGACCCCCTGCAGGAGGCCGGGCCGGGCAGGCACCGCCCCTCCCCCTCGGTCAAGGTGAGGGTCGTCAAGAAGGACCGCCACGCCGGCGACACGGTGCGGCAGCCGGAGACCTCGGCCACCCGCAAGGCCGACGTGGCGCCGCTGCCGCTGGCCACCACGGCCGCGCCGATGCGGGTCGACACCGCGGTCCGGCAGTTCAACCTGCTCGTGGACGGCGCGGAGGCCACCCACGACATCGACGACGACGTCGCGCTCGACCTCAAGCAGGTGCTGCGCAACGCCGTCGGCAACGGCGAGGGACTGGCCGTCATGCGCACCAAGGTCGAGGTCCGCTATCAGGAGGGACGCCTGCCGCTCACGCTGAAGGGGGAACTGCTGGCCGCGCTCGACCGGGTTGAAGCCGCTCTCAGCGAGGCCAGCGATACCTAAAGTGGGAGCGCTCCCAGAACAACCCTCTGTTGAGTTCCGTCAGGACCGAAAGTCCAGCCGTGTCCGTTAATCGGTCAAGCTGGGACCGAAATCATCTTCTACCGCCGTAGGGCCGGCCGACGAAGCCCAGCCCCCGGACGGTGTTCAGATCCGTTTGATCGTCGCGAGCCACGCCGGTGCGCCGTTGTCGTGACATCGCGTGTGAACCCGATCCGGTTCGACGGCCACGACATCCCATCCGCCGACCGCGGCGAACGCCCCCTCAGCTCTTCCTCACCGACCGGATGCGGGCCGGTGTCAGGACCCCTGTCGCTGAAGCACAGCACGAACACGATGCCGTCGCGCTCGGTCACCGCCGCCAGGCTCGCCACGTATCCGAGGCGCTCGTCGCCGTCGAAAGTATGGAACAGCCCGCAGTCGAGCACCGTCTCGAACCTGCGCCCCAGGCGTTCCAGGTGGAGGGCGTCGGCCACGGCGAACTCGGCCTCGATCCCCCGCTCGCCGGCCTTCGCCCGCGCTCTCGCCAGTGCCGTCTCGGCCACGTCGACGCCCAGAACCGGCAAGCCCAGCGCGGCGACGTGCAGGGCGTTCTCTCCGCTCCCGCAGCCCGCGTCGAGAACCGTTCCGGCGAACCGGCCCTCGGCCGCCAGACGTACGATCGCCGGCTGCGGACCCCCGATGTCCCATGGCGCGGGGCCGTCGTGATACGACGCGTCCCACGGCAGCCCCGTCATACGTTCATGACTGGTCGGAGGCCGTCCGCCGAACGAATCACCGGCGGGGTTTTCCGGTCGCTCGGACATCGTCGTCCCCTTCCCCGCATGGGTCTATTTCAGATCCCTACGGGCCACACCCTTGCATAGGGGAGGTAAAACAGATAGGCCGTTGCCTCATGAGCGGATTCAAGAAGTTCCTCATGCGGGGCAATCTGGTGGAGCTCGCCGTCGCCGTGGTCGTGGGCGCGACGTTCAGTGGACTCATCCAGGCCCTGGTAGAGGACCTGATCACCCCCCTGATCGCGGCCGTCACCGGCGGGAGGCAACCCGACTTCTCCGGCTTCACGTTCACCGTCAACGGCGCGGTGTTCAAGTATGGCGACTTCGTCAACCACCTGTTGACATTCCTGATCATCGCCGCCGTCATCTACTGGCTGGTCGTCCTGCCGATGACCCGTTTCCTGAGCCTTTTCGACACCAAGAAGGAGGCCACCGAGAAGAAGTGCCCCGAGTGCCTGTCCGACATCCCCGTCGGCGCCAGGCGCTGCGCCTTCTGCACAGCCGAACTGTCCATCGTCCCCGCCGCCGAGAAGCCCCCTGCCTGACCTCTCCGCGGGCCCGTCCTCGTCGTCAGGGGCGGAACCGGCTCAACGTCCGCTCTCCGGTTTCCGGCAGTTCCCCGGGAACGGGGCGGCCGGCGCGCCGCAGCACGTCCACGATGACGAGCGACGTCCGGTGCGGGTCCCTGGTGATCCGCACCCCGTGGGCCAGCCAGCACGCGGCGGCGATCATGTCCCGGGCCCGTTCGAGGTCGCCCGGGCTGGTCCCCGCCCTGCACCACACCCACAGGCGCTCGCCGAACGGCTCCGGCCTCGTACGGAGGATCATGGGCAGCTTGCCCCGCCGGTTGACGATCAACGCCTCGGCGCAGGCCTTCCGTACGCGGTGGGGGGTCACCACGCACCAGAAGCGGCCCGCCATCTCCCGGCGTGCCTGCGGCCACACCAGGATGAGCAGGCAGACCAGGGATCCGGCGACGATCGTCACGGCCGGGCCCGCCGCCCGTACGGCGACGGCCACAACCGCCGGTCCACCCGCCAGCAGCATCGCCTCGTAACGCCACCTCCACAGCACCACCAGCGGTCCCGGGCGCGCGACGGGAGAGGTCTCCCGCTCGATGAACCGCAGGACCAGGTGCGGATTCCGCCTGACGAGGTGCCTCATGCCCGGCCACCCGAGGGGCGCTCCGGCCTGCGGGAGGCCGGCGGTTCGAGCAGGTTGACCCGCCCGGTGCCCCGGCATCGGCGGCACGGCAGCCCCGTCGGGCATTGCCCTTGCGCCGAGCAGACCGTACAGGCGACCAGCGCGTCGAACCGGGTGTCGCGGTAGGTGTGCGTGTGCCAGGTGCGCCGGATCTCCCAGCGCTGCACCCAAGCGAACGCGTCGATCTCGGCGAACGCCTCCTCACCGACCCTCCACAGGAGGGCGATGATGCGCATCCGTAATCCAGTGGGGGAAGGAGCACGCATGTTCTTGTTGTTAGAGTGCACGGGATCATCCCTTTGCTGAGCAGGCAGGTCGGATGGTCGTCTGCGCTGGGTCGATGTGCCACCATCGGCCCAGCAGCGCGTTTCCGGGGAAAAGAGGGCCAGAAGATGGGCCCCCGCCTCGCATCGCCTCCTTCCGGGAACCGGCTGGTCCAGCCGCCACGTTGAGGCTTATGTCTGGCTCATACCCGTCCTTTGCCTGCGGCAATCAGCTGTTGGCAATTGACAAACGACATTTTCCTGCGGCACCTGCCATCCGCGTGTTAACCTGCGACTCTTAGCGCTTCATGGGCTCAGAAGGTGACCGCTCATGGCCGGGACGAACGTGACCATCCGCCGGCGCCAGTTGGCGAACCGGCTCAGAGAGATGCGGACTTCCGCAGGGATGACGGCCGAGCAGGTCGCGGAGCAGCTGCTCTGCAGCGCAGCCAAGATAACGCGCATGGAAAAGGCGCAGCGTGGCATCAGCCAGCGCGACGTACGAGATCTGTGCCGCATCTACGGCGTGACGGACGAGGACCAGGTTCGCCAGCTAATGAACTGGGCCAGAGAGTCGCGCCTGCCGGGGCTCCGCCAAGAGTACGGCGACCTAGGCTACGACGCGATCTACACGTACATGGACCTCGAGGCGGCGGCGTCTTCGATCATCGAACTGCAGATCAGCTACCTTCCCGCACTGTTCCAGACAGAGGAGTACGCCCGGGCGCTGATCCGAGGGCTACTTCCGGGCATCAGGCAGGAGGTGCTGGACAGGCGCGTCGAGGCTCGCATAAAGCGCCAAGAGCTCCTGGCGAAGCACGAACCCCCTCGCTACTGGACCTTTGTCGACGAGGCGGCACTGCACCGAGTGACCGGCGACGCGGCGGTCATGGCCGCCCAGCTGGAGCATCTGCTCGCCGTGGGACAGGCTCCGCATGTGACGGTGCAGGTAATCCCCTTCACCGCGGGACCCTACATGTGTGCGGACGACCCCTTCGTGATGTTCCGCTTCCGCGACTCACATCTGTCGGATGTCGTCTATCACGAATCACTGGACCGAGTGGAGTATCTGGAGAAGCCCAACGAGTTAGAAGTTTACCGTGAGGCGGTCGACCGCCTACGCGCTATCGCGCTCTCTCCCAACGAGTCCCTCAAACGCATTGCCCGTGCTAAATCGGACTTCAGCCCCAGCTGACCACCCAGATCACAGAGGGAGCGACCGTCTCTCGGGACACTCTACTGAGGGACAGGAGCATATGAAACCGATTGAGAGAAACGTGGAATGGCGTGTCTCCTCGCGCTGCAGCGGTGGGAACTGCGTGCAGTTCGCGCAGGTGACGGAGGGAGTCGCCCTTCGGGACTCGAAAAATCCGGACGCCGGAGCGCTCTATTACTCACTCCAGGAATGGCACGCCTTCGTGGCGGCTGCGAAAGCGGGCGCCTACGACCTCACGAAGTGATCTGCCGCGCTCGCCACTATCCCGAAGAGGGCCTGCAAAGGTAAATTTATGGGAGTGGCGCTTTCGCCGTTGCTGCGCAACTCACGTTCGGGAGGGTGGATGGCAGGCCGACCTACGTTCAGCGATGCGACATGGCGGCGGGCCTGCGGCGGCGGTAACTGCGTCGAAGTGGCTTTTCAGGATGGGCGAGTCGGCGTTCGCGACGGGAAGCAGGGCGACGACAGTCCTGTGCTGGCCTTCACTGCCGAGGAATGGCGGGCATTCCTGCAGGAGGCCAAGACCGGGGCGTTCGACCCGTCCTGACATCGACGGGCACGCGTGAGGGCTTCCCCGGGCTGATGGCCGGGGAAGCCCTTTCAGTGGGTGAAGAGGTTCACCAGGGGGACGGGGCGGGTGGGGGGACGACCGGGGGTCGGTCGTCGCAGGTGATGGTGTTGGGCAGCATCCAGGGAGCGAGCCAGCCGCCGTCGTTGCCGCCGAGGTCGGTCAGGGAAAACTCCGACCCCGTGGGCGGGAAGTTGAACGACCCGCAGTTGTTGACACCCACCGCGCCGACGTTGCGGGCGTCCACGTTCTCGAAGGACGCCGAGCCCTTCACGCGGGCACTGAGCACGGAGGTGCCCGTGCCGTCGACCCGGATGTCCTTGAAGCGGACCTTCGGGATGGCGTACTGGTCCTTCACCGACCACTCGCTGACCAGCATGATCGCGTTGTATGTGCTGTCCAGGTAGTGGTCGCCGCTGACCTCGATGTCGGCGTCGATGTCCTTCTCCAGGGCGTAGAACCAGATGGCGCCCAGGCCGATGTTCCAGTTCAGCTCGTACGTGCCGGCTCGCACGGTCGTGTTGCCGTTGATGCGGAGCCTGCCGGTGAACGGCTCGGCGCCGAACCGGGAGCCGACCTGGATGGCGCTGCCCTCCCTGATCGGGTCGGCGATCAGGTTGTTGGAGACCATGTTGTCCTTGCCTCCGTAGATCGCGATGCCGTTGGCCAGCACGGGCGTCTGGATCGTGTTGTGGTCGAACGTGTTGCCCGCGTCGGCGGTCTTCTCCGACCACATGGCGAGGGCGTCGTCACCGGTGTTGCGGAAGAAGTTGTTCGACACGACGGAGCCCGTCACGCCGGTGTGGAAGTTGAGCCCGTCCGCGATCTGGTCGACGATCACGTTGTTGGTGATCTTGATGTTGCGCATCGGGCCGTCGAACCACATGCCGACCTTGGTGTGGTGGATGTAGAGCCCGTCGATGGTCGAGTCGCTCATCGCGCCGCCGACGCCGTTGACCTGGTCGGTGTCGATGCGCTCCCGTACGTCGCCCTCGATGGCGAAGCCGGACAGGTGCACGTTGCGGCTGCCGCCGGCCGCGGCGTCCTTGCCATAGAAGCCGACACCGGTGTGCACCGAACCGTCCGGGGCCGGGGTGGCCAGGTCGACCTGACGTCCCTTGATGATCGTGTACCAGCTTCCGGCACCGGTGATCGTCACGTCGTCCACGACGATGTGACGGTTCACCTGGTAGGTGCCCGGCGGGATGTAGACCTTCAGGTGCGTACGCTTCGCGAACGCGATCGCCTTGTCGATCGCCCCGGCGGAGTCGCGCTTGCCGGTGGGGTCGGCGCCGAAGAGCAGCACGTTCGCCGCGAGGACCTCGACGCGCGGCGGCCCGACGAGGTGCGAGTCGAGCAGGTCGACGACCGTCCAGGCCGCCTTGCTCCCGGCAGGCACCGTCAGCCGCACCGTGTCGCCCGCCCGGTACGTACGGTCGAGCAGGAGGCGCTGCTCGTCATAGAAGTGGTTCGGGCGGAACGGCTTGGTGATCTCCGGCGTCGGGGTGGTGGCATCCGGCACGCAGGAGCACTCGGTGATCCACCAGTCGGAGTGCAGCAGCCCGGCGTTCGGATCGTTGGAGAACGGATATTGGTTGTAGAGCCAGGCGTACTGCGACGTGAGGGTCATCGTGGCGCGCTTGTGGCCGTTCACCGCGACGTCGAGCGGCGCGGTGATGCCGCCGCCACCGGGCGCGTCCGGGATGCTGTAGCGCACGGTGATCGCGTTGGCCGCCTTGGGCAGCCGGAACTCGACGTACTGCCCGGGGGTCAGCTTGACGGCCTTGCGGCCGGACGCCTCCGCGGGCAGCGTGTAGGCGTCGCGGCCGGGGCCGATGACCGTGCCGTTCGTCGCCGCGTTCTCCGCCTCCTGTTCGGCGAAGTCGACGTCGGCTCCACGTCCGGCGACGAGCGCCGGGTCGAGAGCGGCCCGCGTCACGACCGTGGGCTTCACCGTGGCGGACGCGGGCGTGGATAAGACCACGAGCCCGGTGGCGGCCAGGGCCGCCGCCAGCAGGATTCTCATCAGGCCTCCATGATCCAGATGGCGGTGTCGGACGGCAGCAGACCGCCGTCGAGGGGGCCACTGGCCAGCAGCACCGAGCCCGTCTCCGGGAGCGCGACCGGCTCGGCGCCGAGGTTGACCACGCACACCAGGCCGGAGTCGCGGCGGAACGCGATCACCTCGTCCCCGTATGGCAGCCAGGTCAGCGTGCCGTCGCCGAGCAGCTCGCGGCGCAGCCGCAGGGCCGAGCGATAAAGGGAGAGCATCGAGTCGGCGTCGGCCTCCTGGGCCTCCACGGTGAGGTCGCGCCACCCGGCCGGCTGCGGCAGCCAGGGCTCGCCGGTGCTGTAGCCGAAGGGCGGCTCGCTGCCCGACCACGGCAGCGGCACCCGGCAGCCGTCGCGGCCGCGGACCTTGCCGCCGGAACGCTCCCACATCGGGTCGTCGATGAGCTCCTCGGGGATGTCCTCGACCTCGTTGAGGCCGAGCTCCTCCCCCTGGTAGACGTAGACGCTCCCGGGCAGCGCCATCGCGAGCAGCGCCGCCGCCCGCGCCCGGCGGCGGCCGAGCTCCAGGTCGGACGGCATGCCGTCGCGGCGCTCCGCGTTGTCCCAGGACGTGACGGCCCGGCCATAGCGGGTGACCGGACGGGCGACGTCGTGGTTCGACAGCACCCACGTCGCCGGCGCGCCGATCGGCACGTGGGTGGCGAGGGTCAGGTCGATGCTGTCGCGCAGCGCGGCCGGCTCCCACGCGCTCGACAGGAAGTCGAAGTTGAACGCGGTGTGGAGCTCGTCGGGGCGCAGATACTTGGCGAACCGCTCCTGGTCGGGCAGCCACACCTCACCGATGAGGATCCGCGCGTCGTAGGAGTCGGCCACCCGCCGCCACTCGCGGTAGATCTCGTGGACCCCGTCGTGGTCGGTGTACGACTCCTCGACGCTGTCGAGGTCCTTGACGATGACGGCGGCCGAGTCGATGCGTACGCCGTCCACGCCCCGGTCGAACCAGAACCGCAGCACGTCGAGGAACTCCTCGCGTACCTCGGGGTTGTTCCAGTTGAAGTCGGGCTGCTCGGGGGCGAACAGGTGGAGGTACCACTCGCCGTCGGGCACCTGCGTCCACGCCGGGCCGCCGAAGATCGACTTCCAGCCGTTGGGCGGGCCGTCGCCGACGCCGGGGCGGAACCAGAACCGCTCCCGGGCCTCCGAACCGGGACCGGCCGCCAGCGCCTCCTGGAACCAGGCGTGCTGATCGGACGCGTGGTTGGGCACGACGTCGATGATCGTACGGATGCCCAGGCCGTGGGCCTCCTCGATCAGCTTCTCCGCCTCCGCCAGGGTGCCGAAGACCGGCTCGATGCTGCGGTAGTCGGCGACGTCGTAGCCGCCGTCGGCCATCGGCGAGGGATACCACGGGTTGAGCCAGATGGCGTCGACGCCGAGACCCGCCAGGTAGGGCAGGCGTGACCGCAGCCCCGCCAGGTCACCCGTCCCGTCGCCGTTCCCGTCGGCGAAGCTGCGCAGGTAGACCTGGTAGATAGCGGCCCCGCGCCACCATTCGGGGGTCGAGGTGTTGCCGGGCATGCTGAATACAACTCCTTACGGGTGTTAGCGGCGGGGGACGTTCAGCCCTTGAGGCTGCCGGCGGTGAGACCGGCCATGATGTGCCGCTGGAACAGGAAGAACACGACGATGGTCGGGATGCTCGCGATCACCAGGGAGGCGACCAGCACGTTCTGCGGCATCTGCGAGGAGAGCGAGGCGATGCCGATGCTCACCGACATCTTGTCGCTGTCCGGCAGGACCAGCAGGGGCCAGACGAAGTCACGCCAGACGTTGACGACGGTCAGGATCGAGACCACGCCGAGGATGGGCCGGGAGATCGGGATCACGATCGACCACAGGATGCGGCCAGGCGACGCGCCGTCGATCTCGGCGGCTTCGAGCAACTCCCTCGGGATCGAGTCGAAGAACCGTTTGAGCAGGAAGACGTTGAAGCCGTTGGCCGCCGCCGGCAGCCAGATCGCCCACGGCGTGTTGAGCAGGTTCCAGTGGAGGAACGGCACGTCCTTCACCGTCAGGTACGCCGGGAGCATGATGACCATGGGCGGGATCATCAGCGTCGACAGCATCAGAGCCAGCACGACCTTGCCGAGCGCCGGGCGGAGCTTCGACAGCGCGTAGGCCGCCGAGACGTCCACCGCGAGGGTCAGCAGCCAGGCACCGCCGGCGTACAGGGCGGTGTTGCCGAGCAGCCTGCCCAGGTCCAGCAGGTCCCACGCCTCCAGGTAGCCGTCCAGGGAGAAGTGCGACGGCAGGAACGTCGGCGGGATCGAGTTGAGTTCCTCGGTCGACTTCATCGCACCGGTGATCATCCAGTAGAGCGGGAAGACGAACGCGGCGGTGAAGCTCACCACCACGACCACCAGCACGATCCAGTAGATGATCCGGCCCCGCGTCGTGTTGAGCTGGTGCGGCGACACGGCAGTGCGGAACTGCGTGTTCATCGGCTTGCGCGGCCGCCGCGGCCCGCGGCGCTCCTGCCGGGAGGAGATGGCCGGCGCCCCGGCCGAACGGTCGGGCATGACGGTGGTGTTCGACATGGTCGCTCCCCTCACACCGTGTTGTCGCGCGAGACGCGCAGGTAGATAGCGGAGAACACCATGAGCACGATCATGAGCATCAGGCCGAGCGCGTTGCCCGCGTTGAGATTGCCGAAGTTGAAGGCGTACTGGTACATGAGGTAGACGACGCTGACCGTGGCGTTCTCCGGGCCGCCGCCGGTGAGCAGGTAGGGCTCGATGAACACCTGCATGGTCGCCACGATCTGGAGCAGCAGCATCACTAACAAGATGAGCTTGGTCTGCGGGATCGTGACGTGCCAGATCCGCTTGAACAGGCCGGCGCCGTCGAGCTCGGCGGCCTCGTACAGCTCGCTCGGGATCGTCTGCAGGGCGGCGAGATAGATGAGCGTGCCGCTGCCCATGTTCATCCAGGTGGAGACGATGACCAGCGAGATCAGCGCGGTGCTGGTCGAGTTGAGCCACTGCAGGCCGGGCAGGTGCACCAGGCCCAGGACCTGGTTGAACAGCCCGTAGTCGGGGTTGTAGAACCACTGGAACAGCAGCACGCTCACCGCGGGCGGCAGCATGACCGGCAGGTAGACCACGAAGCGCAGGTAGGCGCGTGCGTGCCGCAGCTCGTTGAGGACGATCGCCGTGACGAAGGGGATCCCGTAGCCGCACAGCAGGGCGAGCACCGTGAACAGCGCGGTGTTGAGCCAGGCCGGCCCGAAGGCCGGGTCGCTGACGACGGTGCGGAAGTTCTCCAGCCCCACCCACTTGGGCGGGTCCACGAAGTTGGTCTTCTGGAAGCTGAGGATGACCTCCCGGATCATCGGATACCAGGAGAAGAACGCGAAACAGATCAGAGCGCCGCACAGGAAGCCGTAGGCGGTCACGTTGCGCCGCACGGCGCGCCGTAGTTTCGTCGGCTGCCGCTGCCGCCTGCCGCCCGCTGCCGGAATGCTCGCTGTGGTCATCGTTGTGAATCCGATCTCGACGTGATTGCCGGGGCGCCGGCCGCACACGTACGGCGGCGGGCGGCGCCCCGGGGTTTAGGTCGTGGCTGACAAATCATGGCCCTGCTGCGCGTGGCCCAGGCTCGCGACGGGCGGCATTTGTCAGCCACTCCCTAGGCCCGGATCATCAGGGCGTCAGCTCTTCGAGGCCAGCAGGGAGTTGACCTTCGACTCGGCATCGGACAGAAGCTGGTCGATGTTCGCGTCCTTGCGGGTCAGCACGGCCGACATCGGGGTGTCGAGGATCTTGTAGATCTCCTGCGCGTACGGCCCGGGCTCGGCCTTGGGCGGGATGCCCTTGGAGCCCTCAACCCAGCCGGCGAACTGGGAAGCGTCGATGTTCGCGTTCTGCTGGCGCAGGTCGTTCACGGCCTTGCCTGACTCGGTGTCCGGGCGGTACAGGTCCGGGTACGGCTGGCCGACGGTCAGGTTCGCGCCCTTGGCCCGCACGTAGTCGAACTGGCCCTTACCGGGGGTGAGGAACTTGTACTCGATCCACTTGAGGCCGGCCTTGATCTGCTCAGGGGTGGCCTTCGGGTTGATCATGTAGCCGGCGCCGCCGTTGAACAGCGCCTTCGCCTCCGGCTGCGCGGTGATGGCGTAGTTCTCGAACTTGCCGCCGAAGTCGTTGCGCAGCGAGATGAGCACGTCGGGCGCGCCCAGCATCATGCCCATCTTGCCGCCGGCCATGGCCTTCATCAGGGCCGGCCAGTCGATGTAGAGCTGGGAGCCCATGCTGTTGTCGACCCACCGCATCTGGTGGAGGTTCTCCAGCACGGCCTTGCCCTCGGGGGTGTTGAAGGCGGCCTTCTTGCCGTCGTCGGTGAGGACCGACCCGCCCCGGCCGTAGAGGGAGGCGGTGAAGTGCCAGCCGCCGACGTTGTTGCCGCTGTACTCGCCGTACCCGACGTAACCGGGACCGAGCCCGGCGATCTTCTTCGCGGCGGCCTGCACCTCGGCCCAGGTCTTGGGCGGGTTGTTCGGGTCGAGCCCGGCCTTGGTGAAGACCTCCTTGTTGTAGACGAGGCCCATGCCGTAGCCGTCGGTCGGCAGGCCGTAGATCTTGCCGTCCTTCTTGAACAGGTCGATCGAGTTGTTGTAGTCCTGGAACGTCTTGATCTCGTTGACGTACGGCGTGATGTCGGCGGCCTGGCCGCTTTCGATCAGACGGGCCACGTTGGGGAAGTTGACGTAGAAGACCGTCTCCAGGTCACCGCTGGCCAGCTTGGGCTCGAACGTGCGCGGGTCGTAGCAGGGGAAGGCGTCGGTGACCTTCGAGATCTTGATGTTGGGGTTCTGCTGCTGGAAGGCCGCAAGGTCCTCCTCGAAGGTCGCCCGCTCCGCCTTGTTCGTCTTCGGCGGCTCGCAGTTGACGCTGATCGACACCGGCCCGGCGTTGCCCGGCGCCGCACTCGCCTTGTCGCCACCGCTACCGCTGTCGTCGGTGCCGCACGCCGCGGCCGCTGCAATGGCAAGTCCCGAGACCAGCAGTATCGAGAGCTTGTGGGATTTCATCCTCGTTCCCTTCTGGAACCGCGCACCACGACCCGTCGAAGCACACGGCTCGGGGCCGACTGGAGCGCCCCGATCCGCTCGGTTGCGAGAAACATACAGAGGCATGCAGGAGTGAGCAATAGTTCGTCATTAACTGTGCAAAAAAGTGACAGTGATCGCTCTGCAACTGGCAGGCCATGATCGGCAAGCTGGCACGACGGCCGCAAGCGCGTTCACGAGCATGCTCGTGAGGCTAGACCCGGCTTGTACGGCTGGTCGTGCTCACGGCTTGTACGGCTGGTTGTGCTCGCGAGCCTGGTTGGTTCCTTGAGGCTCGTGGGCAGGCTTTGCTCTACCCGTCGCTCCACCACTCACGGGCGCACTCACGGGCGGGCTTCGCCCCACCCGTTGCTCCACCCACCCTGTGCTCGACCACATCGCTCCCACCGCTCATGGCCAGGCTTTGCTCTACCCGTTGCTCCAACTCATCCTTTGCCCAACCACATTGCTTCCACCGCTCATGGCCAGGCTTTGCTCTACCCGTTGCTCCACCCACCCTGTGCTCGACCACATCGCTCCACCGCCGCTCACGGGCGGGCGGGTGCTCCGGCCGGCCGTGATAGTTGCGGTCTGGTGAGCCTCGGGAGCGGCCATCGCGGGCGCGGTGGTACAGGGCACGGTCTTACGCCGGCCTCCGCACCCGCCCGCCCCCGCGCTCCGCGTCATCATCGATGTGCCGGGGAACCCCACCACGCTGCCAGAGCACCGGGGTGGAGGGAGCGGAGCGGAAGGGAGCGAGGACCGCAGCGAAGGCCCAGCGGAGCGGGTTTCGCGAGGACCGGAGGTTCCTTCCGGCGCAGTGACCGACTTGCCCAAGGTCCATGCGCTGGCCGGCACCGCCAACATCCAGCACGCTGAACAGCACCGCCAAGGTCCCCCATGCTGACCAGCACGCCCAGGGTCCATGCGATATCCGACCCCACCAAGGTTCATCGCCCTGACCAGCACGCCCAAGGTCCATGCGCTGAACGGCATGGCCAAGGTTCCCCACGCTGACCTGTGGCCAAGCCTGTGCGGCCGGGCTCAGGGGCGGGGGGCGGGGGCGGTGGAGGCGCGGACGACGAGTTCGGGCTCGAAGAGCAGCTCGTCGCCGGGCACCACGGCCGCGTCGATCTGGGCGACGAGCAGCTCGACGGCGGCCCGGCCCATGGCGTCGATGGGCTGGCGGACGGTGGTCAGGGGCGGGTCCACGCAGTTCATCAGCGCGGAGTCGTCGTAGCCGATGACGGAGACGTCTTCGGGCACCGACAGTCCCGCCCGGCGGGCCGCCCTGATGGCGCCGAGGGCGAGCACGTCGCTGGCGCAGATGATGCCGGTCACGCCCGCGGCGACCATGCGCGCGGCGGCGGCGTGGCCGCCTTCCAGCGAGAACATCGTGTGCTCGACGTGGTCGGGGCCGAGTTCCAGGCCGTTGGCGGAGGCGTACGCGCGGAACGCGGCGAGCTTGCGCTGGGACGGCACGTGGTCGGGCGGGCCGAGCAGCATCGCGACCTGGCGGTGCCCGAGCGCCATGAGGTGGGCGAGCGCGATCTCGGCGGCGGCGACGTCGTCGCACGAGACCTGCGGAAACCCGAGATGCTCGACCGCCGCGTTGACCAGCACGGTCGGCAGCTTGCGGTCGAGGACCCTGCGGTAGTGGCTGTGGGAGGCGTCCCCCTGGGCGTACAGGCCGCCGGCGAAGACCATGCCCGAGACGTGCTGCTGGAGGAGCAGGTCGACGTAGTCGGACTCGGAGACGCCGCCCACGGTCCGGGTGCACAGGACGGACGTGAACCCCTGCTGGGCCAGCGCGCCTCCGACGACCTCGGCGAACGCCGGGAAGATCGGGTTCTGCAGTTCCGGGAGGACCAGGCCGACGAGCCGGCCTCGGTCGCCGCGCAGCTGGGTGGGGCGTTCGTATCCCAGCACGTCGAGCGCGGTGAGCACGGCCTCTCTGGTGGCGTCGGAGACTCCCGGCTTGCCGTTGAGGACGCGACTCACCGTCGCCTCGCTCACGCCCACCTTCTTGGCCACTTCCGCAAGCCGTCGTGTCATGGACGCAACTATACGACAGCGCGCGCAAACATTTTCATCCACTTGCGCATGCGCGGAGGATCAGCAGGTCAGGCCACCGTCTTGCGACCGCGGGGCTCCCGCCGCTGACGTGATCGGCACGGGACGAGTCCGGCGATCCTCGGGGTGATATGGGGAGCGTTCCAGGGACCCGAGTGCTGGGGAGATGTGATGACGTAACGCGCATGTCATCTTGCGAATTCTCGTCGCAATATTGCAGTTGGATGTTCGTCAACTTATCGTGTGGGCCACTCACCTTCTTCGGAGGTGTGGCGGTCCAGCGTCCACGCCGCATCTCCCGGGTCTCGCATGCGGGAAAGGAAGCTCATGAGAAGATCCGGAGCCGCCGTCGCGGTGGCGGGGGCGCTGATCGCCGTGGGGACCGTGGTGGCGTTCCCCGGCACCTCGTCGGCCGCGACCTCGCCGTCGCCCTTCTCCATCCCGGGAAGAGGCGCGACCGTGCCGTTCACGGAGATCGAGGCCGAGGCCGCCGCGACCAACGGCGAGCAGATCGGCCCGGACCGCGTCTACACCCACCTGCCGTCCGAGGCGTCGGGCCGCCGGGCCGTACGGCTCGACGCGCCGGGAGAGTACGTCGAGTTCACCCTGCCCAAGCCCGCCAACGCGATGACGGTGCGCTACAGCGTGCCGGACAACGCGGCCGGAACGGGCATCACGGCGCCGGTCGATCTGCGGATCAACGGGACGAAGCTCAAGGACCTGCAGTTCACCTCCCGGTATGGCTGGTTCTACGGCGGCTATCCGTTCGGCAACTCGCCCGGCGACAAGCCGCACCACTTCTACGACGAGACGCGGACGATGTTCGGGTCCACCTTGGCGGCGGGGACCAAGGTCAGGATTCAGGTGGCCTCCACCTCGACAGCGCCGTGGTTCGTCGTGGACGTCGCCGACTTCGAGCTCGTGCCGGACGCGATCCCCCGGCCCGCCGGGTCGCTGTCGGTCGACGACTTCGGCGCCGATCGCAACGGCACGAGCGACTCGACCGCCGCCTTCCAGGCCGCCGTCGACGCCGGGAAGGCCCAGGGCAAGGAGGTCTACATCCCGGAGGGGACGTACACCCTGTGGGATCACGTGGTCGTGGACGGGGTCACGCTGCGCGGCGCCGGGCCCTGGTACAGCGTGCTCACCGGCCGCCACCCCACCCAGCGCAACCGCGCCGTCGGCATCTACGGCAAGTACGTGAGCGGCGGCGGCTACACCGGCCCGATCCGGCCGCACGAGGCGGGCGGGCCGAGCCGCAACGTCACCCTGCGGGACTTCGCGATCATCGGTGACATCACCGAGCGGGTGGACGATGACCAGGTCAACGCCCTCGGGGGCGCGATGACCGACTCGGTCGTCGACAACCTGTGGATCCAGCACACCAAGGTCGGGGCCTGGATGGACGGCCCGATGGACAACTTCACGCTGAAGAACAGCCGCATCCTCGACCAGACGGCCGACGGCGTGAACTTCCACACGGGAGTCACCAACTCGACGGTGACCAACACCTTCGTGCGCAACAGCGGCGACGACGGCCTGGCGATGTGGCCCGACCGGATCGCCAACGTGAACAACGCGTTCACCCACAACACCGTGGTCGCGCCGGTGCTGGCCAACAACATCGTCACGTACGGCGGCCGGGACATAAAGATCACCGACAACGTGGTGAGCGACACCGTCACCAACGGCGGCGGCATCCACGTCGCCAACCGCTATCCCGGGGTGAACTCCGGTCAGGGCACGGCCGTCGCCGGCACGATCAGCGTCGCCCGCAACACCCTGATCCGGGCCGGCAACAGCGACTACAACTGGAACTTCGGCGTCGGCGCGATCTGGTTCGACGCGCTCAACGAGCCGGTCAACGCCACGATCAACGTGACCGACACCGACGTCATCGACAGCTCCTACGAGGCCATCCAGTTCATCGAGGGCAGCACCCAGACCGTCAACTTCTCGAACGTGAACGTGGACGGCACCGGGACGTACCTGATCCAGGCGCAGGCGGCGGCGAAGGCGACCTTCACCAACGTGAGCGCGGCCCACATCGGCGCGGGCGTGGCCATCCACAACTGCGTCGGCACCGGGTTCGCCCCCGCGTACGGCACGGGCAACTCCGGCTGGAGCCTGAGCTCCACCGTCTGCACCGGCCAGTGGCCCGAGCCCAACTACATCTACGACGGCAGCGGCCCCAGCCCGAGCCCCTCGCCGTCCGCCTCCCCCAGTCCTTCTCCCTCGCCCACCCCGACGACGTGCGCTCCCGGCAGCGGCGACCTCGCCCGGGGCAAGGCGGTCACGGCGACCAGCAGCACCCAGACGTACGCCCCGGCCAACGCCACCGACGGAGACACCTCGACCTACTGGGAGTCGGCCAACAACGCCTTCCCCCAGTCGATCACCGTCGATCTGTGCGCGGTGACCCCGATCCAGCGGGTAGTGCTCAAACTGCCGCCGAGCTCCGCCTGGGCCACCCGCACCCAAACCCTGTCCATCCTCGGCAGCACCGACGGCTCCAACTACACCACCTTGTCCCCCTCGGCAGGCCGCACGTTCGACCCCGCCTCGGGCAACACAGTGAGCATCCCGTTCTCCACCGCCAACGTCCGGTATGTCCGGGTAACGGTCACCGGGAACACCGGCTGGCCGGCCGGGCAGCTGTCGGCCTTCGAGGTGTACGGCACCGGCGCCACCCCCGGCCCGAGCCCCTCGCCGTCCGCCTCCCCCAGTCCTTCTCCCTCGCCCACCCCGACGACGTGCGCTCCTGGCAGCGGCGACCTCGCCCGGGGCAAGGCGGTCACGGCGACCAGCAGCACCCAGACGTACGCCCCGGCCAACGCCACCGACGGAGACACCTCGACCTACTGGGAGTCGGCCAACAACGCCTTCCCCCAGTCGATCACCGTCGATCTGTGCGCGGTGACCCCGATCCAGCGGGTAGTGCTCAAACTGCCGCCGAGCTCCGCCTGGGCCACCCGCACCCAAACCCTGTCCATCCTCGGCAGCACCGACGGCTCCAACTACACCACCTTGTCCCCCTCGGCAGGCCGCACGTTCGACCCCGCCTCGGGCAACACAGTGAGCATCCCGTTCTCCACCGCCAACGTCCGGTATGTCCGGGTGACGGTCACCGGGAACACCGGCTGGCCGGCCGCCCAGATCTCCGAGTTCGAGGCGTACGCCTCGTAACCCGGAACGGGACGCCCGGAGGAGGAGTGGACGCCTCCTCCTCCGGGCTCCCCCACACAGCATGACCCCCTCGGTGGGCCGTCAGGAGACGGGGACGCCGACGCGGCCGGTGGAGGAGCGGACGACAAGCTCCGGCTCGAACAACAGCTCGCCGGTGGCGACGGCGGCGCCCTCGATCTGGCTGACCAGCAGCTCCACCGCGGCCCGGCCCATCGCCTCGATCGGCTGACGTACGGTAGTCAGCGGCGGGTCCACGCACGTCATGAGCGCGGAGTCGTCATATCCCACGACAGAGATGTCCTGGGGCACGCGCCGGCCGGCCCGCCGCGCCGCGCGGATCGCCCCGAGGGCCAGCGGGTCGCTGCCGCAGATGATCCCGGTGACGTCCTGCCGCACGAGCTTCAGCGCCGCCGCGTGGCCGCCCTCCAGCGAGTGCATCGTGTGCTCGACCAGCTCGCCGCCCGCGGCCCGGAACGCCTCCAGCTTGCGGATGGACGGCATGTGGTCGGCGGGGCCGACGACGAGGCCGATCCGCTGGTGGCCGAGCGCGCGCAGATGACCGAGCGCCTGCTCCACCGCGATCGTGTCGTCGCAGGAGACCCGGGGGAAGTCCCAGTGATCGGCGGCCGCGTTGACCAGCACGGTGGGCAGCCGCCGTTCGACCAGCCGCAGGTAGTGCTCGTGGACGACGCCGGTCTGGGTGTAGAGCCCCCCGGCGAAGACCACGCCGGACACCTGCTGCTGCAGCAGAAGATCGACGTAGTCGGCCTCGGAGATCCCACCGACCGTACGGGTGCACAGCACGGGGGTGAACCCCTGCTGGGCCAGCGCCCCGCCGACGACCTCGGCGAACGCCGGGAAGATGGGGTTCTGCAGCTCGGGCAGGACGAGCCCGACAAGGCGGGCACGCTCGCCGCGCAACTGCGTGGGCCGCTCATACCCGAGCACGTCGAGGGCCGTCAGCACGGCCTCTCGGGTGGCCTCGGATACCCCGGCCTTGCCGTTGAGGACGCGACTCACCGTGGCCTCGCTGACCCCGACCTTCTTCGCAACCTCCGCAAGCCGTCGCGTCATGGCGGCAAGCATACGACGCGGAACGGCCGTGCCAAGGATCTTCGATGACACGGTTGCAAGCGGGCTGAAAGCACTGTGAAAGAGGTGATTCCTAGCGTCTGCCGTGTTGCAGATCTCCCAGGAAGGCACCATGAACATCCTCAGGAACAGCCTCGCCGTCGTCGCGGCGTCCGCCCTTCTCGGTCTGACCGCCGCCTGCAGCGGGGGCCAGACGGCCGTCTGCGAGGAGGCGACCAAGGCGTTCACCGACTACAGCTCCAAGGCGGCCGGCGCGGCCGGCGACATCAAGGGCCTCAACGCCGCGACCAGTGATCTGGCCGCGCAGCTCAAGGAGCTGTCGGGCAAGGCCGACGGCGACCTGAAGGTGACGCTCACCGGTCTGGCCGACTCGTGGGGGTCCTTCAAGATCGACCTTTCGGACCCGGCCGCCGCGACCAAGCTCGCGGAGTCGGGCCAGAAGGCCATCCAGGCGACCCAGCAGCTCGCCTCCGCCTGCTCATGATCTTTACGGCCCCGCCCCGCCACGCCGCCGGCGCCTGCGCCGGGGGCGGGCGGGTGCGGAGGCCGGCGTAAGACCGTGCCCTGTACCACCGCGCCCGCGATGGCCGCTCCCGAGGCTCACCAGACCGCAACTATCACGGCCGGCCGGAGCACCCGCCCGCCCGTGAGCGTCGCGGTCGGGCAATGTGGTCGGGCAAAGGATGGGTGGAGCAACGGGTAGAGCAAAGCCCGCCTGTGAACACGAAGCGGAGTGCGGCTACGAATCAAAAGGGCTCTTGAGCACACCCACCTTTGCCGGCCGCGAGCACAACCAGCCTCGGTGTAGCCCTCCGCTTCACGACAGCCTCACGAAGCCCAGCACGCGGCACCCGCCCCGTCCCGCAGCACCACTTCGACGCCGTCCCTGCGCTCAGTATTCGAGCCCCCAGTCGTGGGTGCCGAGGGTGTAGGCGTCCCCTTCCGGCACCAGCCTGCCGCCGTCGGTCAGCGTGCCGAGGCATCGCCGTACGGAGTCTTCGGGAAACCCGGTCATCGCGGCGACGGCGGCGACGGTCGCGGGCCGGTTTTCCATGTTCAGAGCGGCGACGGCCTCGTAGACCGTCATATCCGCCGTCGTCATCTCCTGGACGTCCTCCAGGCTGTCCTCGTCAGGCGTCCCGCTCTCCCCGCCAGGCGCCCCGCTCTCCCCACCAGGCGCCCCGCTCTCCCCACCAGGCACCGCGCTCTCCCCGCCAGGCACCGCGTCAGGCGCCGCGCTCTCCTTGTCAGGCACTGCGCTGCCTCGCCCCCTCGCGGAGTCGCTCCGGATCGACCTGCCGGTCCGGGTAGCGTTCGAGGTATTCGCGTTCCAGCTCCTGCATACGCGAGGTGTGGTGCTCCAGCGCGTCGTCCGATCCGTGGAAGAGCGTGTCCGACCGGGTCTCGTGCAGGTGGCGCAGCTCGCGGATCAGGTCCTCGTCGCTCAGGTCCCGCGGGTCGACTCCCATGGTCATGGCGGTCCTCCTTCACACCTCTGTCGGCTTGTCCCAGCGCTCGTCGGGGTTCTTGTCGTCCGGCTCAGCGTTCGGCGGGTCGGTGGCGGACGGAGTCCACTCCTCGGCGAAGTCCGGCTCGCCCTCGGTATCGATGTATCGGTCGTCTTCTCGTCGCATGCCAGGTCTCCTGCCCGGCGAAGCGCCACCCATTCCCACCCGAGCCCCACCGCATCCCCCAGCAAGCCGTACGGCCCGCTCCATCGAGCGACGGAGACGGGCCCTACGGGGACGGGAGTGCTCAGGACAGGTCGAACTCCCCGCCCTTCACCCCTTCGATGAACGCCTCCCACTCCCCGGGGGTGAACATCAGCCGGGGTCCCTGGGGATCCTTCGAGTCGCGCACGGCGACGCCGTCGCGCAGGCGCGCGACCTCCACGCACTGGTTGCCGACGGTGTTCGAGCGCGCCGCCTTGCGCCAGACCGCGCAGGCCAGGTCGTCCGCCGGTACGAGTCCCCTCATCGTCCTGCCATCTCCTTCTCGACCGAGTTGATCATTTCCATGGACTTCTCCGGGCCGAGCGCGGCGGCACGAAGATGATCGAAGACCTGGACGTATCCGCGGATCTCGGCGGGGTCCTCCAGGTAGAGCTCGCCGCTCATGTTCTCCAGGAGCACGACGGCGGCGTCGCCGGGATCGGGGAAGGCCAGGATCGCCGTGGGGTTGCCCATGCCGAGGTAGGCGCCCGCGTCGAACGGCAGCACCTGCACGGTGACGTTCGGCTGGACGGCCATCTCCTGCAGCCTGCGCAGCTGCTCGGCCATCACGGCCGGCCCGCCGACGGGGCGGCGCAGCGCGGCCTCGTCGATGACGGCCCACAGCTCCAGCGGGGTCGGCCCGGTCAGGCGGCGCTGGCGCTCCATCCGGGCCGCCGCCCGGCGCTCGATCTCCGCCGGGTCCTTGACGAGGGCTGCGCCGATGACCGCGCGGGCGTAGTCCTCCGTCTGGAGCAGCCCGGGGACCAGCAGCGGCTCGTAGTTGCGCACCGACGACGCCTCGGACTCCAGCCCGACGTACGGCCCGGGCAGGACGTCGTCGTAGGCGCGCCACCATCCCCGCCGGGCGGCGTCCCTGGCCAGCGCGATCAGCGCGTCGCGTTCGGAGCCTTCGACGGCGTAGAGGTCGAGCAGGTCGCGGATGGTCCGGGCATGCGGGCGGGTGTGGCCGGTCTCGATCCGATAGACGGTGGAGGCCGCCATGCCGAGCCGTCGCGCGACCTCCTCGCGGGCGAACCCCGCTTCGCGCCGCAGCCGCGTCAGCTCGCCGGAAAGCCGACGGAGCCGGACAGTAGGGCCGCCAACTCCCCTCATGGACCGAACTCTCCCTTTCGCCGCAAAAGGAAACTATGCAATCGTGCATTCGCCATATTGCGTAGCCGTTTTGCAAAGTGCAGGATGAACGAAGTCTTGCACGGACCTCGAATCGCCATCCGCAGGCGGGTGCACAGGGAGTTATCACGGGATGACAATTCTCAACCTCACGGGGAGAATCGCGATCTCACACCCCTTCTCGGGAGACCCCTCCCGGGTGCGGGCCGCCCGGCGGTTCGTGGCGAACCGTCTCGGTGACGGCCACCCCTGCCGCGACGACGCCGTGCAACTGATCGGCGAGCTGGTCGCCGAGTCGCTGCGGCACGCCGCCTCGTGCGGGCGCCCGCCGGGGTACGGCGTGTCGGTCCTGGCCACGCCCGCCGCGGCCCGCGTCACGTTGTCGACCCAGGGCTGCGGGTGCTGGACGTCTCCCGAGCTCACGCCGGGCCGCGGCGTCCACCTCGTGGACCTGTTCACCCGCCGGTGGGGCGTGTCGGCCAGCCGCACCGGGGTCTCCGTGTGGTTCGAGGTCGGGCACGACGCCGCCGTACCGCCGCCCAGAGGCGTGGAGAGCGAGAGCACGACGACGGCCTGACACGAATTTCTGGCCGGATCCGGGGTAGACGGGCGCCATATCTTCCGGAGAAGGGGACGATATGGCGCAAATAAGCACCGACATTCCCGCGCGGCTGGATCGGCTCCCCTGGGCCCGCTGGCACTGGCTCGTGCTCATCGGACTCGGCACCGTCTGGATCCTCGACGGGCTCGAAGTGACCATCGTCGGGGTCATCGGCCCCCGGATCACGAACCCGGACAGCGGGCTGGGGCTCACCGAGAGCGAGGTCGGGATCGCCGCCGGCGTGTACGTCGCGGGAGCGTGTCTCGGCGCTCTCTTCTTCGGTCACCTGACGGACCGGTTCGGGCGCAAGAAGCTCTTCCTGGTGACGCTCGCCGTCTATCTCGCCGCCACCGTGGCCACGGCGTTCTCGCACGACGCCTGGTACTTCTACCTGTGCCGGTTCTTCACCGGCGCCGGCATCGGGGGCGAGTACGCCGCGATCAACTCGGCGATCGACGAGCTCATCCCGGCCCGCGTGCGCGGCACGGTCGACCTGGTGGTGAACGGCTCCTTCTGGCTCGGCACCGCGCTCGGCGCGCTCATCGCGATCCCGGCGCTCGACACGAGCCTGCTGCCGGCCGGTCTCGGCTGGCGCCTGCTGTTCGGCCTGGGCGCCGTGCTCGGCGTGGCGATCCTGCTGGTACGCAGAACCGTGCCGGAGAGCCCGCGCTGGCTGTTCATCCACGGCCGCGGCGAAGAGGCCGAACAGATCGTGGGGGGCATCGAGAGGAAGGTCCGCGAGGAGAGCGGCAGGGCGCTCGAAGCGGCGCACGGGGAGATCAGGATCAACCAGCGGACCCACACCCCGCTGGCGGAGGTGGCGGCCACGCTGCTGCGCCGCTATCCCAAACGCACGACCGTCGGCCTGTCGTTGTTCGTCGGCCAGGCGTTCCTCTACAACTCGATCTTCTTCACGTACGCGCTGGTGCTGTCGACGTTCTTCAAGGTGCCGGACGGCAGCACGCCCTGGTATCTCGTCCCGATCGCGATCGGGAACTTCCTCGGCCCGGTCCTGCTCGGCCGGTTCTTCGACACGGTCGGCCGCCGCACGATGATCTCGGGCACCTACGTGCTGTCGGGCCTGCTCCTGCTGGGCACCGCCGCGCTGTTCGACGCGCGCGTGCTGACCCCGATGACCCTCACGGCCTGCTGGATGGTGGTGTTCTTCTTCGCCTCTGCCGGGGCGAGCAGCGCCTACCTGACGGTCTCGGAGATCTTCCCGATGGAGACCAGGGCACTGGCGATCGCGCTGTTCTACGCCGTGGGCACCGGGCTCGGCGGCATCATCGGGCCCGTGCTGTTCGGCCGCCTGGTGGAGAGCGGGGTCGTCGGCAACGTCGTGGTCGGTTATGTCATCGGCGCCGGCCTGATGATGGCGGCCGGGCTGGTGCAGTGGTTCATGGGTGTGGAGGCCGCCCGGCGCTCGCTGGAGGACATCGCCGCGCCGCTCAGCGCCGAGCAGCGCCAGATGGTCTGACCTGGCCCATCGGTACGGCTCGCGTCTTCGAGGCGCGAGCCGCCGGGTGTCTTACTGCCCACTTGGGTATCAACCCCCTCAGATGCGCACATAAGGCGCATCATCGACATTCGGGGGAATCATGGCTGACGACGCTCAGAAGAAGAAGCCCGCGAAGTCCACCGGCAAGGCGAAGAGGATGGCCATCAAGGAAGCCCGCTCGGCGAAGCAGGCGAAGAAGGCCAACCGCCCCGCCGAGGGCGCGGGCGAGTGACGGCCGTACGGCCGGTGCCACCATGATCCGGGCCGGGCCCACCGCGGCCCGGCCCTCCTCTGTTCCCCCTGTGGGACGGGCGAACCACCCGCTCCAGGGCGCTGCCCAGCCGCTCGGCAGCCCGGCCGATTTATGCGGAGCATCCTGGTATGCACTGGTTCCCTCCGTCCTGGATACTCGAAGCCCCTAGAGTCGATCTCTCCTGGAGGGCCGCCCGTGAGGCTTGGAGTCGTCTTCGACCGCGATCTCCCGCCGGAGTCGCTCCCGTCGTTCGCCGCGGAGCTGGACGGCACGACGGTCTCCGACCTGTGGGTGGTGGAGGACCTCGGCTGGACGGGCGCGATCTCCTCGGCCGCCACGGCGCTGGCCGCGACCTCGCGGCTGCGCGTGGGCATCGGCATCACCCCGGCGCCCCTGCGCAATCCGATGCTGCTGGCGATGGAGCTGGCCAACCTGGCCCGCCTCCACCCCGGGCGGCTGGCCGCCGGGATCGGGCACGGCGTGCAGGCGTGGATGCGCCAGGTGGGCGCCGCAGCCGCGTCGCCGCTGTCGCTGCTGGAGGAGACGATCACGTCCGTACGAGCGCTGCTGCGCGGTGAGACCGTCACCCTGCACGGACGCGAGGTCGGCCTGGACGGCGTCCGCCTCGTCCATCCGCCGGCCGAGCCGCCGCCCGTGCTCGCCGGAGTGGTGAACCCGCGCTCGCTGGCCCTGTCGGGACGGGTCGCCCAGGGCACCATCCTCCCCGAGGGTTTCACCCCGGAACGGCTGCGGTCGATGATCGAGGGGATCGGCGCGACCGGAGATCATGAAGTGGTGGCGTTCGTCCATCTCTACGTCGGCGACGACGCACGCGCGGCCCTGCGGAAGGCGGCCGAGGAGCAGGCCGGGTTCCTCCAGGTCGCCCCGGAGGAGGTCGTCATGGCGGCCGGTTCGCCGGAGGAGGCGGCCACCCTGGTCAGGGCGATGTGGGAGGCGGGCGTGTCCACGGTCGCCGTCCGCCCGGTCGGCGCCGACCCGCTCTCGCACGTCCACAAGCTGCTGTCCGCCCTCTGACCCCGCCACGGGGGACATGACATTTGTCCTGGGAAAACCGGGATCGGCCTGACTACGCCATAGCGCGCGCGATCAGGCAGAGTTGAGGCGTGGACACGCCGACCCTCCGATCTCCTCAGCACCGCGTGAGCCGTACCGCCGTCTGGTATTGGGCCGCACGGGCCGCCATCGGCTGGCTGGTCATCCTGGCGGCCCAGGTCGTCTGGCTCGTGACCGACAGCGACGGGACCGGTCTGTCGGTCGCCGGCCATGTGACCGTTCTCGTGCTCACCGCCGTCGTCGCGGTGGCGCACGTCACGATCATGCCGCAATGGCGCTATCGGGTGCACCGCTGGGAGGCCACCTCCGCGGCCGTGTTCACCCAGTCGGGCTGGTTCAAGCAGGAGTGGCGCATCGCCCCGGTCTCCCGCATCCAGACGGTGGACAGCGAGCGCGGCCCGCTGGAGCAGCTCTTCCGCCTGGCCAACGTCACCGTCACCACCGCCTCTGCGGCCGGCCCGATCAAGATCGGCGGCCTCGACCGGGACACGGCCCAGCGCCTGGTCGCCGAGCTCACCGCCACCGCGCAGGCGACGGCGGGTGACGCCACGTGATCGACGTCGCCGATGCGACCCTGGCCTGGCGGCGGCTGAGCCCGCGCATGCTGGTGATCCATCCGGTCCAGGAGGTCGTGCGGGCCGCCCCGGCGCTGCTCGGCCTGCTGATCGCGGGGACGAGCAGCGGCGGGCAGGGCCACTGGTGGAGCCTCGCGGGCGTCGGCCTCATGGTCGTGCTCGGCATGCTCCGCTGGTTCACCACGACCTACCGCATCACCCCTGAGCACGTGCAGGTCCGCCGCGGCCTGGTGACCCGCAAGGTCGTGACCGTGCCCCGCGACCGGGTCCGCACGGTCGACGTCACCTCCCACGTGCTGCACCGGGTGCTCGGCCTGGCCCGGGTCGAGGTGGGAACGGGCACGTCGGAGCGCAGGCACGAGGGCCGGCTCAAGCTCGACGCGCTGAGCGCCGCCGAGGCCGCCCGCCTGCGCGTGGAGCTGCTGCACCGCGCTCCCGCCGCGGCCCCCGCCGCCTCCGCCGCGCCTGCCGTCCCCTCCGGCATGCCGGTCGTGGAGGCCGAACTCGCGCGGATGCGTCCCGAGTGGGTGAGGTTCGGGCCGTTCACGATGTCCGGGCTCGTCACCGTGGGCGTCGTCGCCGGGTTCGTGTCCCGCCTGGTCTCGGAGGGCAACGTCGATCTCGGCAAGGTCGGACCCGTCCAGGAGACCTGGCGGTGGTTCCGGGAGATGTCGCTCCCGCTGGAGATCGCGACGGTGGTGCTCGTGCTGGTGGTGTTCGTCAGCGTCGCCTCCACGCTCGGCTACGTCCTGGCCTTCGGCCATTTCCGGCTGACCCGGCACCCCGAGGGCACCCTCCACGTGACCCGCGGGCTGCTGACCAGGAGGGCCACCACCATCGAGGAACGGCGGCTGCGCGGGGTCGAGGTCACCGAGCCACTGCTGCTGCGTGCCGTACGCGGGGCCCGCCTGTCCGCGGTGACGACCGGCCTGCGGGCGGCGCAGGGCGCTCAGCGCGGCGGATCGTTGCTGCTGCCGCCCGCGCCACGCGCGGAGGCCGTGTCGGTGGCCCGGCTCGTGCTCCCCCGTGTCTCCGGAGCCGCCTCCGCAGGCTCCGATGCCTCGCCGGTCACCACGCCCCTGATCCCCCACGGCCCAGCCGCGCTGCGCCGCAGGTTCACCCGCGCGTACGGCGTGCACGCGCTGGTGCTGGCCGTGCTGCTCGCGCTGTGGTGGTGGGCCGGGCTGCCCTCGTGGACGTGGCTCACGGCCGCCGCGCTGCTGCCGCTGACCGCCCTGCTCGCCGCCGACCGCTACCACTCGCTCGGCCACGCTCTGACGTCCGGATATCTGGTCACCCGCTGGGGCTCGTTCTCCCGTCGCCGGGTGGCGCTGGAGTGCGACGGCGTCATCGGCTGGAACATCGAGCGGTCGTTCTTCCAGCGCAGGGCCGGCCTGGCGACGCTGACGGCGACCACGGCGGCGGGCAGGCAGGGCTACCACGTGCTCGACGTGGAGCTCGCCGAGGCGCTGCGCCTGGCCGCCGCGGCCACCCCGGGCCTGCTCGATCCGTTCCTCACCGAGATGCGGCCCGTCAGCTCTGTCGGCCAATAGCATGTGGTGTCCGATAAGGCCGGTTTGATCCCAGGAGTCAGCGTGTCCCGCTACGGCCAGATGTTCGGCCCCGACATCACGTTCCTCGGCGTCGAGCGGTGCGACCTCGACGATCCGGCCGGCTACGCGGACGCCGACGTCGTCATCCTGGGCGCGCCGTTCGACGGCGGCACCTCCCACCGGCCGGGCGCACGCTTCGGCCCGAACGCCATCCGGCAGACCTGCTATCTCCCCCACGACGGCTCCCGCCCGAGCCTGGCGCTGCGGGTGGACGCCCTCAAGGACCTGCGGGTGCTGGACGCAGGAGACGTGGAGACCTACGCCGGGGACATCGAGGGCAGCCTGCGCGCGATCGAGGACGCGGTCGCCAGGATCGCGGCCTCCGGGGCGATCCCCGTCGTCCTCGGCGGCGACCACACGATCGCCCTGCCCGACGCGACCGGCGTCGCCCGCCACCACGGCTTCGGCCGGATCTCCATGCTCCACTTCGACGCCCACGCCGACACCGGCGACATCGAGTTCGGCCACCTGCACGGCCACGGGCAGCCGATGCGGCGGCTCATCGAGTCGGGGGCCATCCGGGGCGACCGCTTCCTGCAGATCGGCCTGCGCGGCTACTGGCCGGGGCCGGAGATCCTCGACTGGATGGCCGGGCAGCGCATGCGGTCGTACGAGATGACCGAGATCGTCGCCAGGGGCCTCGACGAGTGCCTCACCGAGGCGTACGCGATCGCGCTCGACGACTGCGACGGGGTCTACCTGTCGGTCGACGTGGACGTCTGCGACCCCGGCCACGCGCCGGGCACCGGCACGCCCGAGCCGGGCGGCCTGTCGGCCCGCCAGCTCCTCGACGCCGTACGCCGGACCTGTTATGAGCTGCCCGTCGTCGGCCTGGAGATCGTCGAGGTGGCCCCGCCGTACGACCACGCGGACATCACGGCCTACCTGGGCAACCGGGTCGTGCTTGAAGCGCTGTCGGCGATCGCCCGGCGGCGCAGGGACGCCGCCGACGGCACCCGCTGGGATCCGAAGCAGCCCCTCCTCGACGGCCGCTGACCCCGCTCCGGACAACCGGCGCTTGCCGCATATTTCCCCCCGCGGCCGGGAGCCGATCTGGTAGGCATGGCCGGATGAAGCGATCGAGAACCGCCGCCGTCCTGGCCGTCGCCGCCGTGCTCCCGGCGTTCCTGACCGGCTGCGCGGCGGAGGGCAACGCCACGCGCTCGGCGCGCGCGGCGGCCACGCGATCCTCGGACGGCGCCGCGACGGCGGCCGGAACGACGATCCCGGCCGTGCAGGGCGCGCGGTCCCCGGCCACCTCGCCGGATCCGGCCGGTTCCGCCGGGCGCGGCGCTGGAGCGACCAGGGACGCGTCGGCGGGCCGTCCGGTGCGGTCGCCGGTGAAGCCCGTACAGGTGCCGGCCGGGGTGACGGCGGGATACGCCGTGGTCGACGTGACCACGGGCAAGACGGTCGCCCAGAAGCAGGCGCACCACCGGTTCCGGTCGGCGTCGGTGGTGAAGATCCTCATCGCCACCGACTATCTGGAACGGCACAAGGGGAAGATCCCGGCCCGGGACATGGCGCTGCTGACGCCCATGCTCCGCGGCAGCGACGACGATGCGGCGACCGCCCTGTGGCGGCGCGGCGGCCAGGGCGAGATCGTACGGCGGATGGCGCGCAGGATCGGCCTGACCGAAACCGCCCCGCCGCCCGCCGCGAAACCCGGCTTCTGGGGCTACACGGCCATCAGCGCGGCCGACATCGCGCTCGTCTACCGGTATCTGCTGCGGCGGGCCGAGCCCCGCGTCCGCGACTTCGTCCTCGGCAACCTGCGCAAGGCGTCGCAGTGCGCCCGCGACGGCTTCGACCAGTTCTTCGGCATCCCCCGCGCCGTCCCCCGGCCCTGGGCGATCAAGCAGGGCTGGTCCGGATTCGGCGCGGTTCCTCCCGTCAAGTGCACCCGCGCGAAGGCGACGTCGTACCGTATCGGGGCGATCACAATAAGCGGCAACCCGGTTGATTTCGGCCGTCCGGTGCTCCACACTACTGGCGTGATCGGCGACCGGCTGATCATGGTGGTGCTCACCCTGCAGCCCTCGGGGGCGTCCTTCACGCAGTCGGCCCAGCGGGTGACGAAGCTGGCGAGAGACCTCTATCTCAGCGTCGCCTAGCCGTCCGGTTCGTACGGGAGGGACCGTTCTGTTTAGAGGCAGGGCCGCCGGGCAGCGATCACGCGTGCTCTCCCTCCTTTCTGAAAGCTGGTCGGCGATGGGTTTCCCGTGGGGATTGCTCGGCCGGGACATGGCGGTCGATCTCGGCACGGCCAACACGCTCGTGTACGTACGCAAGAAGGGCGTGGTCCTCGACGAGCCGTCGGTGGTGGCGGTCAACCTGCACACGGACAGGATCGTGGCGGTCGGGACGGCGGCGAAGGAGATGATCGGGCGGACCCCGCCCCACATCGCCACGCTGCGCCCGCTCAAGGACGGCGTGATCGCCGACCTCGACGCGGCCGAGCGCATGCTGCGGCACTTCATCCAGGTGGCGCACAAGAACCGCTACCTGGCCAAGCCCCGGGTCGTCGTGGCCGTGCCGAGCGGCACCACGAGCGTCGAGCAGCGGGCGGTCAGGGAGGCGGCGTACGAGGCGGGCGCCCGCCGCGTCCACATCATCGAGGAGCCGATGGCCGCGGCGATCGGCGCGGGGCTCAACGTGGGCGACACGACCGGCAACATGGTCGTGGACATCGGCGGCGGCACGACGGAGGTCGCGATCGTCTCGCTCGGCGGGGTGGTCGTGTCGAAGTCCGTGCGGGTCGGCGGCGACGAGCTCGACGAGGCGATCGTCAACTACGTCAAGAAGGAACACTCCCTGATGCTCGGCGAGCGTACGGCCGAGCACGTCAAGATCAAACTGGGCAGCGCGCGGCCGGGCGGCGACGAGACCACACCGATGCCGATCCGGGGCCGCGACCTGGTGACCGGCCTGCCGAAGACCGCGACGATCAACCGCGCGCAGGTCAGGGAGGCGATCGAGGACCAGGTGCAGACGATCATCGACGCCGTGCAGAGCACGCTCGACCAGTGCCCGGCCGAGCTGGCGGGCGACCTCATCGACAACGGCATCGTGCTGACCGGCGGCGGCGCGCTGCTCGACGGGCTGGACGAGCGGCTCGAAAAGGCCATCGGCATGCCGATCAACCTCGTCGACCAGCCGCTCCAGTCGGTGGTGCTGGGCGCGGGCCGGTGCGTCGAGCGTTTCGACGAGATGCAGGACGTGTTCCTCCCCGAAACGCGTCGATGAGATCCTCCGGTCGCTCCTCCGGTCGCCGGGCGCCCGTGTTGCTCGCGCTCGTCTCCGCCGCCCTGATCGCCGCCGACACCGTCACCCCGCTCGAACCGCTGCGGGCGTTCGGGTCGGCCGTGTTCGGCGGGCTGGAGGACGCGGCGTCCGCGGGCGTCCGCTGGGCGTCGGGCGAGCACCGCCTGGCGGAGCTCGAACGCGAGAACGCCCGGCTGCGCGCCGACCTGCTCGCCGCCCGGCGCACGACCCCGTCCCCCGCCCAGGCGGACGGCTACCAGGTCGTGCCGGCCCACGTCATCGGCTTCGGCCGGGACGGCACGGTCACCGTCGACACCGGCTCGGAGGCCGGCGTGACCCGCGACATGACCGTGTTCGACGGCGACGGGCTGGTCGGCCGGATCCTGCGCTCCGGCCCCGGCACGGCGACGGTGCAGCTCGCCACGGCCTCGGGCGCCTCGATCGGGGCCCGATTGGAGGGCTCGCGTGAGGTGGGCCTGGTGACCGGCGTCCCCGAGCACGGGCTGCTGCGGCTGAGCCTGCTCAACGCCTCCGCCGAGGTGAAGCCCGGCGACCGGGTGGTGACGCTGGGCTCGCGCGACATGCGGCCGTACGTGCCGGACGTGCCGATCGGCACGGTGGTCACGGTCGAGCCCGCGCCGGACGCGCTGACCAGGACGGCGCTCGTGCGGCCCTTCGTCCGCTTCACCGCGCTCGACCTCGTCACCGTGGTGCTGGGGCCGCTGCCGGACGCCGCGGCCGTGGACGCGCCGGTCGGCCGGGGCGCAGACGCCGCGAAGAAGGGGGCGTGATGAAGGCGGTCGTCGCGTGCGTGCTCGTCGTCCTCGTCGCGCCGGTGCTCCAGGTCGCCGTGGTCAACGGTCTGTCACTGCCCGGCGGCGGGCCCGACGTCGTGCTGGTCGCCGTCGTCGCGCTCGCGCCGCTGCTGCGCCCGGGAGCGGGAGCGTTCCTGGGGTTCGCCGCGGGCCTGGCCGCCGACGTCGCGCCGCCCGCCGACCACACCATCGGACGGCTCGCCCTGGTCATGTGCCTGGCCGGGTGGGTGTGCGCGCGGATCACCGCGGACGGCTCGGCCGGGCGGCGCGCCGCCGTCGCCGCCGCCGTGGCCCTGGGCACGACGCTCGCCGGTGGCGTGCTCGCGGCCCTGCTCGACGGCACGCCGTGGGGCACGGCCCTCGCGCCCGGCGCCGTCGCCTGGACCGCCGGACTGGCCGCGTTCGTGGCGGCGGCCCTCGCCCTGCTGCCCCGTCGCCGGTCGTTCGGGCGGGTGCCCAGAGACTCCTCACGCGATCGGTACGGCCGGGGGAGGCGGCTTGCGTAGGACCGTCCACCGGGGCCGCCTCACGCTCGTGTTCGTCGTGGTGACCGCGCTCATGCTGACCCTGCTCGGCCGCCTGTGGTATCTGCAGATCGTCACCGGCCCGTCGTACGCCAGAGCGGCCACGGAGACGCGGGTCCGCTCGGTCGTCCTGCCGCCGGTGCGGGGGCGGATCCTCGACGTACGCGGCCGGCCGCTGGTGGCCAACGAGACCAAACCGCAGGTGTCGGTGGACTACATGGCCCTCATCCACCAGCCCGACGGCGGGAAGGACGTGCTGACCCGGCTCGCCCGGGCCCTGGGCCGCCCCTACCAGGAGATCGCCGACCGTGCCCGGCTGTGCGCCGCGGACGTGCCCCGGCCGTGCTGGCCCGGCTCGCCGTACCAGCCGATCGTGGTCGCGGACGACGTGAGCGTGCGCACGGCGCTGTGGATCGCGGAGCGGCAGGACGAGTTCCCCGGCGTCAGCACGGCGTTGCGGCCGGTCAGGACCTATCCCCTCGGCTCGGCCGCGGCGCACGTGCTCGGCTATCTGCAGCCGCCCTCCCCCGACGACCCCGAGGGAGGCCCGGAGCTGATCGGCCGCGACGGCCTCGAAGCGCAGTATGACCGCGAGCTGGCCGGGCGCACCGGGATCAGGCAGGTGGCGGTGGACAGCACGGGCACGGTCACCGGCCTGATCCGCGAGGAGGCCGCCGTGGCCGGAGACACGCTGGTGACCAGCATCGACGCGCGCATCCAGGAGGTGGCCGAGCGGGCGCTGACCCGGGCGGTGACCGCCGCGCGCAAGCGGGGCGAGCCCGCCGACAGCGGCGCGGCGGTGGTGCTGGAGGCGAAGACCGGGCGGGTGACGGCGATCGCCGACTATCCCACCTACGACCCGAGCGTGTGGACCGGTGGCATCTCGCAGCGCGACTACGAGGGCCTGCCGCTGGTCAGCGCGGCCGTGCAGGGGCAGTGGCCGCCGGGCTCCACCTGGAAGGTGACCTCGACGGCCGCGGCGGCGAAGGCGGGCTACCCGCTGCGAGGCTCCTACGACTGCCCGGGCGGCTACACGATCGGCGGCCGGGTGTTCCACAACTTCGAAAGCGCCGCACTCGGCCGGATGGACATGCACCGGGCGCTGGTGGTGTCATGCGACACGATCTTCTACCGGTTCGCCGACCGGATGTGGCGGCGCGACGGCGGCCTCAAGCCGGTCGAACACCCCAAGGACCCGATGCAGAAGATGGCGAGGGAGTTCGGGTTCGGCACGCCCACCGGCATCGATCTGCCGCACGAGGCGTCGGGACGGGTGCCCGACCGCGCCTGGAAGAAGGCCAACTGGGAGCGGACCAAGGCGGACTCCTGCCGCCGCGCCAAGACCGGCTATCCGGAGATGTCCGACCGCAAGCGGGCGGCCTACCTCAAGGCGCTCGCCACGGACAACTGCCGCTCCGGCGGGGTGTGGTGGGCGGGCGACGCCGCCAACTTCTCGATCGGCCAGGGCGACGTGCTGGTGACGCCGCTCCAGCTCGCCCGGGGATACGCCGCGCTCGCCAACGGCGGCACGGTCTTCAGCCCCAGGATCGGCAAGCAGCTCGTGGGCCCCGACGGCACCGTGGTCCGCACGATCACCCCGCCCGTCGTGGGAAAGATCGACGCCTCGCGCAAAACGCTGCGGTTCATCCGCGACGCGCTCGCCGAGGTGCCGCGCACCGGTACGGCCGCGGGCGCCTTCAAGGGCTACTCCTTCAAGCGGCTGCCCGTGGCTGGGAAGACCGGCACCGCCGAGGCGTACGGCAGGCAGGACACCTCGTGGTTCGCCTCCTTCGGCCCGGTGAAGAAGCCCAAATATGTGGTCGTGGTCGTCGTCTCGCAGGGCGGCACGGGCGGGACCACCGCGGCCCCCGCCGCCAGGGAGATCTGGGAGGGCATCGCCGCCCTCACCCACGACGGCGAGAAGAAGCACGACACGAAGAAGCACACCAAGGAAAGCGGCAAGGGGACGCGGGCCGCCTCCCTGTCGCCGGTCGCGTTCTCCAAGGCGGGTGGCGCGCGGTGACGACACTCGGTCCCTTGTCCGTACGGCTGCCGTCGCGCCGGGCGACCAGGCGCAGGTCGTGGGCGCGACTCGCGGTCTTCCCCGCCTGGGGCCTGGTGCTGCCCGCGGCCGCGTTGTCGGCGATCGGGCTGCTGCTCGTGTGGTCGGCCACCCGCAACGACCCCGGCTCGACGCTCCTGCAGCGGCAGGCGCTCAGCGTGGGCATCGGATTCGCGCTCCTGTGGGCCGTCTCGCGGATCGACCTGCGGATGCTGCGGGCCTACGTCCCGGTGCTGTACCTGCTCGGGCTGGCCGGGCTGATCGCCGTGCTGACCCCACTGGGCCGTACGGTCAACGGCTCGCACGCCTGGATCGTGCTCGGCGACGGGCTGCAGTTCCAGCCGTCCGAGTTCGCCAAGGCGGCCACGGTGCTGGCTCTGGCGACGGCGCTGGGCGAGCCGCGCGACGGCGAGCGCAGGCCGGGCGCCGGGGCCGTGCTGCTCGCCCTCGGCCTGGCCGCGCTGCCGGTCGGGCTGATCGCGCTGCAGCCCGACTATGGCACCGCGCTCGTCTTCCTCGTGCTGACCACCGGGACGATCGTGGTGTCCGGCGCGCCCAAGAGGTGGTTCGCGGCGTTCGCCGCCGCCGGGGCCGCCGGTGTTCTCCTGGTGTGGCGACTCGACCTGATCCGGCCCTACCAGCTCCAGCGCCTGATGGTGCTGGCCGACCCGGACGCCGACCCGATGGGCATGGGCTACAACGCCACCCAGGCCAGGATCGCGATCGGTTCGGGGGGCCTGCTCGGCAAGGGCCTGTTCCACGGCGAGCAGACGGCGGGCCACTTCGTGCCCGAGCAGCACACCGACTTCATCTTCACGGTCGCGGGCGAGGAGCTCGGCTTCGTCGGCGCGGCCTGCGTGATCCTGCTGATGCTCGCCCTGCTGTGGCGCGGCCTGTGGATCGCGGCCAAGAGCCCCACGCCGTTCGGGACGGCGGTAGCCGGCGGTGTGGTGTGCTGGCTGGCGTTCCAGACGTTCGAGAACATCGGGATGACCATGGGCCTGCTGCCGGTCGCGGGGCTGCCCCTGCCGTTCGTGTCGTACGGCGGGTCGGCCACCATCTCCAGCCTGGCGGCCGTGGGGCTGCTGGCCGCCGTGAACCGGCGTACGCGCACCCCGGCATAGGGCAGTCTTGGAGGAATGCGCAGCAAGCTCGGCGGACGGGTCGCCCAGGCGGCGGAGATCGCCCTGGCCACCCGCAAGTACGTGACCCCGATCGACGTGCTCACCGGCCTGCGGTGGCTGCACGACCGCCACGTGGAGACCTGGCGGCAGGGCCGCACCGGCAACCTGGAAGAGCTGGCCGCCGTGGACGCCGGCCGGATGGCGGAGGCGCTGTCGCATCTGCGCGCGTGGGCCCTGTCGAGGAACCTGCTGGAGAGCGAGGCGACATACACGGCGGGCACCCGCGACCGGCGGCCGCTGCGCTTCACGGCGGCGGGCGACGACGACCTGGAGCGCGCCTTCCGCGTCCACTGGCTGTCTCCGGAGCTGAGCGAGGCACGGCGGCGGCAGATCACCGACCGGCAGAGCAAGGCCCCCGACCTCGTGGCCGTGGCGCCGCTGGACGCGTGGACGTGCGCCGGGTGCGGGGACACCGGGCCTTACCTGATCATGGAGGATGATCAGCCGCACTGCCTGACCTGCGCCGACATGGACCACTTGTGCTTCCTCCCGGCGGGGAACGCGGCGCTGAGCCGCCGCGCCAAGAAGGAGAGCGGGTTGTCGGCGGTGGTGGTCCGCTTCAACCGGCGGCGCAAGCGATACGAACGGCTCGGCGTGCTGGTCGAGGAGGACGCGCTGACGCGGGCCGAGGAGCAGTGCCTTGCCGACGAGGAGGCGCGGCTGCGCCGCCGCGAGCGCGACCGTGAGCGCCGGGCCGATGAGGACGCCGAGTTCCAGACCCGGATGGCGGAGCGGATCCGCCGCCTGTTCCCCCGCTGCCCGGCCGAACGGGCCGAGGCCATCGCCGCGCACGCCGCCGTACGCGGGAGCGGGCGGGTGGGCCGCACCGCCGCCGCCCGGGCGCTGGACGAGAACGCCATCACGCTCGCCGTGATCGCGAGCGTGCGCCACCTGGACACCGACTACGACGAGCTGCTGATGGCCGGAGTGCCGAGGATGACGGCCCGCGAGCGGATCCGCCCCCGGGTCGAGGAGGTCCTCGCCGCCTGGCGCGGCTGAGCGCTCCCGGCCGACCTTGAACGGACCTCAGCGGACGCGGCCGACCATCTGGGCGTACATGCGCCCGGGGCTGGGGACCGACGACGGGTTGAGGAAGCCGGGCAGCGGGGGCAGGTCGACCGCGAACGGCTGCAGCCGCTCGAACAGCGTGTGCGCGTCGGGCGGCCGTTTGTCCGGGTCCTTCTCCAGCAGCTCGGCGATGAGACCGTCGAGCTCGGCGGGGACCCCCGGCACCCGGGGCGGCTGCTCCTTCACCTGCTTGTCGAACACGGCATATTCCGTGGGCCCGGTGAACAACTGGTCGCCGGTCAGCATCTCGTGCAGCACGCACCCGAGGGAGTACAGGTCGCTCTTCGGCCCGGCGACGCCCCGCTGGATCTGCTCGGGCGACATGTACGCCGGGGTGCCGAGGATCTGCCCGATCCGGGTGAACTGCGCCGTCCGCCCCGCGACGTCCGTCTCACGCAACATGGCGAGCCCGAAGTCGAGCAGCTTCACGCTGCCGTCCGGGCAGAGCATGAGATTGGTCGGCTTGAGGTCCCGGTGGCAAATCGACAGCTCGTGCGCGGCGGTCAGCACAGCGCACGCCTGCGCGGCGATGGCCGCGGCCCACGGCACCGGCAGCGGGCCGTGCTCGCTCAGCAGGTCGGCGACCGTCACACCCTCGATGAACTGCATGACCTGGAAGAGCCGCTGCTCGTAGGTGCCGAAGTCGTAGAGCACGGGCGCGCCCGGGTGATCGAGCTTCGCGAGGATCCGCGCCTCGCGGATGAACCGGCGCTGCAACTCCTCGTCGGGGCCGTCGGGCAGCCGCAGGAACTTCACCGCCACCTTGCGGTCGAGCCGCCGGTCATGCCCGCCGTATACGGCGCCCATGCCGCCCTGCCCCAGAGGGAGGTCGTCCAGCTCATACCGGTCGCCGATGACCATGCGCCCCTCCCGTCGGCCTTTCGGGGAAAAAGCTACCGGATCCGTCCGTGATGCTCGGGCTCGGTGACGGGGTGAACAGGACTCTCTCCCCGGGGGAGCCGGCCGCCGCGTCACCCACGGGGACGGAGGCGTCCGTCGATCAGGCCCTCGACGCCGAGCCGCGTGAACGCCTCGCCCGCCGCGGCCACCTCGCGCAGCCCGTCCTCCAGCGCGAGCAGCCGCCGGAAGGCCGTGCCGTACGTCCGCTGGACGGCCAGGGGAAGCTGGGGCACGCGGGCCCGGCGGGCCTCCACCCGGCTGCTGCCGAGGTGGGGCCGGCCGCCGCCCGCGGCGTAGCGCAGGAACCCTGCGAGGAACTCGGGATCCACCTTGCCGGGATCGACGCGGAAAAGGCTGAGATGGGGGCCGAGGACCGCCCCCTCCCCCACGACCACCCGGGCGGTGACGGCCGACGCGACGACGTCGCCCTGCCGTACGGCGAGCAGGCCGGAAGCGCGCGGAATCCGCCGCGACGGCGCCGTCCCTGCCGCGATGTCGTCGGCCGTCAGCACCGGCACTCCGCCCTCGGGTGCTCCCTCCTCGGCCGCCCCGCGACCGGGAACATCGGGAACGTCGGCGGGCAGCGCCCGCATCGTCGAGTGCCTGATGGTGACCAGCCCGGATCTGGCCATCTCGGCCACCGTCGCCCACGACGCGTCCCAGCCCGCGGCGCCGCCGGTGAGCACCTCCAGGTCGGGCATGTCGTCGGCCAGCGCCGCGACCGCCTCCCGGAAGCGCGCGCCGGCCGCGGGAAAGCCCCGTGTGTCGACCCGGGGCGACAGGTGCCGCGCGGGGCTCACGTCCACCTCGTCGTCGAGGATGTCGATGATCCTGACCGTGCGGCAGCCGGGCGGCAGCTCGGTCTGCGCGAGGTGGGCCCGCCAGGCCGCTTCGACGGACGCCGGGTCGTCTCCCGCGTCGGCCACGAGGATCGCGCCGGGCTGGCGTTCCCCGGGCTCGGGGCGGCGCAGCAGCCACAGGTCGGGGCCGCCGGGCATCAGTGTGAGGACCGCGCGCAGCGCGCCCGTCCGTAGGAGGTTCGCCCGGATGCGGCGTCCCGGGCGGCGGCTCGCCGCGGCGCCCGGCATCAGGATGGCCACCAGCCCGCCGGGCCGCACGTGGGCGAGGCAGTGCTGCACCCAGGCCAGCTCCGACTCGCCGCGCGGGGGCATGCCGTACTGCCAGCGCGGATCGCCGACGAGGTCTTCGTGGCCCCACGCCCGCTCGTTGAACGGGGGGTCGCACACGACCGCGTCCGCGAGCACGTCCTGCGGCGGGTCGGGCGGGAACGCGTCGTGCCGCAGCGCGTCTCCCGGGACGACCCGGGCGTCCCGCCCGCGCAGCAGCAGCCGCAGTGCCGCGAGCAGCGCGACCGTCTCGTTGGCGTCCTGGCCGAGCAGCCGCACGTCGCCCTGCGCCGCCGTGGCCCCGGCTGCCCCGGCTGCCCCGATGGCCCCGGCGGTCTCGTTGGCTCCGTTGGCTCCGGCCGCCAGCAGGAGCGTGCCCATGCCGCACGCGGGGTCGAGCACCGTGCGCGCCCCAGGGCAGGCCAGCCGGGTCATCAGTGCGGCCACGTCGGGACGGGTCAGCGCCAGCCTGCGGCTGTGCGCCTCGGCGTACCGCTCGCAGAGGAACTCGAACGCGCCGGCCGCACCGCTCCGCTCGGCCATCCCGGCGACGAGCCGGAGCAGGCCGGGCTCGACCTGCGACACGTCCCCGGGTCGCGGGGGCAGGTCGGCGGTCGCCTCCGCCACCGCACGCGGGAGCCGTACGGCGAGGTCGGGGGCGGCGGACAGCAGCTTCCAGCCGTCGGGGTCGCGGAGCGTGTAGAGCAGGAACGCCCCGACCTCCCCCAGCACCTCGCCCAGGCGCAGGTCGTCGGCCGACGCGCGCAGCCGCTGCCAGACACGGTCGCCCTGCGACACCTCGAACGACTTGCCGTTCCTGCGCAGCCACGCCTCCACCTCGGGAAGCGAGAAAAGCGGGCTGGAGGCGGTACCTCCGACCGGCTGGGGGAAGTCCTCGTAGCGGCGGCGCCAGTTGCTGACCGCGGCCCTGCCGACGTCGGCGAGCCGGGCGATGTCGCCCGCGTTCACGGTCGCTTCGACCGCCGCCTCGACGGCGGCCTCGAGCGGGCTCGCGGCGGCCGGGCGCGCGGTCGTGTCCGCCGTGGTGTCCGCCTGGGCGTCGTGGCTCATGAACAGGAGCCTAGCACTGTGCTTGTGAAGTGACTCAACCAATGGTTTACTCAAAACCATGACGCACAACCGTATTCGGTACGCCGCGGGGTCGGACGTCGGGCGCTCGCGTGCCAACAACGAAGATTCGGTGCACGCCGGCGAGCGCCTGCTCGCCATCGCCGACGGGATGGGCGGACACGGACACGGCGAGGTCGCCAGCGCGGCCGTCATCTCCACACTGGCCAAGCTGGAGGACGGTCCGGCTCCCGCCGACGTCGCCGCCGCCCTCGCGGACGCCGTACGGGAGGCGGGGCAGCACCTGGGCGACCTCGCCGCGCAGGACCCGGCGCTTGAGCGGATGGGCACCACGATCACCGCGATGCTGTGGGACGGCCACGGGAAGTTCGCCCTGGCCCACGTGGGCGACTCACGGGCGTACATGCTGCGCGACGGCGCGCTCTACCAGATCACGCGCGACCACACGCTGGTGCAGTCGCTGGTGGACGACGGGCGCATGAGCCCCGACCAGGCCGCCCGCCATCCGCGCCGCTCCCTGCTGCTGCGGGCGCTGGAGACCAGCGGCCTGGCCGAGCCCGACCTGTCGCTGCGCGAGGCCTACCCGGGCGACCGCTACCTGCTGTGCTCCGACGGGCTCACCTCCGTGCTCGAACCCGAGGCGCTGCACCACGTGCTCACCACCGTGGCCGATCCGCAGGAGACGGTCACCCGGCTCATCGAGCTGGCCAACGAGGGCGGCGGCCCCGACAACATCTCCTGCGTCGTCGCCGACGTCGAAGCCCCCGACGCCTGAAATCTCATCCGCCCGCACCGCGAGAGCGCACCTGTTCGCCTTCGAGATTCCGCAGAAACTTGTACATGCCCGACGATGGGTTGTCGTGCGGAAAGACCGTGCCATTTTCGGCGTGACGCGCGTCAAGGCGCTCCGCGTAGCGGGCGGCATTCATCCGCAGCGGCACTCATCGATCTCCGGATCGCTCGCGCATTCCACGGCCTTCCTGACCAGCGTGACCGGCACGCCTTGTCCGGGATGAATCTGTATGTTCAGCGCGGTGTTGCCTGCTACGTGCGGCAGTCGCTTCAGGCCGTTGATGTAGTCGGGTTCCGAGCTCCGGCCCTCACAGAAGACCATGATCGTGCGAAGCTCGGGGCGATTCCCGGCGGTCCTCTTCAGCGGCCTTCCGCCTCTCTTCGTCGTCCGTTGGGAGCCATCAGCCGATCAACCCGAGCGCACGCAGGAGGGGGGTCTGATCCACGTGCGGGAGAGCACCGAACCTGCCGTGGAGGTAGGCGTTCTCCAGGTTCTGCGACTTGCGCACGCGCTCTCCGGCGAAGTCGGCAAGCGCGCCGAGGCGGGCCGAGCCGTCGGCGCGTTTTTCGGTCAGCCAGACCTCATCGAGATCGGGGGTGTACGTGCAGGCATGCCGCGCGCAGACCTTCACACGTGAGGACCATCATGCGAGTCGCGGCCCGCTGCCCGCGGCCCGATCACGTGGCCGGGCCGCTAGGGCCCGGACTGGGGTCAGACGGCCCAGCCGCCGTCCACGTTGATCGTCGCTCCGGTGATGTGGCGCCCGCCGTCGCCCGCCAAATGGGCCACGGTCTCGGCGATGTCGCCCGGCTCCGCGTAGCGGCCGAGGACCGTCAGGCCCCGGATCGTGTCCGCCATGGGGCTGTCCGCCGGGTTCGAGGCGGTGTCGGTCGGGCCGGGGTTGACGAGGTTGACCGTGATGCCGCGCGGCCCGAGGTCGCGGGCGAGCCCCTTGGTCATTCCGGTCATGGCCGTCTTGCTCATCGCGTAGAGGGCGAAGCCCGGGAAGACGGCCCGCTCGGCCACGTTGCTGCCGATGGTGATGATCCGGCCGCCCTCGGACATGTGCCCCGCCGCCGCCCGCGCGGCCAGGAACGGCCCGCGCACGTTGGCTGCGAGCGTACGGTCGACCTCCTCCGGTCCGAGGTCCTCGATGGGCGCGACGTGGAAGACCGCCGCGTTGTTCACGAGGACGTCGAGCCGGCCGAACTCCGCGGCGGCCTCGTCCACGGCCGCGGTGACCGCCGCCGCGTCGCCGTTGTCGGCGCGGATGACCAGTGTCCGCCTGCCCATCCCCTTCACCTTCTCGGCCACGGCGGCAGCGCTGTCCTCGTCTCGCTCGTAGGTCAGCGCCACGTCCGCGCCGCGCTCGGCCAGCCTGAGTGCGACCGCCGCGCCGATCCCCCTGCCACCCCCGGTGACCAGGGCCGCCTTGCCGTTCATGTCGTTCATCTCGTTCATGGGATCGAGCATGGCGGTGGCGCCGCCGGGAGGTCCGGCGGCGATCGGACCTCGCGTTCCGCCCGCTCCAGCCCGGCGTACAGCGCGGCGGACAGCGCGATGGAAAGGGCGGCGGAGCGGTCAGGCGCCGCGCGCCCGGAAGGCGGCCGTCTTGACCCGGTTCTGGCAGGCCGTGGAGCAGAAGCGGCGGGTGCCGTTGCGGGAGGTGTCCACATACACGCGGTCGCAGTGCGGCGCGGTGCACACGCCGAGCCGGTCGTGCAGCTCGCTGCCGAGCACCACGGCCAGGCCGGTCGCGCAACCGGCCGCGTAGTTGCCGGCCAGGGTGCCGCCCGCGCCGTGGAAGTGCAGGTGCCAGGGCTCCCCGTCGTGCCGGTCGAGGTGCGGGCGGGCGTCCGTCTCGGCCAGCAGTCCGTTCACGGCGAGCGCCGCCGCGTCCACGTCGCCACGCGTCACGGCCTCGAACACGCCACGCAGCCGCCCCGCGATCTCCGTGAGCGCGTCCGCCTCCGCCTCGGAGACCTCGGGCGCCCGCCTGTCGCCGGTCGCGAGCACGTCGCCGACCGCGGCGGCCCGCGCCTCACCCGTCGGAAGCGCGTACGGCCGACCCCGCGCCTCACCCTCGGTCAGCGCGTTGACGAGGCCGACCGCGATGCCCACCACGGCATCAGTGTGACTGTTGAAGTTCACTTGACCAGTTACGCCCTTGCCTTCTACGTTGTAACTGCCGAAATGATACACGCCAGTTACAAGGAGACGGCATGATCACAACCGACGTGGCCACCCGGTGGATCGACCGTTGGGACCGCCAGCAGGAGGGCTACCTTCCCGACCGGGAGGAGCGCTTCACCGCGCTGATCGACGCCGTCGAGGCGGGCGCCGGCCGTCCGGACCCCCTGGTGATCGACCTCGGCTGCGGCCCCGGCTCGCTCTCGGCCCGCCTGCTCGACCGTCTTCCCCGCGCCACGGTCGTCGCGGTCGACGCCGATCCTCTCCTGCTGTCGCTCGCCCGGGCGGCGTACGGCGACCGTGACGGCCTGCGCCTCGCCGACCTGGACCTGCGCGAGCCGGGATGGGGTGAGGCGCTCGGCCTCGACCGCCCGGCGGACGCGGCGGTGAGCACGACCGCGTTGCACTGGCTGGCCGAGCCCCATCTGCGAGCCGTGTACGCCGAGCTCGCGACCGTGCTGCGGCCGGGCGGGCTGTTCCTCAACGGCGACCACTTCAGCTCCGAGGACACCTCGCCGACGCTGGCGCGGCTGGAGCGGGCCGTGCACGAGAGCGAGGAGCGGCGGCGCTTCACCGACGGCCGTCCCGAGGACTGGCGTCAGTGGTGGGACGCGATCGCCGCCGACCCCGAGCTCGCCGGTGTCGCGGCGCCCCGGCCGGCCACCGCGGCACACCACGGCTCGGAGTCGCTCCATCTGTCCACCCATGTCGAGGCCCTGCGGGCGGCGGGCTTCGCCGAGATCGGGACGCTGTGGCAGCGCGGCGACAACCGCCTGCTCTGCGCCGTGCGTCCGTAATCCTCCCGGCCCGCGCCATCCTCTCCGTCGGCCCGCCGGGGGTTTGCCCGCCGGGCCGCCGGAAAGACGGAGGCCATGACACCGACCGTGCTCACCGTGAACGCGGGCTCCAGCAGCCTGCAACTGCATCTGGTGCGGGACGGCCGCGTGCTGCGCACCGAGCACAGCGAGCACGGCCCGGACCCCGCCACGGCGGAGCGTACGCTGTCGGACTTCCTGTCCGGGGCGGGCACCGAGGTGACCGCCGTCGGCCACCGGATCGTCCACGGCGGCGAGGCCGTACGCGCTCCGATGGTCGCCGACGACGACCTGGTAGAGGCCGCACGCGGTTACGCGGACCTCGCGCCGCTGCACGTGCCGCCCGCGCTCGCGCTGGTCGAGGCGGCCCGGCGGGTGCTGCCGTCCGTGCCACACGTGCTGTGCCCCGACACCGCCTTCCACGCGGGGCTTCCGGCCGTCGCCGCGACCTACGCCCTGCCCGCCGGGTGGCGGCGGCGCTGGGGCCTGCGCCGCTACGGCTTCCATGGGCTGTCGTACGCGTGGGCGGCCCGGCGGGCGGCCGAGCTGCTCGGACGCCCGGCCGGGAAGGTCAGCCTGGTCCTCACGCATCTCGGCGGCGGATGCTCGGTCTGCGCCGTGCGCGGCGGCCGGAGCGTGGACACCTCGATGGGGTTCACTCCGTTGGAGGGCGTGCCCATGAGCACGCGTTCCGGCAGCGTCGATCCCGGCATGCTCCTGTGGCTGCTGTCCGGCGCACGCCTCACGCTGGACGAGCTGCGCGACGGGCTGGAGCACGGCTCCGGGCTGCTCGGGCTCTCCGGGGGCCTGTCCGGCGACACCCGCGACCTGGTCGCCTCGCCGGAGGCGGCCGCCGCCCTGGCGCTCGACGTGTTCGCCTACCGGGTGAGCCGGGAGATCGCCGCCGCCACCGCCGCCCTCGACCGGCTCGACGCGCTCGTGTTCACCGGCGAGATCGGCTGGGACCAGCCGGAGGTGCGCGAGGCGGTGTGCGCCAGGCTGTCGCTGCTCGGCGTGGAGCCGCCCGCCGTGACCGACGCCGACCGGGATCTTGTCGTCAGTCCGCCGGGCGCCCGCGTGCCGGTCCTCGTCGTACGGCCCCGCGAGGAGCTCCAGATCGCCCGGGAGACCCTGGCCGCGCTCGGCCGTCCCGGTGGCCGAGACGGGCGGCCGTAGAATCCGCAGACATGCGCATCTTCACCGTGGACTCCTTCACCGACCGGCCGTTCCGGGGCAATCCCGCCGCGGTCTGCCTCCTCGACGAGACCGTGCCGGACGAGTGGATGCAGGCGGTGGCCGCCGAGATGCGCCATTCGGAGACGGCCTTCGTGCTCGGGCGGGGTGAGGGGCCGTGCTCGCTGCGCTGGTTCACCCCCGCGGTCGAGGTCGCGCTGTGCGGGCACGCCACCCTGGCCACCGCGCACGTCCTCTACTCCCTCGGGGAGTCCGGACGGCTGGAGTTCGAGACGAAGAGCGGCATTCTCGCGACCGAGCAGGCGGACGGCGGGCTGATCGCGATGGACTTCCCGGCGAAGCGGGCCGCGCAGTGCCCGCCGCCGGACGGCCTCGTCGAGGCCCTCGGCGTCACGCCGGTGTGGACCGGCCGCAGCGAGTTCGACCTGCTGGTCGAGGTCGGCTCGGCCGATGAGGTCCGGGCCGCCGAGCCCGACATGGCGCGGCTGGCCGAGGTCGAGGCCCGTGGCGTCATCGTGACGGCGTCCGGCGAGGGCACCTCCGCCGACTACGTCTCCCGGTTCTTCGGCCCCCGGGTGGGCGTGCCCGAGGACCCGGTCACCGGGTCGGCCCACTGCGTGCTCGCGCCGCACTGGTCGGCCAGGCTCGGCCGGGACGCGCTCGTCGGCGAGCAGGTGTCGCGGCGCGGCGGAACCGTGCGCACGACCCTGCGCGGCGACCGCGTCGAGCTCGCCGGCCACGCCGTGACCATCTGGTCCGGCGAGCTGGAGGTCTGACCTCCGACGACCGCGCCCCGGACACGGAGGGCCGCGCGGAATCCTCGTGGGCGGCCGGCGTGCGATGTCGGCGGGCGGGCGCGCGCCGTCAGGACGCTCGCGGCCTCAGGAGGCGGGAACGGCGGTCGGAGGCGCTGTGTCAGGAGGCGGGGACCGCGAGAGCGGCCTCGATCCGGCGGACGGCGGTGATCGCCCCGAACGCCAGCAGCCGCACGAGGTCGGCGTCGGACCGTCCTCCCCCGGCCTCCCGCCAGGCGGCCACGTCCGCGTCGGCCACCCGATAAGGCGCGAGGGCCGCCAGCAGGGCGAGCTTGGCCGCCGGGCGCTGTGCGGGCGCGACGTCCTCCAGCGGGCCGGACGGCCAGCCGGTCAGCGGCGGGTGCCCGCCGTCCCAGACCGCGACGGCCTCCACGACCGCCTCCCTGGCCGAGTCGCCCAGCAGGTGGCCGCCCTCCCCAGCCGCCGCCCGCAGCGCGGCGAACGCCACCCCGGCCGGGGCACCCGCCGCCCAGGCCGGGGCCGGGCCCGAGGGCAGCCCGTGCAGCAGGGGCAGCGCCTCACCCTGTGGCCGCCTGCGGCGCACCGTCTTTGCGAGGGCCCTGCCGCCCAGGCCGCGTACGAGCCGGGAGCGTTGCAGGCCGGCCGGCAGAAGGTCGTCGGTAAGCAACGACGACACCATCCGGTTGATGAAATGGAAGGCGAGGGCCGTGCCGATGTGCTCGGCCGCGTGATCCTCCGGACACGGCGGCGCCTTCCCGGACGTGGCCGTGCCGAACGCCCAGGCGAACAGCCGGGCGTGTTCGGGATCGGACGGCCTCTCCCCACGCGCGACGGTCTCGGCCAGCTCGTGCTCACCGGTCGCGTGCAGGAGCACGGTGTGCGCGTCCACGCAGAACGGGCACTTGTTGGCGAGAGAGACCCCGGTTGCGACGACCTCCTTGGCCGCCCTCGGGGCCTGCCCGGCGACCAGCGACTCACGCAGCATCGCCCACGTGGCGGCGAGCACCTCGGGGGCCGGGGACAACGTCAGGAACAGCGGCATGCGGGCCAGGCCGAAATCACGGGTGATCTGCGCGTAGACCTGGGCGATCAGCCCGGCCGCCGCCTCCGTGGGCACCGGGGTCACATATCGGTAGCGCGTCGGCATCGCGGCCTCCTCATCGGTGGTGCTGTCATGCGAGCCGATCCTGCCGAGCGCGGTCGCCCACGTCGTCGTACGGCGGAATGCGTTTCCGGCCGCTCCCCGCGCGGCTGCGGGGCGGCGGCCGTACTCCGGGGGGAGTAGTGCGGGATCGGTCCGCCGGGAGGAGGCGGGCCGAATCGTCCTCGGTCTACTCTGCTGACATGGACGGCGATCGCGGACGGCAGGCCTCCTCCAGCCCACGGAAGTCTCAGCCACCGGTGATCGTGGACATGCCCGCGCCGCCCGAGCCGCGGGCACTCGCGGAGCCTGCTCTCCCGAAGGACCCTGCTCTCCCGAAGAACCCGGGCCGCGCAGATGAACCGGCGGCCTCGAAGGGATCGGTCCTGTCGGACGGGCCGGCCCTCCCGGAGGAACCGGAGGGATCGGATGAACCGGCCGTCTCGGACGACGGGGCGGAGGCCGGGCGACGCCCCCTCCCCCGGTTCCACCTGTCGGACGCCGTGCTCGGGGTGGTCGTAGCGGTGGCGCTCGCGGGCGGCACCCTGCTTCCCGGCTCGCCGAACGGGCCCGCGCAACTGGGGGTGGTGGGCTACCTGCTCCTGGTGGCCGGGTCCGCCGCCCTGGCCGTGCGGCGGGCGATGCCGGTGACGGCGCTCGTCGTCTCCGCGGCCTGCATGCTGGTCTACGCCCTGCGGGTGCAGCCCGAGACGGCGACCGCGTTCCCCCTCCTGATCACGGTGTTCTCGGCGGCCGCCGCGGGCCGTCGCGTGTGGGCGGTCGCGGGCAGCGCCGTCTATCTCACCGGTGTCCTGCTGGTGCAGCTGTCGGACCTCGGCGGCGGGACCCCGCGCGAGGTGGTCGACCGGGTGGGCCTGCTCGTCGGCTGGTTCGTCGCCGCCAACGTGGCGGGGGTCGTCTCCCGGCAGCGGCAGGCGTACCTGCGCCAGGCCGAGCAGCGGGCCGTCGAGGCGGAGCGCACCCGCGAGGAGGTCGCGCTGCGCCGGGCCGGCGAGGAGCGGCTGCGCATCGCCAGGGAACTGCACGACTCCCTCACCCACAGCATCTCGATCATCAAGGTGCAGGCCGGGGTGGCCGTCCATCTGGCGCGCAAGCGGGGCGACGAGGTGCCGCCCGCGCTGCTGGCGATCCAGGACGCGAGCGCGGACGCCATGCGCGAGCTGCGCGCGACGCTTGAGGTGCTGCGCGAACCCGGCCCCGACGACGCGCCCGGCGCGGCCCGGGCCGACAGGATCGGCGAACTGGTCGAGCGGGCCCGGTCGGCGGGCGTGCCGGCCACACTGTCGATCAGCGGCACGCCCCGCGCCCTGCCGCCCGAGGTCGACCTGACCGCCTACCGCATCGTGCAGGAGGCGCTCACCAACGTGGCGCGGCACGCGGGCCCCGCCTCGGCGTCCGTGCAGGTCCGCTATCTGCCCGGCGCCCTCGTCGTACGCGTCGAGGACGACGGCAGAGGAACCGCGACACCGAACGAGTCCTCTCATGTGGGCGTCGGGCTCACCGGCATGCGCGAGCGGGTGTCCGCGCTCGGCGGGCGGCTCCACACCGGTCCGGGCGCGGACGGCGGCTTCACCGTGCACGCCGAGCTGCCCCTCCCGGTGCGGGAGGGAGCGGCGTGATCAGGGTGCTGCTGGTGGACGACCAGGCGCTGATCCGGGCCGGATTCAAGGCGCTGCTCGACGCCGAGGACGACGTGGAGGTGGTCGGCGAGGCGGGCGACGGCAGCCAGGGCCTGGCACTGGCCGAACGGCACGTGCCCGACGTCGCGCTCGTGGACATCCAGATGCCGGTGATGGACGGCATCGAGACCACCCGCCGCATCGCCGACGATCCCCGCCTGGCCGCCACCCGGGTGGTGATCCTGACCAACTACGGGCTCGACCGCTACGTGTTCGACGCGCTGCGGGCGGGCGCGAGCGGCTTCCTGCTCAAGGACACCGATCCGGCGGAGCTCGTCCAGGCGATCAGGGTCGCGGCGCGCGGCGACGCCCTGCTGTCGCCCGCGGTCACCCGGACGCTCATCAGCGAGTACGTCTCCCGCCCGCCGGACGCCGTGCCGACTGCCGCCCTGGAGCAGCTCACCAACCGCGAACGGGAGGTCGTCGCCCTGGTCGCGCGCGGCCTCACCAACGAGGAGATCGCCGCTCACATGGTGATCAGCCCGTTCACCGCCAAGACCCACGTGAGCAGGGCGATGACCAAGCTCGGCGCGCGCGACCGGGCCCAGCTCGTCGTCTTCGCCTACGAGTCCGGCCTGGTGATCCCCCGGGGTGCCGCCAGGCCCCGCTGAACCGTTCCCCAGGAAAGCGGTCAGAAGAGGCGCTCGCGCAGGCGGGCCGCCGCCTCGACCACATTGGCGAGCGCCGCCTCGACCTGCTCGTACGTGCGGGTCTTCAGCCCGCAGTCGGGGTTGACCCACAACCGCTCGGCGGGCACGCTCCGCAGCGCCTCCGCGAGCAGGTGCTCCACCTCGTCGGCGTCCGGTACGCGCGGCGAGTGGATGTCGTACACGCCCGGCCCCAATCCCCGGGGGAAGGCGCCGACCGCGCCGAGCACCCGTCCCCGCGAGCGCGCCGACTCGATGCTCGTGACGTCCGCGTCAAGGGCGTCGATCGCGGCGAGGATCTCGTCGGCGTCCGAATAGCACAGATGCGTGTGGATCTGCGTGTGCTCGCTCGCTCCCGAGGTGGCCCATCGGTAGGCCGCGACCGCCCACTCCAGGTAGGCGGCCTGCTCGGCGCGCCGCAGCGGCACCAGCTCGCGCAGCGCGGGCTCGTCGACCTGGATGACACGGATGCCCGCCTCCTCCAGGTCGCCCACCTCCTCACGCACGGCGTCGGCGACCTGGAACACGACCTCGCGCAGCGGCAGGTCGTCGCGGACGAACGACCAGGCCACGATCGTCACCGGGCCGGTGAGCATGCCCTTGACCGGCTTGCTCGTCAGCGACTGGGCATACCGCGCCCACCGCACAGTGATCGGCTCCGGCCGCCGCACGTCGCCGTACAGGATGGGCGGGCGGGTGCAGCGCGAGCCGTACGACTGGACCCAGCCGTGCCGGGTGACGGCGAAGCCGTCGAGGTGCTCGGCGAAATACTGCACCATGTCGTTGCGCTCGGGCTCGCCGTGCACGAGGACGTCCAGCCCCAGCCGCTCCTGCAGCGCGATGACCTGCTCGATCTCCGCGCGGACCATGCTCTCGTAGGCCGCCTCGCCGATCTGCCCGGCCGCCAGGGCCGCCCGGGCGCGGCGCAGCTCACCCGTCTGGGGGAAGGAGCCGATCGTGGTGACCGGCAGGAGCGGCAGCTTCAGGTGCTCGGCCTGCACCGCCGCCCGTACGGGGTAGGGGGCGCGGCCCTGCTCCGTACGGGCCGGGAACGCGTGTGGGCGCTCCGGTGCGGCGGGCTGTCCGGGCAGGTCACGCGCGGGTGTGGCCGCGAGCCGGGCCGCCAGGTCGACCACCTCGGCGACCTTCTGCTCCGCGAACGCCAGCCGCTCCCGCAGCGCGAGGTCGAGGCCGGTCTCGCGCTCCACGTCGTAGGGCACGTGGAGGAGCGAGCACGACGTGCTCACCGCGACCCGCCCGGCACGCTCCCGTACGGCGAGCAGCGTGGCCAGCGCGCGGTCCCGGTCGGTGCGCCACACGTCGCGTCCCGAGACCACGCCGGCGACGACCGTCTTGCCGCGCAGCGCCTCCACATCCAGCGTCTCCACGCCCTGGGCCGCGCCCCGGACGAGGTCGAGGGCGACGGCCTCGACCGGCGCTCCGGCCAGCACGGGCAGCGCGTCGCCGAGATCCCCGAAATAGGAGGCGACCAGCAGCGCGGGCCGGTGCTCCAGCCGTCCCAGCCGGTCGTACGCCGCCTCGACCGCGGCCAGCTCGGCGGTGGTGCGGTCGGCGACCAGGGCGGGCTCGTCCAGTTGCACCCAGCCGACGCCCTCGGCGGCCAGCTCGGCCAGCAGACGCGCGTACACCTCGACCACGTCGTCCAGCCGGTCGAGCGGGGCGAAGCCGTCCGGGCTGTCCGGGGCGGCCTGCGACAGCAGCAGGAACGTCACCGGCCCGACCAGCACGGGCCGGGTCTCCAGCCCCAGCGCGCGGGCCTCGCGCACCTCGCCCAGCGGCTTGGCGGCGTCGAGCGAGAAGACCGTGTCCGGGCCGATCTCGGGAACGATGTAGTGATAGTTGGTGTCGAACCACTTGGTCATGCGCAGCGGGGCGATCCCCTCGGCGCCCCGGGCCATCGCGAAGTAGGTCGCCAGGTCGTCGTCGTGCCGGTAACGCCCCGGCACCGCGCCCAGCAGCACCGCCGTGTCGAGCACCTGGTCGTAGTAGGAGAACGTGTTCGACGGCAGGCCCTCCAGCCCGAGCGCGGCGAGCCGCCGCCAGGTGTCCTCCCGCACCCGCCGCGCGGTCTCCTCCAGGTCCGTACGGCTGGAACGCCCCTCCCAGTAGGACTCCAGCGCCCGCTTCAACTCGCGATCCGGCCCGATCCGCGGATAGCCCAGCACGGTCGATGCGGGAAAGGACGACGTCATCACCACTCCTCAGATGTCGAACGGGACGCCCCGCATCCTCCCCTCGTCCCGTCCTGGTGTGGCGGATCTATTGACCCCGCTTATGGATCAGTTCGGCGGGTCACTCCGCCGGTCACCGGGGGGCGTCCATGCGCTGCGTGCCGATGACCGACAGCAGCCGCAGCGCCTGATCGGACGGTGAACCGGGGACGGCGGTGTAGATCACCATCTGCTGATCGCGGTCGGCGATGTCGAGGACGTCGCAGTTGACGGTGATCGGGCCGACCATCGCGTGGTGGAAGGTCTTGGAGAGTGTGGGCCGGTCCGTGACGTCGTGGGAAGCCCACAGCCGGGCGAACTCCGGGCTCTTCGCGAGGAGCTCGTCCACCAGCCCGGTCACCTCGGGCGCGTCGGGATAGCGGGCGGCGGCGGCGCGCAGCCGCCGGGCCGCGTGCCGGGCGAAGTCGTCGGCGTCGGCCATGTTGATTCCGTACAACGGCCGTCTCTCGGGGTGGGGGGCGAGGAACACGCGGCGCACCAGGTTGCGGTCACGCGGCGACAGGGCCGAGAAGTCCTCCATGAGTGCCGCCGCCAGCTCGTTCCAGGCGAGCACCTCGAACGTGGCGGACGTCACGAACGCCGCGGCCTGCGGCAACCTCGCCAGCAGGTCGAGGATGCTCTGCCGGACCTCCCGCGAGGGCCCCGGCGGCGGGGCGGGCGAGGCGCCGGCGAGGTAGTGGAGGTGGGCGCGCTCGGCGTCCGACAGGCGCAGGGCCCGGGCCAGCCCGGCCAGCACCTCACGCGACGGGCGCGGACCGCGGGCCTGCTCCAGCCGCGTGTAGTACTCCGTCGAAATGAAGGCGAGCTGCGCCGCCTCCTCACGCCGCAACCCCGGCGTACGACGCCTGGGCCCGGCGGGCAGCCCCACGTCCGCAGGGCTGATCCGCTCGCGCCTGCTGCGCAGGAAGTCGGCCAGTTCTCGTCGGTCCACGCCTCCAGTGTGCGCGCGACGCCGCAGGCCGAGCCAGGTACCGCCGATGCCTGGATGGGCCCGCGCCCACCGGCGCAGGCTCACTGCCATGGACAACACACCGAACATCGACACGACCACCCCCACCACACCCGGCGCTTCCGGCCTGCTCGACGGCAAGGTCGCCTTCGTCAGCGGCGCCGGACGCGGCATCGGAGCCGCGGCGGCGCGGCTGTTCGCCCGGGAGGGCGCACAAGTGCTGCTCGCGGCCCGGACCGAGGCTCAGCTCAAGGCGGTGACCGAGGAGATCCGCGCGGCGGGCGGCACCGCCGACTACGTGGTGTGCGACCTGGCCGACGCGGCGAGCGTGCGCGCCGCCGTGAACCGCGCCGCGGACCTGTACGGCCGGCTCGACGTCGCCTTCAACAACGGGGCGATCGGCCAGCAGCCCGGCCCGTTGGACCGGATGCCCGAGGCCGAATTCGACAGCGTCTACGCCGTGAACCTCAAGGGCGTCTGGCTGGCCATGGTCGCCGAGGTGGAGGTGATCCGGGGCACCGCGGGCACGGGCGCCATCGTCAACAACTCGTCCGTCGGCAGTTGGGGAGGCAACCCGGAGCTGCCGGCCTACGGTGCGATGAAACGGGCGGTCAACAGCCTCACCGAGTCGGCCGCCGTCACCTACGGCCCCGAAGGCATCCGCGTCAACGCCATCGCTCCCGGCAACACGCTGACCGAGATGATCCTCGCCTGGGAGGCGCAGTCCCCGGGTCTCCAGGAGCGACTCACGGCCGTGACACCGCTGCGCCGCGGGGCCGACCCTGCCGAGATCGCCGAGGCGGCCGCCTGGCTGCTGAGCGACCGCGCATCCTTCGTGACCGGAGCCGTCCTGCGCGTCGACGGCGGCGCCCGGGTCTGACCCCTGTGCAGCGCTCCCCCGCCCCGAGGGCCCGGGCCGCCGGCCCGGATTCATCGACCACGCTTATAAATCAGGCTCCGGCCGTGCCGCCTGCCGACGCCTTGCACCGCCACTCGGCGGGCCGGGCCGGGCCGGTGGCGGGGTCAGGTGGCGTCGTAGGCGGCGGCGACGCGTTTGGGCACGACCATGCGCCAGGCGTCGACGACGAGCTCCCGCATCTCGGCCTCGTCGATGGCCGCCATCCTGACCCGGACCCAGTTGTAGCGCTCGTCCGAGGGAACGGGCATGAGGAACTTCTCCGGCTCGGAGGCCACGAGCGCCGCCCGCTCCTCCTTGGGGAACCCGAAGCCCATCAGGGTCTCGTCCGGGGAGATCGAGGCGTACACGATGCCCCTGACCCGGAACTTCACGTAGTCGCGCACCAGTGCTTCCTCGGTGCGGGGCAGTGTCAGCGCGACCCGCCGCACGTCGTCGGCCGTGACCATCAGACGCCGTCCTCGGCGCGGACGGCGCCCGCCGCTCTCGGCGATGAAAGATCGAACATCGTCACGGACGCACCATAGCCCCGGCCACCGACATTCCGGCCGGTCCCGCCGCACGGGTTCCGGGCGGGTGCCGCCCGGAACCCCGGCGGGGACGAGCATTCACGGGCCTGCTCATGGGCGCCGCGCAGCGGCCAGGAACATGGGCACAGCGAGGAACAGCCGACCCCGCCGCGCCCGGCCGGTCTGCTCGGCGATCCAGTCGTCGGCCTGCCGCCGGGTGACCGCCCTCGCCGCGTACGCGCCCTCGGCCACGCCGGTGACCATCGGCAGGAGCGAACCGTCCGTGAAGACACCCGTACGGACCTCGACGGCGACGTCCTCGAAGCCCGCGTCGAGCAGGGCGGCGCATCGAACAGGCCCGGGCGGCCCTGGAGGTGGTCGAGTGCGCGCTGGGCTGCGACCACGACGACATCACCGGCTGCGCGCACTTCCAGCAGGCCGTGCTCGACCGGATCGGCCCTCCCGCATCGCTCGCCGACGCCCGATGACCGATGGCCGGTGACTGATGACTGATGACCGGCGCTACGGGTGAGCGCGCAGGGCGGCGAGGAGCCAGGCGAAGTCGTCTGCGTGGGACGGCTTGGGCTCCCGGCCGTTGATCACGGCCATGAGGTGCCGGTAGCGGTCGGCCTCGGCGAACAGGCCGGCCTCAAGACGCTGCGCGACGGCCGCCCGGGCGTCGGCGTCCATGTCGCCGAGCAGGCGGTCGACGACCTCGACGGCCTCGGGTGATTCGGGGCTCACCCCGTTCTGCCGCGCCTCGCCCACCTGCCAGGCGACCTTCTTCGCGAACCACATGAAGGCCCCGGGCTCCTGCCCGGCGCGGTTGCGCGTGTTGTGCTCCACCATGTCGCGCATGCGCTGCCGGAAGCCCGGGTCCCGCACGAGCTCGGCGAGCTCCACCCAGGCGTCCACCTGCTCCGGCGTGGGGTCGTCGGGCAGGGCGATCTCGGTGTGCCCCAGCCGGTTCCTGAGCTCCGGATCGGCGTCCTGCCCGCCGAAGACCTCGTCCACGAAGTTCTCGATGATGCGCCGCCGCTCCTCGGCGGACAGCCGTGCCAGCTCGTTCAACAGTTTCGTCTCCTCTGTTCCGGCCCGCCGCTTCGCGACGGTGCTGAGCACCGCGCGCCGGAGCCGCAGGGTGCGGATCTGCGCGTCGAGTGCGTTCACATGGACGGCGGCGACGTCGGCCAGGGTGACCTTCCGCTCCAGCACCCGCCGTACGTCGTCCAGGCCGAGCCCGAGATCCCGCAGGGTCCTGATGAGTTCGAGCCGGGCCACGGCGCCGGCGTCGTAGAGCCGGTAGCCTCCCTCGCTCCGCTCCACAGGCGGCAGTGCGCCGACGTCCGACCAGTATCGGATCGTGCGCACCGGCATCCCGGTGCGGCGGGAGAGCCATCCGATGGTGAACAGCTCGTCGTCGTCCATGACGCCGAGTCTGGTCTCTCCACCGGCTGGAGACTCAAGGGGCGGTTCGCACCGCTATGCCGCAGGCCGGGAAATCTCTAAGGTGGGGCAGTGATCAGTGACGGCGGGAGGACCGGATGAGCGAAGGCTCGGCGGACGGCTCCGGCGAGGAGCACCGTCCCAAGCTCGACACCAGCGTGCCGCACTCGGCGCGCATCTGGAACTACTTCCTGGGCGGCAAGGACCACTTCACCGTCGACCGTGAGCTCGGCGAGCAGATCCGGCAGGCGTACCCCGGCATCGTCGACATCGCCCGCCAGTCGCGGGGCTTCCTCGGCCGGGCCGTACGGCACCTGGCCGGAGATGTGGGCATCCGGCAGTTCCTCGACATCGGCACCGGCCTGCCGACCGCCGACAACACCCACCAGGTGGCGCAGCGGGTGGCCCCGGAGTGCCGCGTCGTGTACGTGGACAACGACCCGCTCGTGCTGGTGCACGCGAACGCCCTGCTGATCAGCAGCCCGCCCGGCGCGACCGACTACATCGAGGCCGACGTACGCCGGCCGGACGAGATCCTGAGCGCCGCGTCGAAGACGCTCGATTTCGGCGAGCCGGTGGCCCTCATGTTGCTGGGGATCATGGGCCAGGTGCTCGACGACGAGGAGGCGTACGGGATCGTGCGCCGGCTCATGGACGCCCTGCCGTCCGGCAGCCACCTGGTGTTCGAGGACGGCACGAAGGTCGTCCTGCCCGAGGCGGCCGACGAGGCGGAGCGCATCCGCGCCGAGGGCGGCGACCCCTACCGGCTGCGTACGCCCGAGCAGTTCGCGCGCTTCTTCGACGGCCTGACCCTGCTGGAGCCGGGGGTGGTGTCGGTGTCGCGGTGGCGACCAGACCGCAGCCAGTTCGGGGAGGCGCCCGAGGTCGACGCGCTCTGCGGGGTGGCCCGCAAGGACTGACCCGCCGAGGCGCCACCGTCACCGCCCAGCACCCGCAACGGGCTGCGCCTCCCCCGGCGAACGTGCCGCCGTCCACTGCGCCGCCGTCCACTGCGTCTCCGTCCACTGCGTCTCCGTCCACTGCGCGCGCCCTCTCGCGCTGGTACCTCACCAGCATCGACAGGGTTCGCACCGGTGCCCCATACCGGACGTGATCGCCGACCGCGCCGTTCAACTCGACCGCGCCCTGCGCGCGGTCGAACACGCCGTCGCCGCCTTCTGAGCAGCCCTGTCACCGTTTTCTGGGCCTTCGCCGTTCTGGGCCTTCGCCGTTCTGGGTCTTCGGCGCTTTCCGAGCAGCGCCGAACCACTTCCTGGCAGCGCCGTCCCCACTCTGTGAGCGGCGGCGTTCCACTTTCTGGTAGCGCCATCGCAGGTTTCCGGGCTTTCGATGCTTGCTGGGTAGTGCCTTCGACGCTTGGCGGTAGTGCTTTCCGCGTTCTCTGAGCGGCTCCTTGGCTTCCTTTCTGGGCCGCCCCTTCGGTGGCCGGCACGCCCTGTTTTCGGGTTGACCTGCGGCTCCAACCCTTCGCTTCGGACGGTTGCTGTTCATTCACGGAGTGTGAGAGAATCCATACATCAGTTCGAATCAAGTGAGGAAGGCGCGATGGATATGTTCGACATCGATCCTGAGCGCCTTCGCCGTTCGAACGATGATGACGGCGAGTGGTGGGACCGTCTGATCGCCAATTCGCCGCTGTGGTCGTCCGACGGCTCGTCCGCCCGTGAGCCCTTCCCGATCATCAACTTTGGGCCCCGGCAGCCCGCCGGCACGCCCGGCACCCAGACCACGGACGCCCCAGGGACGGACGTCCCAGGCACCGACACCGACAGCGCAGACAGCGACGACGCGAACGCCGTGCGTGGGGCTGCCATCGGTGCGAACGCCGCTGGCACGGACGGCGCTCGCGCGGACGCCGCCCGTGGGACTGCCGATGGTGGGGCTGCCGATGGCGCGGACGCTGCTGACGCGGATGCTTCTGGCGCGGATGCTTCTGGCGCGGATGGCGCCCGTGGTGATGCCGCTGACGCGGGTGCTTCCGGTGTGGGTGGCCGCGGTCGGGGTCGTGTGCGGTCGTCGTGGGTGGTGGTGGGGTCGGTTCGTGAGGTGGCCCAAGAGCTGGCGCTGACGCCGCTTCCCGATGACGTGGATGTGTGCCTGGCCGAGGCGGAGGAGCTGCTGTTCGCCCGGGATCGGATCACCAGCGCGCTGGCCGACCGCGTCGGCCGGGTCCACCGAGCAGGTCAGGCCAGGCAGCACGGCCATGCCTCCACCCGCTGCTGGTTGCGCACCAGTGGGGGGATGACGGTGGGCGGTGCGGGCCGCCTGCTCACCCTCGGCGCGGAACTGCCCCGCCTCCCCGTCGTGCGGGAGAAGTTCGCCACGGGTGAGCTGGCGGCGGGGGTGGTGGAAGCCATCTGCGCCGCTGTGGCCGGACTAACCGACGAGCAAGCCACCCTGGCGGAGCCGATCCTGGTGGACCTGGCCGGCAAAGCGGGGGCGGCGGAGGTCGCCAAGGCCGGCCGCCATCTGCGGGCGGTGCTGGACCCCGATGGGGAAGAGCGGGATGAGCGGGCCGATTACGGGCGGCGGTTCCTGCGGGTCCGCCCGGGCAAGGGCGGCGGCGTGGAAGGAGAGTTCTACCTGCCGCGTGAGGCCGGTGCCCGGTTGATGGCCTTGTTGCAGGCGTACGCCAAGCTGAGGGCACAGGGGGATGACCGCCCGCTGACGGTACGCCAGGCCGACGCGCTGATCGCCCTGCTGGAGCAGAAGATCGCCGCTGAGCTCCTCGTCGTGGTCAGCGCCGAATCCCTCCCCACCGACCCCGAAACCACCGCAGACCCCGAAAACACCGACGACCCATACCCCGCCGACCCGGCCACCCAAGACACCGCCGCCGACAACGCGAGCGACCCCGCTCCTGGCGAGGCCGACGGCCCTGCTGACAGCGAGGCCGGGGCAGATGCCGGTGCGGAGATTACCGATGACACCGGCGACCCTGCGCCCGCCGAGGCCGAAGACACCAGCGACTACTCCCACGACGCCACTGGAAGCGCCGAGACCCTGAGCAAGACTGCGGATGGCACCGACGACTCCGACGCCCTGGACGAGCTTGACGCTGCCGATGCGGATACCGGTGCAGGAAGCGATGCCGCTGCCGACGGCGCTGCGGACACCGGTGCCGATGAAGATGCAGCCGCCGACGACGCTTGCGCTACCGCAGACGCCGGCATCGGTGACGTGCGCGAAGCCGAGGCCGACCCTGTCACCAATCCCGCCACCGCCCCTGCCCCTGCCCCTGCCCCTGCCCCTGGATCCGGCAACGCCACGGCCGGGCTTCCCGTTGAGGAGTCTCGCGGCTGCGGGATCGATAAGCGCGGGACCGGTGAGCGGCGGCCCGGTGAGTGCGTGCCGCGCGACACCGCGAGCACCGCCTCTGCCGACTGCGACATAGCACCCTCGGAGGCGGCGCAGCCGGATCCTCCTCCTGAGGACGCCTCCACACGCCACACCCACGCCGGGCCTCGGCCTGCGGGGGACTGCCGGCATGGCCAGGGCACGTGCCCGTGCGACGGCCAGGCGCGCTGCTCGCGTGCGACGCCGACACCGGGGGCACCGGGGCCATCGGGAACGGCGCCCGGCGGGCCGGGACCGGAGCCGGAGACACCACCCGGGAGGGCATCGGGAACAGCACCGGGAGCCGGGCGAGGGACACCGGGGACGGCCCAAGAAGCGGCGCAAGGAGCGGCGCCGGGTGCAGCTCCGGGAGCGTCGGCAGGCATGCCGCCCGGGGCGTCGCTGAGGCCAGCGTTGGGGGCATCGTTGGGGATGGTGCCGGGGTTGTTGCTGGCGACCGGGCAGGTGCTGCCCGTCTCCAGCGTGCACCGGCTCGCCCGCACCAGTACGTTGGTGCGGATCGTCATGAACGCCGACGGGCAGGTGCTGGACTTGGGCCGAAAGGTCCGCCTGGCCACCCCCGCCCAACGCCGGGCCATCTTCGCCCGGTACGCCACGTGCTGGATCGACGGCTGCCCCCTCCCGGCGACCATGTGCCAGATCGACCACGCCGACAACTGGAGCACCGGCGGCCTGACGGACCTGAAGCTCCTCGGCCCGGCCTGCCAGTTCCACAACCGCGACCGCTACCAGCACCCCGACCGCTACACTCGCCGCAAAGAAGGCACCGACCGCTGGGCCTTCACCTACCACCGGATCGGGAGCAGGCGGCCGCGCGAGTGAGGCGGGGGCACGGAGAGGTGGGCCGACGTGCGGACAGGGCCCGGGCGGCTGCGGGAGTGAGGCGGGAGGCACGGTAGGCACCGCGCAGGCAGGCTCGGGCACCGCGCAGACAGGTCGCGTCGGACTGCAGGCGCGGGAGGCACAGGGGGCGACGCACAGGCAGGTCCGGGGTGGCGTTGCGAATAGCCGCCCGGGGAAGCTCAGGCGTCGAGGCGGTGGTCGCTGACCAGCGATGCCGTCCTCGCTGTAGAGCCACGCGCCCGGGACGAAGGTCACGTCGCCGAAGCTCACGGGGACGTCGATCTCTCCCTGGCCGGTCTTGGCGCTCCTGCGCGCGTTGGCGCCGAGCGCCTTGATGCCGAGATCGAGACCGGCTAGGGCGGCCGTGTCCCGTACCGTGCCCTCGACCACCAGCACCCGGCCCCCTCTGTGCACGGCCCAGGCACGCGCTCATGCTCGACTGCCGCGGCGGGCTCTCGTCCCAGGTGCCGTTCGACCCGACCGCCGCCGGGCTGAGCCTCCTGGTGGTCGACACGCGCGCCTCGCAGCCCTGACGGGCGGCGAGTACGGCCGGCGACGCGCCGAATGCGAGGAGGCCGCGTCCGTGGTGGGCGTGGCCGCGCTGCGCGACGTCAAGGACCTGGCCGCCGCGCTGGCGGCGGTGCGCGACCCGATGCTGCGCCGCCGCGTTCGTCCCGTCCGACGACGCCCGCCGCATCACGCCCTCTGATGCCCCGAGCCCCGGGTGCGGGCGGCGCCGCACCCTTGACTCTCTATATTCTCTACTGGTTTAGTATAGAAATACAGCGCCCTTGACCGCCGATACGGCCGTCTTCTGCTGCGATCATCGTCGATCCGCTGCCGTCCATTGCCCTCGATCCGTCACCACGTCCGTGCTGACAGTCACCGGAGATTGCTTCAGATGTCACAGGCACTGCAGACCACCGATCCCCTCCCGCTCGCGGACCCGGGCGTCACCGCGGCGCGGGACGCACTGCTCGGCGCGGTGCGGAACCTCTTCACCTCCGACGTCATGTCCAAGAGCGGGCACGGGAACGCGAGCGTCCGCCTGCCGGGCGACCCCGGCCACATCCTGCTGACCTCCCGCGGACTGCTCCGTGACCTGGGGACGGAGGAGTTCGCCGTGGTCACCCTGGACGGAGACCTCGTCGCGGGGTGGCTGGCCCCCGAGAATGAGGAGATCGTCCGGATGCACACCGAGGTCTACCGGGCCCGGCCCGGCACAGGCTCGGTCATCCACACCCACTCGCCGTTCGCGACCGCATACGCCGTCGCGGGACGGGCGCTGCCGGCGCGGTACGAGTCGCTGCTGCGCGCGGGGCAGTCCGAGGACGTCCCCGTCGCCCCCTACGGTGCCCGGGGCAGCGGCCGGGCTGTCTCCAACATCGTCGACACGTTCACCGCGCACCCGCGCAGCGGCGCCGTCCTGCTGGCCAACCACGGCGTGCTGGCGACCGGCGCCGACGCCGCCGGGGCGAGCAGGCTCGCGGTCGCGCTAGAGGAGACCGCGCAGGTCACGCTGGGCGCGACGGCGCTCGGCGGCGCCATCGCGATCGAGGACGGCTCCCGGTGACCACTGGACCCGACACCGGCGCCTACGAGGAGACCTATCTGACGTTGTTCGGCCACGTCCCCGACGCCGTCCGGGACCGGTGGACGTTCAGCGCCGAGCACGGCCGCTTCACCGCCCCCGGCCTCCTGGAGGAGCTGCGCCGAGAGGTCATCACCCGCAGCCCGCTCGGGCTGAAGGTCCAGCAACTCGTCCAGTTCGCGCAGCTCGTGGCGCTCGCCCGCGCCCTCGTCCGCACGCCCGACCTGCTGCTGCTCGATGAGCCGTTCGCCGCGCTGGACGCCCTGACGCGCCTGAAGATGCAGCGCCAGGTCGCCGGGCTGTGGCGGCGCCACGAGATCACCACACTGATGGTCACGCATGACGTCGAGGAGGCGTTGCTGCTGGCCGACCGGGTGCTGCTGGTCGACGGCGGCCGGATCGCCGACGAGATCCGCGTCGGCCTCCCCCGCCCACGCGACCCACGCGACCCCGAGTTCGCCGCGCTGCGGTACCGCCTCCTGCTGAGCCTCGGCGTTGACCTATCCGGCGGGACCGGCGCCGAGCCTCGGCCGGGCGCCGAACCGGACAACGCGCCCACGCTGGCCGCCGTCACCGGCAGGCCCGACCACGCCGACACCCGCGCCTGAAAGGAGCGACCGATGGAATTCCACTGGTTCCTGCCGACCTACGGGGACGGTCGCAACATCGTCAGCACCGACCGCTCCGGGCGGACCGCCGAGGAAGGGCTCTACGCGCGCGTCCGCGAGTCCGACCCGTACTACCTCGTCCAGCTCGGCCGCGCGGCCGAGCAGGCCGGCTTCTCCGGCGTCCTCCTACCGACGGGATTCAGCAGCGAGGACACCTTCGTCACCACCGCGAGCGTCGCCCAGGAGACGCGCACGCTGGAGTTCATCGTCGCGTTCCGCGCCGGCCTGACCCTGCCGGCAATCACCGCGCAGATGACCGGGACGCTGCAGCGCGCCACCCGCGGGCGCGTCCGGCTGAACATCACCACTGGCGGCAGCCCCGCCGACCAGCGCGCGTACGGCGACTTCCTCGACCATGACGACCGCTACCGGCGGACTGACGACTTCCTCACCGTCCTCGACCTGCTGTGGCGCGGCGAGCCGTTCGTCCACGAGGGCCCGTACTTCCGCAACGCCGTCGAGAAGCCCGCCGACTTCGGCCTCCGCCCGCCGATCTACTTCGCGGGCTCCTCCGACGTCGCGAAGGACGTCGCGGCACGCCACGCCGACGTGTACCTCATGTACGGGGAGCCGCCGCCAGCGATCCGCACGCGCGTGGACGAGATGCGCGAGCGCGCCGCCGCATATGGCCGGACTCTCAGGTTCGGCGTGTTCATGCACGTCATCACGCGGGAGACGGAACGGGAGGCCTACGCGGAGGCCGCCCGCCACCTCGCCACCATGACCCCGGAGGCGGTCGCCGCGACACAGCGGGCCCTCAAGGCCATGGACTCGGTGGGCCAGGCGCGCGTCCGTGGCCTGCATGGCGGCAGGCACGGCGCCGTCGAGGACCTACTCGTCCACCCGAACGTGTGGGCCGGGATCGGGCTCGTGCGCGGCGGCGGCGGGACGGCGCTGCTCGGCAGCCACGCGCAGGTTGCCGAGCGCATCGAGGAGTACGCCGACGCCGGGCTCGACACCCTGATCCTCAACGGCTACCCGGCACTGGAGGAGGCGTACCGCGTGGGCGAGCTCGTCCTGCCGCGCGTCGGGGGCGCCGCCCGGCGGGACGTCCCCGCCCACGCCGCGTCCTGACCGCCCAGATCCGCAAGGAGCACCATGTCACGAACCATCGACGACTCCCCGCGCGCCACCGCGCCGGAAACGGCGCGGTGGGCGCCGGGCGGCCCCTCTCGGGGCACCGTCGTCCTCCTGCACGGCCGCGGCGAGCACCCCCGGCTGTACGACCGGCTCGGCAAGCGCCTGAGCGGCGACGGCTACACCGTCGTCGCCCCCGCCCTGGACGCGGGGCCGCCCGACCTCAGCGCCCTGTTCGGGCCGGACGACACGGCCCCGCGCGTCCTCGCTGGCTCCGACAGCGGCGCCCTCGCGGCGGCGCGGCTCGCCGAGCACCGCCCGGCCGCGATCGCCGGGCTCATCCTGGCGGGCCTCCCGCTCGGCCCGCCGGACCGCCCGCCCCTCGACCAGGACGCCGAGCTCACCGCCCGGACCGCGTGCGGGGTGCACACCGCCCTGCTGTCCCGCGACCCGGGGTTCCGCTGGGGCGCCCTGGACGAACCGCTCGACCCGCCGCCGCCCGCGTGGCGGCTCCCGCGGCTGCCGACCCTGGTGCTGCACGGCGAGGCCGACATGATCGCGCCCGTCCGCCCCGTGAAGGCGCTCGTCCGGCGGCACCCGTCCGCGACCCTGGTGGTCACCCCGGGCGGCGCGCACGACGTGCTGAACGACAAGGACCACCGCAGCGTCGCGGCCCGCATCGTCCTGTTCCTCGAATCGCTGGGCGGGCGAAGCACCCCCGCCCAGCGCCCCCAGCGCGCCGCGTCGGGCGCGTGGCGTCCGAGCGTCATGAATATCTCCGCCCGTTCCGACTACGCCGTCCGCGCCGCGATCCACCTCGCGGGGACGGGCGACACCCCGACCAAGTGCGAGACGATCGCCAGGGCCCAGGACATCCCGCTCACCTTCCTCAACGGCTTGCTCGGCTCGCTGCGCCAGGCAGGGCTCGTCCACAGCCAGCGCGGATGCGAGGGCGGCTACTGGCTGGCGCGCCCCGCCGAGTCGATCTCGGTCGCCGACGTGATGCGGGCGGTGGAGGGCCCGCTGGCGGCCGTCCAGGGCGGCGCCCCCGGCGACCTCGCCTACACCGGCGACGCCCGACCGCTGCGGGACGTCTGGGTCGCCCTCCAGCGGAGCCTCGAATCGATGCTGGAGCAGGTCACCCTCCGCCACCTGCTGGACGGCGACCTGCCGGACGACCTCCTCCGACACATCAAGGGCGCCCCCTAGGCGCACGGGGCAGAGCCTCGGACCGGCGCGGTCCGGGGCTCGTGCCGCCGCTTCAGTTCCCTTCGAGCGCCGACCTGATGTCGGCGTGCAGACGGGCGGCCTCTTCGGCGGCGTCGATCTCGTCGAGGGTGGTGAAGCCGTCCGCGGCGTCGTCGTCCAGGCCCGGCAGCGCCTCCTCGGCGGCCTCCAGATGGTGGCCTGTGGACAGGTACACCGCGGCCAGGTCCACCCGCAGGTGGACGGCCTGATGGTGCCGATGGCCGTGTTTCCCCGAGCAACCGTTGCGTCAGGGCAGCGTACGGCCCCCGCCCCGGTGCGCTGTGGGCCTGCGTCGCCACCCGTTCCCGCGGGTAGGAGTTCCAGGACGGGAATGGGAGGCGTATGACCGAGATCAGCGCGCTGCTCGACGCGCTCATCGACGCGATCAGCTCCCAGGACGAGGAGCGAGTGCTTCGCTGCTACAGCCCGGGGGCCGTGTTCGTCACGCCCGCGGGGGTGCTGGAGGGGCACGAGCAGATCGGCTGGTACTACCAGCAGCTCTTCACGGCGTTCCCCGACACGCACAACGAGACCACCTCGCGGGCCGCCCTCGGCGACACCATCATCACAGAGTGGACGTTCAGTGGCACCCACACCGGGGTGCTGCAACTGCCGGGCGGCGCGGAGGTCATGGGCACCGGCCGCCGCGTGATCCTCCAGGCGGCGGCCGCCTACACGCTCGACGACGACGGCCTGTTCGCCAGCGGGCGGATCTACTACGACCAGCTGGCGTTCTACCGTCAGACGGGCTGCCACCTGCGTCTGCGCAAGACCGCCTGATCTCCCCATACTGGAGCGTGGACTCCGGCCCGCCGCTGCGCGACATCGGCTGCTTCGCCCTCGTCGCCCGGCATCTCAGCTTCTCCCGCGCCGCCGCCGAGCTGGGCGTCTCCCAGCCCGCCGCGAGCCAGGCCGTCGGCCGTCTCGAACGCGCGCTCGGGGTCCGCCTGTTCGAGCGGACCAGCCGGGAGGTCCGCCTGTCACCGGCCGGCAAGGCGCTGCTGCCGTACGCCGAGGCGCTGCTGGAGTCGGTTGCGGCCTTCTCGGCCGAGGCGAGGCGGCTCGCGTCGCCGGAGGGCGCCGCCGTCCGCCTGGCCTATCCCCCGCCGGCCGGCGGCCTCGCGGCGCGGATCGCCCGCCGGATGGCACGCCATGATCCCCCGGCCGAGGTGGAGCTGCGCCCGGCCGGCCGGGCCGCCGCCCTGGCCGCGCTCGCCGCCGGCGAGGTGACCGCGGCCATAATCGCCGCTCCCTTCCCGCGCGAGCTGACCACCGCCGCCCGTTTCCACGTGCCCGTCGGGCATCTGGCCGTGCCGGCCGGGGACCCGCTCGCCGGCCTGCCCCGCCTGCAGCCCGAACGGCTCGCGCGCCACCGCGTCCTGCTGCCGCGTGAACGCCCGCCCGGCGGGATGTGGGCGCGGCTCGCCGCCCGGATCGGACCGCACCGGCAGCACGTGGTGGCCGACGAGATCGACGACTTCGCCGCCGCGCTCGACCTCGTCGCGGCGGGCGTCGGCCTGCTGCCCACGCCCTCCCTGGTCGTGGCGTCCGTCCGCAGGGACGACGTCGCCTTCGTCCCTCTGGACGCGGGCGACCTGCGCCTGACGTACGCGCTCGCGTGGCGGGGCGAACGGCTGTCGGCCGGGTTGATGGCACTCGTGCGCACGGCGCAGGAGTGTCTCTGGACGAGGTAGCGCCGACGGGTTCCCGGCGGATGCGAGAAAGTTTCATGCCGCCTCTCGCAGCCGGACCGTCCGCGTGCCCGGAGAACCGGCAGGTGACCGGGGTGGCGTCGCGGATTCGACCACATGCTGTCGCCGTTTCCTGACAGAGGATTACTTGAACTCTTGACTTGTCAGATCCCGGTCAGCATTCTTGGGACTGCGCCGCCAGCGCGTATTCGCCGTTGAATAAGCGTGGCGCGGCCACGTGGCCCACGGGCGAACCGCCGAAGCCGTCAGCGACGACGCTGCTTATCTCGGCCTTTTTACCAGCGGTTCTGGGTCCTTTGCTCGCACAACCGCGCGGCTTCGCGCTGCCGGACGTCCAATCCGCCGACAATGTGAGCCACGGAACGCAGGAAATACCGGCCTATTTACTTCGCCATGACTGCGAATAGGCGGCGGCCGGAGTTTCCCCTTTCCCTTTCGCCGGGTCCCGGTTTTCCGGCGCGTTCCCGTCGGCCGGCCGGATCACGTCCGCGCGCATGCGGCGCGGCCCGTACGGCCGACACGACAAGAAGGTGATCAGATGAAAACGGACCAGTTCAGGGGACCAGTCCTCTCGCTTTTCCGCATCGTGATGGGACTGCTGTTCGTCTGCCACGGCGTGGCGACGATCTTCGGTGTGCTGGGCGGCAACCGCGGCACCGGTCAGGCCCTGGCGTTCGGCACGTGGCCGGGCTGGTGGGCGGCGGCGATCCAGCTGGTCTTCGGGACGCTCGTCATCGTCGGGCTGCTCACCCGCGTCAGCGCGCTGCTGTGCTCCGGCTCGATGGCGTACGCGTATTTCGTCGTCCACGCGCCGCAGGGCCTGTTCCCGATCCTGAACGGCGGCGAGGCGGCGGCGATGTTCTGCTGGTCGTTCTTCCTCATCGTGATCTTCGGACCCGGCGCCTGGGCGCTGGACACGCTGATCCACCGGATGCGGCACCAGGAGACCGAGACGTACGCCCCCGCACCGGCGCAGGCCCAGGCGTAGCCGCTTCGCGCCACCGCCCGTAGGGCGAACTCGACGCGCCGGGTCCCGGCACGACCCGCGTGCGTGATCACTCGCGGCCGGATGTCACGCAGGCGTCCGGCCGCGACGGCGTGAACCTGCCTGGCCTCTCGTCCGACTGTGCAGTAAGACGGGAGGACGAGATGACCGACGAGCTGCTGGTGGTGCGCGCCCAACTGGGCGAGCGCGCGGCCCTGGCCGAGCTGGTGGCCCGCTGGCGGATGCCCGTGTGGACCTACGTGCGGCGCATGCTCGACGCCGAGCGGGCCGACGACGTGACCCAGGAGATCTGGCTGGCCGTGATCCGCGGCCTGCCCCGGTTGCGGGAACCCGCCCGGTTCGCGCCCTGGCTGTTCACCATCGCGCGCCGGTCGGTCACCGACCGCCTGCGCGGCCAGTACGCCAGGGAACACGAGCACGCGCACGAGGCCCTGGCGGCCGGCGACGTGATCGTCGACGACCCCGTGGACGCCGCGGTGGACCGCGCCGAGCTGGTGAGCCTGCTGTCGGGCCTGCCCATGCCGGAGCGGGAGATCCTCGTCCTGTTCTACCTGCAGGACCTCTCGGTGGAGGACTGCGCGCAGATCTGCGAGATCCCCGCCGGGACGGTCAAGTCGCGGCTCAATCGCGCCCGTCGCCTGTTGCGCGCGCACCTGGAGGAGAAGGGATACCGGCCATGACCGAGGAGCCGCGGCTGTCGGCCCGGGAGCTGATCGAGCGACTCGAACCCGCGTTGTCCCCCGCCAGGCGCATCCGCGCGGTGACGGCGCTGCTGACCGGGCTGTCCGGCACGGTCTTCATGGCCGTCCTGTGGGGCGGCGAACCCGGCCCGCTGCCCGGCCGTACGCAGGCGATGTTCGCCCTTCTCACCGTCGTATGCCTGGCCTGGGCGGTCTACGGCGGATGGCTGCTCACGCGCCGGGTGCCGCTGTTCGCCACCGACCGGGTGATCGCCGCGTGGATCGCCCTGGCCGCCTCACTGGTCACCACCGCCGCACTCGCCGCGCTGGCGGTGCGGCGCGGCACCGGCCTGGCCTCCGTGCTGTCGGTCGGGGGCCTGTTCGTGGCGACCGCTCTGGTGCTGGCCGTACGCGCCCATGCCCGCCGGGCGGCGCTGCTGCACCGTGCCCGCGAACTCCGGACACACACGTCGGAAGACTGACCCGACGAGGCGAAAGGCGCTCTCCATGGCACACGACCCGAAACTGATCCGCCGCCGGTTCGGCAGCACCGCGTTGCTCGTGGTGACCCTGGTCGCCGCCGCGATCCTCCTCGTGGGGGTGCTCATGCTGCTGCTGTGAACGCACAGCGCGAATGAAAGCGAGGCGGGTGAGAGCGAGGCGGGTGAGAGCGAGGCGGAGCCGAAAAGCGGCGCGGGGCCTGAAATTTTCAGCGCCGCGACCTGCCGCGACCCTCCTGAACTGGACATATCACTCCGTGACCGGAGCGTGCTTGGATCGCGCCACTTCGCGTACGCACCATCCGGGCGGGAGCTCTCCCGAGATCGTCCCGCCCGTCTCCGGGGCGGCCCCGCACGGCGGGGCCGGCCCGTCGTCCTTTTCCGAGGGGCACGTGATGCGACTACCGCGACGGCTGCTGAGCGCGAGCACGGCGACCGCACTGGCCGGCGCCCTGCTGGCCGTCACCTCGACTTCCACCCCCGTTGCCGCCGCCTCCTTCAACTACGGTGAGGCGCTGCAGAAGTCGTTCCTGTTCTACGAGGCGCAGGAGTCGGGGCACCTCCCTTCCACCAACCGGGTGACCTGGCGGGCCGACTCGACCGTCAACGACGGCAAGTCCGCCGGGGTGGACCTGTCCGGCGGCTTCTACGACGCGGGCGACCACGTGAAGTTCGGCTTCCCGATGGCGGCCATGACCACCACGCTGGCCTGGGGCGGCGCGGACTACCGGTCGGCCTACGAGCGCTCGGGCCAGCTTCCCTACCTGCTGAACACGCTCCGGCAGGCGGGCGACTACTTCATCAACGCCCATCCCGAGCCGAACGTCCTGTACGTCCAGGTCGGCGACGGCGGCGAGGACCACTCCTACTGGGGCGCACCCGAGACCGTCGAGGCCAAGGGCCACAAGCGGCCGGTCTACAAGATCACCGCGTCGTGCCCGGGCACCGACGTCGCCGCCGAGACCGCCGCCGCGATGGCCGCCTCCTCGATCGTCTTCCGGCCCACCGACCCCTCGTACGCCGACACGCTGCTCACCCACGCCAAGCAGTTGTTCACGTTCGCCGACACGACCAAGGGGACGAACGGCCGCGACACGGCGTACGTGAACTGCGTCAGCGCCGCGCAGGGGTTCTACAACTCCACGGGCGAGGGCGGGCAGGTCGAGGGCGCCACGAAGATGTACTGGGACGAGCTGGCCTGGGCCTCCGTCTGGCTCTACCGGGCCACCGGCACCACGAGCTACCTCGACCGGGCGCGTGAGTTCTACCCGAAGATGGGCACCCAGGAGGACCCGGGCAGCAACGGGCAGCAGGTGCCGGTCTTCAACTTCGGCTTCGGCTGGAACGACAAGCAGTACGCCGTCTACGAGCAGATGGCCGAGCTGACCGGCGAGCAGAAGTACAAGGACGACGTCCAGCGCTATCTCGACTACTGGACGGTCGGATACAAGGGCAAGAAGGGCACGATCACGCCCGGCGGCCTGGCGTACATCTTCTACTGGGCCTCGCTGCGCATGGCCGCCAACACGGCCTTCGTCGCGCTGAAGTACGCCGACTTCCTCGGCTCCGGCGACCCGCTGTACTCCCGCTATCACGACTTCGGCAAGCGGCAGATCGACTACGCGCTGGGCGACAACCCGCGCCACTCCAGCTACATGATCGGCTTCGGGACCAACCCGCCGCGCAACCCGCACCACCGCGGCGCGCACGGCTCCTGGACCAACGCCGGTCCCGACGGCGAGCCCGCCGTCAGCAGGCACATCCTGTACGGCGCGCTGGTCGGCGGCCCCGACGGCGCCGACGCCTACACCGACAGCCGCGGCGACTACGTGAAGAACGAGGTCGCGCTCGACTTCAACTCCGGCATCACCAGCTCGCTCGCCGTGCTCTACGGCGAGTACGGCGGCACGCCCCTGGCCACGCTGCCCACCGAGACGCCCGACGGTCCGGAGTTCTACCTGGAGCCGACCATCACCCACACGAGCCGGGAGACGGCGGCCAAGACGTTCGTCATCAACAAGTCGGCCTGGCCGGCGACCGTGCTCGACAAGGCGAAGTTCCGCTACTACTTCACCCTGGACGGCTCGACCACGGCGAGCCAGGTCACGGTGAGCACGTCCTACACCCAGTGCAAGCAGCCCACCGGGCCGCACCTGCTTGAGGGACGCACCTACTACGCCGAGGTCGACTGCACCGGCACGCTCATCTTCCCCGGCGGCCAGTCGGAGTATCGCCGCGAGGTGCAGCTCCGCATCAGCGTGGCCGACGGCGCGACGTGGGACCCGTCCAACGACTGGTCGGCCAAAGGCGCGGACCACATGACGCTGTACGGCAACGACGGCCGCCTCATCTGGGGCACGGCGCCCGGCGTCGAGCCCTCCCCCAGCCCGTCGCCGTCCGCCTCGCCGTCGGTCTCCCCGTCTCCGTCCCCGTCGGCGTCCCCCTCCGCGTCCCCCTCCGCGTCCCCCTCGGCGTCCCCCTCCGCGTCGCCGTCGCCGTCGCCCAGCCCGTCCGCCTCGCCAAGCCCGTCGCCGTCGCCGTCCCCCTCGCCGTCTCCCTCGGCCGGGGGGGCGTGCAGGGTGTCGTACACGACCAACGACTGGGGCGGCGGGTTCACCGTGACCGTCACGATCACCAACATCGGCACGACGCCGCTCGACGGCTGGACCCTGAGGTTCACCTTCCCCGGCAACCAGCGGGTCACCCAGGGCTGGTCGGCCACCTGGACCCAGAGCGGAGCGAACGTGACCGCCGCCAACCTCGACTGGAACAGGACCATCAACCCCGGGCAGTCCATCCAGATCGGCTTCCAGGGCACCTACACCGGATCCAACGTCAGCCCGGCCGTCTTCACCGTCAACGGCATCACCTGCTCCTGAGACGAGGCCATCCATGAGACTCCTGTCCCTGGGCGGGGTGGCCGCTATTCTGGCCGCCCTGCTCGTCCCGGGCCCGGCGCCCGCCCAAGCGGCGAGCACGTACAACTACACCGAGGCCCTGCAGAAGTCGATCTACTTCTACGAGGCGCAGCAGTCGGGCAGAAAGCCCGACTGGAGCCGGGTGGAGTGGCGCGGCGACCGCACGCTGAACGACGGGAAGGCCGCCGGGGTCGACCTGTCCGGCGGCTGGTACGACGCGGGCGACCACGTCAAGTTCGGCTTCCCGATGGCGTTCACCACCACGATGCTGGCCTGGGGCCTGGTCGAGAACCGCACCGGCTACGGAACCCAGCTCACGCCCATGCTGAACAACCTCAAGTGGGCCACCGACTACCTGATCGCCGCCCATCCCGAACCTGAGACGCTGTACGTCCAGGTGGGCGACGGCAGTGTGGACCACGCCTACTGGGGCCCGCCCGAGGTGATCGACATCAAGGGCATGGCGCGGCCGGTCTACAAGATCACGCCGACGTGCAAGGGCACCGACGTCGTCGCCGAGACGGCTGCGGCCATGGCGGCCTCCTCGATGGCCTTCCGGCCGGCCGACCCGTCGTACGCCGACACGCTGCTCACCCACGCCAAGCAGCTGTTCACGTTCGCCGACACGACCAAGGGCTCCAACGGCCAGGACACGGCGTACACGAGTTGCGTGCCGGGCATCTCCGGCTACTACAACTCGACCTGGGAGGGCGGCGCCGACCACCCGGGCGCGACCAAGATGTACTGGGACGAGCTGGCCTGGGCGGCCGTGTGGCTCTACCGGGCCACCGGCACCGGGAGCTATCTCGACAAGGCCCGCGAGTTCTATCCCAAGATGGGCAGCGAGCCAGACGTGGGCCAGGGCGCGGGCGGGACCACGGTGCCCGCCTACACCTTCGGCCTCGGCTGGAACGACAAGGAATACGGCGTCTACGCGCTGATGGCCACCCTGACGGGCGACCAGCAGTACAAGGACGACGTCCAGCGCTATCTCGACTACTGGACGGTCGGATACAAGGGCAAGAAGGGGCCGGTCACCCCCGGCGGCCTGGCGTACATCTTCAACTGGGCGTCGCTGCGCATGGCGTTGAACACCGCGTGGGTGGCCCTCGTGTACGCCGACCACCTCGGGCCCGACGACCCGCTCTACGCCCGCTATCACGACTTCGCCAAGCGGCAGGTCGACTACGCCCTCGGGGACAATCCCCACCATTCCAGCTACATGGTCGGTTTCGGGACCAACCCGCCGACCCACGTCCACCACCGGGCGGCCAGCGGCCAGTATCTCGGCTACATGAGCGACACCACCGGCCCGAACCTGCACGTCCTGTACGGCGCACTCGCCGGCGGCCCGGACCAGACCGACGCCTACACCGACAGCCGTACGGACTACGTGCGCAACGAGGTGGCCATCGACTACAACTCCGGCATCACCAACGTGCTCGCGCGGTTCGCCAAGGAGTACGGCGGGACGCCGGTGGCGAACTTCCCCGCCCCGGAGGAGAAGTACGACGAGATCCGCGCCGAGACCGGCAACGTCTACACCGGTGTGGACGGAACCTCGATGACCGTCACCATCACCAACACGTCGAACTGGCCGCCGCGCGTCCTCCAGTCGGGCAAGGCGCGCTACTACTTCACGCTCGACGGCTCCACCTCCGCCTCCCAGGTGAAGGTGACCGGCGGGGACAGCAACGGCTGTGCCGTGACCGGGCCGACGCTCGCGCAGGACCGCACCTACTACGCCGAGGTCGACTGCACGGGCAAGCCCATCTATCCCGGCGACGCCCAGCTCTACAAGCGCGGCACGCAACTGCGGATCTCGGTGCCGAACGGCGCGACCTGGGACCCGTCCAACGACTGGTCGGCGTCGGCGGCGTCGCACGTGCCGGTGTACGACGGGAACACGCTGGTGTGGGGCACCCCGCCCGGCGGCACGCCGTCGCCGTCCCCCTCGCCGTCGCCGTCGCCGTCGCCTTCGGCTTCGGGGTCGGCGGACACCACGCCGCCGAGCGCGCCGACCGGGCTGTGGGTCTGCGGAGCGGACTTCCAGAACGCGGTGCCGATGTGCTGGACCGCCTCGACCGACGACACCGGGGTCGCGGCCTATGACGTGTACATGAAGCAGGGCGCCGACTTCGTCAAGATCGGCTCGACGACCAGGACCCTCTACATCGCGGAGGGGCTGGTCGCCGGCACCAGCTACACGTTCTACGTGGTGGCAAGAGACGCCGCCGGCAACACCAGCGAACCCTCCAACACGCTCACCGCCACCGCCCAGTCGGGCCTGCCCACCTTCAGCCCCGCCGAGCCCCTCGGTGTCTCCCTCGTCCGGCATCCGGTGCAAGGTGACGTACGCGGCCAACGACTGGGGCACCGGGTTCACCACGAACATAACGATCAACAACACCGGCACGACCACGATCAACGGCTGGACACTGGCGTTCACCTTCGCCGGCAACCAGAAGATCAGCCCGCCCGGCTGGTCGGCCACCTGGACGCAGAGCGGCGCGAACGTCACCGCCACCAACCTCGACTGGAACAGGACCATCAACCCGGGCCAGTCCGTCGAGATCGGATTCCAGGGCACATACACCGGATCGAACCCCACGCCCACCGCCTTCACCCTCAACGGCACCACCTGCTCGTGATCCCCGATCCGTGGTCCGGCGCACCCCGGTGCGCCGGACCACTTCTCACAGAGAGGTGCACTTCCATGTCCGTCCGAGGACTCCCCAAAGCCGGAGCCGTAAGAGCCGGACTCCTGGGAGCCGGTCTCCTGGGGGCCGGCCTCGCCCTCGCCGCGTCGACCCTCCCGCCGGCCTTCGCGGCCGCCTCCGCAGTGGCCGGGGACACCACCCCGCCCAGCGCTCCAGGAACGCTGTATCACTGCCCGCTGCCCGCCCCGCCCGGAGCCGATTTCGGCATCGGCGTCTCGCTGTGCTGGGGCGCCGCGACCGACGACGTCGGCGTAACCGGCTACGACATCCAGGTGAAGCAGGACGGCGCCTTCACCACCATTCGCACCACGACCGGCACGGGTCTCCCCATCAGCGGCCTCACCCTGGGGCAGTCGTACACGTTCCGGGTTATCGCCAGGGACGCGGCGGGGAACGCGGGCCCGCCGTCCAACGAGGTGACGCAGACCGCGAACTATCTCAGCGGCGCGCCGCCGACCAGTCCTCCGCCCAGCCCGACGCCGATCGACCGGACCCCGCCGACCCGTCCGGAGGGGCTGGGGCCGTACAACGTCTACCTCAACGGCGCCGCCGGCCTGACGTGGACCCGCTCGACCGACAACGTGGCGGTCACCGGCTACGACGTGTACGCCTGGATCGACGGCGCCTTCCGTAAGGTGCCGGCCCAGGTCTCCGACCGGCCCGACGGCAGCGTCCTCGCGATCGTGGGCGACCTCACTCCCGGACGCGACTACCTGTTCTACGTGGTGGCGAAGGACGCCGCGGGCAACCTCAGCGCACCCTCCGACCTGGTCCGCCAGCGTGCCATGGTCGAGCCCCCCTCGCCCAGCCTGAGCCCCGGAACCGGAACGGACACCATCCCGCCCGGCACCCCGACCGGGCTGACCGCCGCGAGCGGGATGCCCATCCCCGGCGGGATCTTCCTGACCTGGAACGCCGTCAGCGACGACAGCCGCATCCCGCCGAAATACGACCTGTTCCGGCGGACCGACCACGGCTACGCCTACGAAGGCGAGAACGCCACTCCCCGCGACATCGTCGTCGGCCTCGAAGGCGGCAAGTCGTACACCTTCCAGGTCGTCGCCCGCGACGCCGCCGGCAACCTGAGCAACCCGTCGGCGCCGTACACCGCCGTCGCGACGCCCGACGGAACCTCCTCGCCCAGCCCGTCGCCGTCGCCTTCGGCTTCGGGGTCGGCGGACACCACGCCGCCGAGCGCGCCGACCGGGCTGTGGGTCTGCGGAGCGGACTTCACGAACGCGGTGCCGATGTGCTGGACCGCCTCGACCGACGACACCGGGGTCGCGGCCTATGACGTGTACATGAAGCAGGGCGCCGACTTCGTCAAGATCGGCTCGACGACCAGTACCCTCTACATCGCGGAGGGGCTGGTCGCCGGCACCAGCTACACGTTCTACGTGGTGGCAAGAGACGCCGCCGGCAACACCAGCGAACCCTCCAACACGCTCACCGCCACCGCCCAGTCGGGCCTGCCCACCTTCAGCCCCTCGCCGAGCCCCTCGCCGAGCCCCTCGGTGTCTCCCTCGTCCGGCATCCGGTGCAAGGTGACGTACGCGGCCAACGACTGGGGCACCGGGTTCACCACGAACATAACGATCAACAACACCGGCACGACCACGATCAACGGCTGGACACTGGCGTTCACCTTCGCCGGCAACCAGAAGATCAGCCCGCCCGGCTGGTCGGCCACCTGGACCCAGACCGGAAACAGCGTCACCGCCGCCAACTTCGACTGGAACAAGACCATCAAACCCGGCGAGTCCGTCCAGATCGGTTTCCAGGGCACCTACACCGGATCGAACCCCACGCCCACCGCCTTCACCCTCAACGGCACCACCTGCTCCTGAGCCACCCCGAGCGGCCCGGCCGTCCAGCGGACGCGCCGGGCCGCGTGCGCATGTCTTACCACGCGTAGCGGCCGACGGGGCGGCGGGTGCCTGGGATGATACGGGGATGACCGACGCCTTGCCCGGGCTTGAGCCCGGTTCCGAATCCCGCACCACGCCCGTGGCGTCCCCGAGGCGGGTGGCCGGATACGAGATCGAGGACGAGCTGCGTGCCGCGGGGGCGGTCCACATCGCGGGCGTGGACGAGGTGGGCCGCGGCGCGTGGGCGGGCCCGGTGGTGGTCTGCGCGGCCGTCACCGCCTTCGGCCCGCCGCCCGAGCTACCGGGACGCGGGGAGCGCACGATCAAGCTGACCGACTCCAAGCTGCTCGGCCCGGCCCAGCGGGAGGCGTTCGCGGCGGTCCTGCCGGAGTGGCTCATCTGTCACGCGTACGGCGAGTCGAGCCCCGAGGAGATCGACGAGGCCGGCATGACCGAGGCGCTGCGCCGGGCCGCGTGCCGGGCGCTGGAGGCCCTGCCGCTGCGGCCCGACGTGGTGCTCCTCGACGGCGCGCACGACTTCCTCGGCCGGCCGTGGCGGGTGCGGTGCGAGGTCAAGGCCGACCAGCGCTCGGTGTCGGTGGCCGCCGCGTCGGTGCTGGCCAAGGTGCACCGCGACCGCATGATGGCGGAGATCGGCGAGGAGCACCCGGCGTACGGCTTCGCCGCCAACGCGGGCTACCCCTCCCCCGTCCACCAGCAGGCGCTGGCGGAGACGGGGCCGACCCCGCACCACCGGCTCTCCTGGTCGTACCTCGACGACCTCCCTCAGTGGCGGCACCTGCGCAAGCACCGCGACCCCCTCGCCGGCTCCGGCCAGATGACCCTCCTCTGACACCCTGGCACCGGGCCCACGAGCTATCGAGCGGGAGAGGCGGCGCTCTCGGTGGCGGCGCTCTCGGTGGCGGCGCTCTCGGTGGCGGCGATCGTGCGGCGCAGCAGGTCGCGGGCGTCGGCCAGCTCGGCCGTACGACGGTCGAGGACGTCGAGCTGGGCACGCAGCAGGTCGAGGACGCCGGGACACGGGCGCAGACCGGTGCGGCCGTCGGCGCACGGGAGCACCTGGCGGATGACCCGCGTGGGAAGGCCGGCGGCGAGCAGGGCCCGCACCCGCCCCACCGTCTCGACGGTCGCGTCGGCGTAGTCGCGGTAGCCGTTGGGGAGCCGTTCCGAGCGGATCAGCCCGATGCGCTCGTAATAGCGCAGAAGGCGTTCGCTGACCCCTGTCCTGCGTGCCAGCTCCCCGATCAGCATGGCGTCCGTCTCCTCCTGGTTTGACCTTCCAACGGTGTCAACCGCAACAGTGAAGCGCGCTGGTCACATTCCGGACCGCTCTAAGGAGACAACGTGATCATCGATGCGCACAGCCATGTCCACGACCCGGTCGCGGACCACATCGCACTGCTCGACGACGCCGGAGTCGATCGCGCGGTGCTGTTCCCCACGCGGACGCACCCGGAGCGGGCCACCGACCTGGAGTCGCTGCGCGGGGAGATGGCCGCTCTCGACGAGGCGATCGGGGGCCGCGCCAACGGACCCGGCCGATACCAGGCCGCCTACAGGGAGCTGGACGCGGCGCTCGCCGCTCACCCCGACCGGTTCATCGGTTTCCTGAGCGTGCCGCTGGATCTGCCGCCGGAGCACGTCGCCGAGTGGATCGACCGGGAGGTGGCGGGGCGTGGCCTGCGAGGGATCGGGGAGCTGACGCCCCCGCCGGGGCAGGCCGGCCTGATCGAGCCCGTGCTGCGCGGGGCGGCCGACCACGGCGGGCTGCCCGTGGTCGTCCACGGCTTCGCGCCGACCACGGCGGACGACCTGCGGACGCTGGCGGAGCTGGCACGCGCCTATCCCTCCGTGCCCCTGGTGATCAGCCAGCTCGGGGGTCTCCATTGGATGGACGCGATCGCGCTGGTCCGGGACACGCCCAGCATGTTCCTGGAGCTGTCCACGGCATACCTGATCTTCGCCGTACGGCTGGCCATCGCGGAGATCCCCGACCGCACGCTCTTCGGCTCGGACGCCCCGTACGGCGACCCCGCCCTCGCCCGCGCGACCGTGGAGCGGGTCACCGCACCCGGGGAGCTACGTGACCGGGTGCTCGGAGGAACGGCCGCCCGGCTTCTCGGCCTCGCCTGACGTATCCCCAGCGCGGCGGGACGGCGGAGCGGCGGGCGATCAGCTCTATGGGCCCGTCGAGCACCTCGGCGACGCTAGCGACGAAGACCGTGGTCCGGCGGCTCGGGTGCGGCGAGCACCCCGGCCCTCCGCACCCGGCCTTCCCACTCGGGCGGGGTGTAGCGCGTGAACATCTCCGTACGGTCCTGGAGCGCGTCCTGGACGGCCTCCTCGTAACCCGGGCGCGCGTAAGCGATCGCGCGCAGCCGCCACTGACGCAACAACGCCTGCACCTGCTTGAGGCGGGCCAAGTCGTGTGCGGCGTCCAAAGCCTCGTCGTACTCCGCCCGGAACCAGGCGCGGTGGGACGGCGGGAGCGCCTCGAAGATCGCGGACGGGTCCTCAGGCTGCGCGGTCATGTCAGGTGGTGGAGGGTGGAGTGAGGTCGCCGGGGGTGAGGCCCATGCCGTCGGGGACGGCGGCGGGGTCGGAGCCGACGTGCAGCGGCTTGTTGTCCTTGTCGACGAAGACGACGCGTGGCTTGAGCGCCTTGACCTCGTCCTCGGCGACCAGCGCGTACGCGATGATGATCACGAGGTCGCCGACGGAGATGAGCCGGGCGGCGGCGCCGTTGATGCCGATGACGCCCGAGCCCGCCGGGCCCTCGATGACGTAGGTGGACAGGCGGTTGCCGTTGTCGATGTCGACGATGTCGACCTTCTCACCCTCGACGAGGTCGGCCTCGGCCATCAGGTCCGCGTCGATCGTCACCGAGCCGACGTAGTGCAGGTCGGCCTGCGTGACGGTCGCGCGGTGGATCTTCGACTTCATCAACGTGCGGAACATGGTCTCCCACCGGGGTGCGGACTGCCCTCCTTATGAGCGCCCTCGATGCTATGTCACACACCTGACCGGCAGGACCGCGGCCCGGCTACAGCGATCAATGACCGCCGCGGCCGGGCCGTTCCGGCGCCCGTGTCAGGCCGCGGGCCCGACGTATTCGACCGACGCGTCGAGCAGCCATTCCGCGACGTATCCGGCGAAGGACGAGCGGACCAGCAGGCGGAAGCCGTCCGCACCGGCGACCAGGACGACTCCGGCCCTGGCCAGCGTGGTCTGGGCGCAGCGGCCCGGGCCGAAGACCCGGGGGTGCAGGTCCAGCGTGCAGCCGTGGGCCAGGACGTCCCGCGCCCGGTCACCGGCCACCACCAGGGTGGTGCGCTGGGCCGACACGTCGACGACCGAGACGTGCTCGCCGCCTGCCGCCTCGGTGAGACGCGCCACCAGGCCGGGTGCGGCGCCGTCCGGGGCGAGAAGCACCCACTCGTCCGGCCCGAGCCAGAGCACTTCGAGGTCGCCGCCGCCCGCGACCGTGCCGGGCTCCACCGGCAGCGGCACGCCGATCGCGGTGCCGATGCGCTCGGCCGCCGGGCTCTTGGGATCCACCCGCAGATCGATCTGGGTCAGGAAGGGCGTCTCGGCCAGGCGCAGGCCGCCGCCCGCGCTCGCCGCCTCGAACCTCGCCGCGAACGCCGCGGCCGGACTCCTGCGCACAACCGTCGGCTCAGCCATCGCGGCGCGCTCCTTCCGGGTCGTACAGAACGTGGGAGGTCACGGTGACGGGCACCAGGTCCGCCCCGACCGGCGCGAACAGCCGCTCGCCGATCCGCTCGCGCCCGCCGCTCACCAGCGCGAGCGCGAACGTACGGCCCAGCGCGGCGCTGCGGTAGCTGGAGGTGACGAAGCCGAGCGTCGGCACCGGCGGCTCGGGCAGCGCCGAGGTCGCCACGAGGTGGGCGCCCTCGGGCAGCAGCACGCCGGGGTCCTCGGGCAGCAGGCCGACCAGGTGTTTGCGGTCGGGCCGGGAGGTGTCCGCCCGGGCGAAGGACCGCTTGCCGACGAAGTCGGCCTTCTTCTTCGAGACGATCCACTCCATGCCGAGGTCCTGCGGGGTGACCGTGCCGTCGGTGTCCTGGCCGACGATGGGGAACCCCTTCTCGGCGCGCAGCACGTGCATGGTCTCGGTGCCGTACGGCGTGACCTCGCCGGACGCCATGACCGCCTCCCACAGGGCGAGCCCGAACCAGGACGAGACGTTGATCTCGTAGGCCAGCTCGCCGGAGAAGCTGATCCGGCAGACGCGCGCCTCGATCCCGGCGACCTCGGCGTCCCGCCAGGTCATGAACGGGAAGCTGTCGTTGTCCACCGCCAGGCCGGGCGCGAGCCGCGCCAGCACCTCGCGGGAGCGCGGCCCGACGAGCGCCACGGTCGCCCACTGCTCGGTGACCGACGTGCAGTGCACCCGAAGGTCCGGCCACTCGGTCTGCAGCCACTCCTCCATCCAGTCGAGCACCGCCGCCGCGTTGCCGGTGGTCGTGGTGACGAGGAAGCGGTCGTCGGCCAGGCGGATGACGGTGCCGTCGTCGAAGACCATGCCGTCGGGGCGGCACATCACGCCGTAGCGGATGGAGCCGACCTTGAGCGTGCTCATCATGTTCGTGTAGAGCCGGTCGAGGAGCACCGCGGCGTCGGGGCCGACCACGTCGATCTTGCCGAGCGTGGAGGCGTCCATCGCGGCCACGTCCTCGCGGGCCGCCCGGCACTCGCGCAGCACGGCGGACTCCATGTCCTCACCCGCCTGCGGGTAGTACCAGGGCCGCTTCCACTGGCCGACGTTCTCGAACAGCGCACCGCGCGCGACGTGCCACTCGTGCATCGCGGTGACGCGCACCGGGTCGTGCAGGTGCCCCCGATCGCGGCCCGCCAGCGCGGCGAACGAGACCGGCGTGTACGGCGCGCGGAACGTCGTGGTCCCCAGCTCGGAAACGTCCACGCCGAGCGCGTGCGCCACGACGCCGCTGGTCAGCAGGCCGGACGTCTTGCCCTGGTCGTGGGCCGTGCCCGCCGTGGTGTAGCGCTTGACGTGCTCGACCGAGGTGAGCCCGGCGCCCGTCGCGCGCAGCACCTCCGCCACGGTGACGTCGCGCTGCAGGTCCACGAAGTGGGCGTCGTAGTCGTCGCTTTCCACAAGCCACAGGTGCTCGGCGGGCGCGGCGGCCGGTTCCTCCTCCGCGGACGGCAGAGCGATCTCGGCCGGTACGGCGAAGCCGGCGGCGGCCAGCGCGCGGCGGCCCGCCTCGGCGCCGTCCTCCAGGCATTCCCGCAGCGTGCGGACCCCCCGGGCGAACCCGGCGGCCTCCACCGCCTGACGGGTCTCGCCGGGCGTGAACGCGCCCAGCTCCTCGTCGTAGCGCAGCGTGCCCCCGGCCTGGCTGAACAGGTGCACCACCGGCGTCCAGCCGCCGGACACGAGCAGCAGGTCGGCGGCGATCTCGCGGGCCTCGCCGTCACCCCGTGGGGCGACCTGGACCGAGGAGACCTCGCCCTCACCCTTGGCGGCGGTGACCACGTGGCCGGTCAGCAGCTCGATGCCGCGCTCGGCGCAGCGGGCCGCCCACGTCTCGCCGGGAGCCTGCCGTACGTCGGCGATCGCGGCGATCTCGACACCGGCGTCGGCGAGGTCGAGCGCCGCGGCGTACGCGCTGTCGTTGGTGGTGAACACGACCGCCCGCGACCCCGCAAGCACGCGGTAGTGGTTCGCGTAGGTGCGGGCCGCGCCGGCCAGCATCACGCCGGGCAGGTCGTTCCCGGCGAAGGCGACGAACCGCTCGTGGCCGCCGGTGGCCAGCACCACACGCCTGGCCCGGATGCGCCAGACGCGCTCGCGCGCCACGTCGGCGGGGGCCGCCGCGCCCAGGTGGTTGGTCCGGCGCTCCACCGCGATGACGTAGTTGTCGTCGTAGTGGCCGACGACCGTGGTGCGGCGCAGCACGCGTACGTCCGGCAGGGCGGCCAGCGCGGCGACCTCCTCGGCCGCCCACTCGCGGCCGGGCGCGCCGTGGAGCGTCTCGGTCGTGCCGAGGAGGCTGCCGCCCGGCTCGGGCCGCTCGTCGGCGAGGATCACCCGCGCACCGGCCCGCGCCGCCACGCTCGCGGCGGCGATGCCGGCCGGTCCCGCGCCGACCACGAGCACGTCGCAGTGGGCGTGCACCGCGTCGTAACGCGCCGGGTCGGGCCGGTCGGCCAGCCTGCCCTGTCCCGGCAGGCCGGAGGCGACCAGGCCGTCGTACAGCTCGACGGTCGTGGCGGTGAGCATCGGCTCGGGGAAGGGCTCCTCGATCTGGACGAGCGCGTTCGGCTCCTCGCAGCCCGCGGCGTAGACGCCGCGCGGACGGCCGAGCTTGATGCTGCTCGCCACCGCGCGCACGCCGTTGGCGAGCAGCGCCGAGGCCAGCGTGTCGCCCTCAAGGCCCTCGTAGTCGCGGCCGTCGAACCGGAAGCGCAACGTCGTGCCCGTCGCCCCCTCGCGACGGTACGGCTGACCGGCCCTGCTGGTCTGCTCGCTTCGCTCGCTCATGCGCTCACCGGCCGCGGCTCGCCCACGCGGTAGACGGCGTGGATCTCGTTGGTGGCGGTGTCGCGTACGGCGTTGAACCAGCGGCGGCACCCGGCCGTGTGGCTCCACCGCTCCGCGAACAGGCCCTTGGGGTTGTCGCGGAAGAACAGGTAGCGGGCCCACTCCTCGTCGGACAGGGCGGCCGGGTCCTCCGGATAGGCGACGTGGGCCTGCCCCCCGTAGTGGAACTCGGCCTCGTCCCGCGGCCCGCACCACGGGCAGGGAATCAGCAGCATTCTGTCTGTCTCCGGTGTTAGTGCGCGACGGCGGCGGCGCCGTGCTCGTCGACGAGCTTGCCGGTCGTGAACCGGTCGAGCGAGAAGGGTGCGTTGAGCGGGTGGGGCTCGCCGGTGGCCACGGTGTGGGCGTAGCACCAGCCGACGCCCGGGGTGGCCTTGAACCCTCCGGTGCCCCAGCCGCAGTTGACGTACAGGTCCTCGACGGGGGTCAGGCCGACGACGGGCGAGGCGTCGGGGGTCACGTCGACCACACCGCCCCAGGTCCGCAGCACGTGCGCCCGGGCGAAGACCGGGAACAGCTCCAGCGCCGCCGACATCTGCCGCTCGATGATGTGGAACGCGCCGCGCTGGCGGTAGGAGTTGGCCGCGTCGATGCCCGCGCCCATGACCAGCTCGCCCTTGTGCGCCTGGCTCACGTAGACGTGCACCGCGTTGGACATGACCACGGTCGGATGCACCGGTTCGAGCAGCTCCGACACCAGCGCCTGCAGCGGGTGGCTCTGCAGCGGCAGCGACACCCCGGCGTAGCCGGCGACGACCGAGGAGTGCCCGGCGGCGGCGAGCGCGACCTTCTTGGCGGCGATCGGGCCGCGGGTGGTCCGCACGCCGGTCACCCGGCCGTCGCGTACGTCGAGACCGGTCACCTCGCAGTGCTCGATCATGTCGACCCCGAGGTCGGCCGCCGCCTTGGCGAAGCCCCACGCGACGTAGTCGTGCTTGGCGATGCCCGCCCGGGGCTGGTAGGTGCCGCCGAGCACCGGGTAGCGCACGTCGGGCGAGATGTCGACGATCGGGCAGACCTCCTTGACCTGCTCCGGCGTCAGCCACTCGGCGTCCACGCCGTTGAGCCGGTTGGCGTTGACCCGGCGCACGCTGTCGCGCACGTCCTGCAGGCTGTGGGCGAGGTTGAGCACGCCGCGCTGGCTGAACAGCAGCGGATAGCCGAGGTCCTCCTCCAGGCCCTCCCACAGCTTCAGCGCGTGCTCGTAGATGCCCGCGCTCTCGTCCCACAGGTAGTTGGACCGGATGATCGTGGTGTTGCGGGCCATGTTGCCGCCCGCGAGCCAGCCGCGCTCCAGCACGGCGACGTCGGTGATCCCGTGGTTCTTGGCGAGGTAATAGGCCGTGGCCAGGCCGTGCCCGCCGCCGCCGACGATCACCACGTCGTACGCGCGCTTGGGCTCGGCCGAGCGCCACAGGCGGTCGGGGTGGTCGGGCAGGTCGGCGCCCGGCGTCCTGCGCCCTTGGGTGTGCGGGCTCACTGGGCGGCTCCGTTCAGGCCGGGGTAGAGGGGGTGCTTGGCGGCGAGGGCCTCGACCCGGGCGCGTAGCGCCGTCAGGTCCGCGTCCGGACGCAGCGCCTGGGCGATCACGTCGGAGACCTCCTCGAACTCGGCGTGGGCGAAGCCCCGGGTGGCCAGGGCCGGGGTGCCGATCCGCAGCCCCGAGGTGACCATCGGGGGCCGGGGGTCGAACGGCACCGCGTTGCGGTTGACCGTGATCCCGGCCTCGTGCAGCCGGTCTTCGGCCTGCTTGCCGTCCAGCTCGGACTCGCGCAGGTCCACGAGCACCAGGTGGACGTCCGTCCCGCCGGACAGCACCCGTACGCCCGCCTCGGCGGCGTCGGGGGCGAGCAGGCGGTTCGCGAGGATCTGCGCGCCCTCCAGCGTGCGGCGCTGCCGGTCGCGGAACCACTCGCCCGCCGCGATCTTGAACGCGACGGCCTTGGCCGCGACGACGTGCTCCAGCGGGCCGCCCTGCTGGCCCGGGAACACCGACGAGTTGATCTTCTTGGCCAGGTCCTCGGTGGACATGATCACCCCGCCGCGCGGACCGCCGAGCGTCTTGTGGGTGGTCGTGGTGACGACGTGCGCGTGCGGCACCGGCGAGGGGTGCAGCCCCGCCGCGACCAGCCCGGCGAAGTGCGCCATGTCCACCATCAGGTAGGCCCCGACCTCGTCGGCGATGCGCCGGAAGGCGGCGAAGTCGAGGTGGCGCGGGTAGGCCGACCAGCCCGCGATGATCAGCTTGGGCCGGTGCTCGCGGGCCAGCCGCTCGACCTCGTCCATGTCCACGAGGCTGTCGCTCTCACGCACGTGATAGGCCACGACGTTGTAGAGCCGGCCGGAGAAGTTGATCCGCATGCCGTGGGTCAGGTGGCCGCCGTGCGCGAGGTCGAGACCGAGGATCGTGTCGCCCGGCTCCAGCAGGGCCGACATGGCCGCCGCGTTGGCCTGCGCCCCCGAGTGGGGCTGCACGTTGGCCGCCTCCGCGCCGAACAGCGCCTTCACCCGGTCGATCGCCATCTGCTCGATCACGTCGACGTTCTCGCAGCCGCCGTAGTAGCGCCTGCCCGGGTAGCCCTCGGCGTACTTGTTGGTGAGCACCGAGCCCTGCGCCTGCATCACCGAGACGGGCGCGAAGTTCTCCGAGGCGATCATCTCCAGCGTGGTGCGCTGGCGGCGCGTCTCCTCACCGATCGCCGCCGCGACCTCGGGGTCGGTCTCGGCGAGCGGCGCGTCCATCACCGAATCGTTCACTTCAGTCCTCACTAGCTGCGCAGCCGTTCCATGGCGGGGTCGAACAGGGGCTCCTCGGCGACCACGGCGGTCACCCGCCGGTCGAAGTAGCCGATCTCCAGCGTCCGTCCCGGCGTGGCCAGCTCGGTGGGCAGCCAGGCGTAGGCGATGCCCTTGCCGATCGTGTAGCCGAAGGCCGCGCTGGTGACGTAGCCGACGGTGCTGTCGCCGTCGTACACCGGCTCCTTGCCCATCACGACCTGGGCGGGGTCGTCGATGGTGAGGCAGGTGAGGCGGCGGCGCACGTTCTCCTTGCGCCGCTCCAGCGCCTCACGGCCGATGAAGTCGCCCTTGTCCGGCTTCACCGCGAACCCGAGCCCCGCCTCGTACGGGTCGTGCTCGTAGGTCATGTCGGTGCCGAAGGACCGGTAGCCCTTCTCCAGCCGCAGGCTCGCGAACGCGCCGCGCCCGCCGGCGATGATGCCGTGCTGCTGCCCGGCCTCCCAGAGCGTGTCCCACAGCTTCGCGCCGAGGTCGGCGGTGGTGTAGAGCTCCCAGCCCAGCTCGCCGATGTACGACAGCCGCAGCGCGGTGACCGGCACGGTGCCGATGTACGCCTTCTTCGCCCGGAAGTAGCGGAAGCCCTGGTTGGAGAAGTCGGCGTCGGTGAGCGGCTGGACGAGGTCGCGGGCGCGCGGGCCCCAGACGCCGAGGCAGCAGGTGCCGGCCGTGATGTCGCGGACCATGACCGAGCCGTCCGCGGGCAGGTGGCGGTGGAACCAGTCGAGGTCGAGGTTGCCGTTGGCGCCGACCTGGAACACGTCGCGGCCCAGCCGGGCGACCGTCACGTCGCTGCGGATGCCGCCGTCGGTGTCGAGCAGCAGGCAGTAGGTCACCGAGCCGACCGACTTGTCCATCTGCCCGGTCGTCAGCCGCTGGAGGAAGGCGAGGGCGCCGGGGCCGGCGACCTCCAGCCGCTTCAGCGCGGTCATGTCGTACAGCGCGACGGACTCGCGGGACGCCTGGGCCTCCGCGCCGACGATCGGCGACCAGTAGCGGGCCGCCCAGTCGTTGGGCGTGGGGATGTCGCGCCCCTCCAGCAGGCGGGCGTTCGCGCCGTACCACTGCGGCCGCTCGTAGCCGACGGCCTCCAGGAAGAACGCGTCCAGCTCGCGCTGCCGGGTGTGGAAGGGGCTGAGGCGCAGCGGCCGCGGCTCCTCCATCGGCTGGAGCGGGTGGATGATGTCGTAGACCTCGACGAAGTTCTGGCAGTCGCGGGCCATCACGTAGTCGGGGGCGAGCTGGTGCGGCTCGAACCGGTTGACGTCGCATTCGTGCAGGTCGAATGACGAGCAGTGGCCGTCGACCAGCCACTCGGCCATCGCCCTGCCGACGCCCGCGGAGTGGGTCACCCAGACCGCCTCGGCCACCCAGAAGCCCTTGACCTCCGACGACTCGCCCAGGAGGGGCATGTGGTCCTGGGTGAAGGAGAAGACCCCGTTGATTCCCTCGTCGAGCTTGGCCGCGCGAGTGCCGGGCAGCAGCCGCTGGGTCTCGGTCCAGGCGTCCTCGAAGTCCTCCGGCGTGAACGTCAGCACCGAGGGCATGACCTCGGCCTCGTCCACCGGCAGCAGCTCCTCGGGCTTGACCGGCATGGGCCGGTGGCCGTAGTAGCCGATGCCGACGCCGTCGAACCGCTGGCGATAGTAGAGGTCGGCGTCCTGGTGGCGCAGGATCGGCAGCGTCGCCTCCTCCTCGCGTCCGGCGAGGTCGGGCACCTGTCCGGTCCAGGCGAGCTGGTGGGCGAGCGGGGTGAGCGGCAGCGGCATCCCGACCATGGCGGCCACCTTCGGGCCCCAGATGCCGGCGCAGCAGACCACGATGTCGGCGGGGATCTCACCCTGATCGGTCACCACGGCGGCCACCCGGCCGTCCTCGGTGCGGACGTCGAGCACCTCGTGCCGGTCCAGCACCCGCACGCCGCGCGACCGCGCCCGCCTGAGCTGCGCCTCGACCGCGCGTACGGCCTTGGCGAGGCCGTCCTTCGGAATGTGCAGGCCGCCGAGCACGACCTCGGGGTCGATCAGGGGGAAGAGCTCGGCGCACTCGGCGGGGGTGAGCAGGTGCGACTCGACGCCCCAGGAGGTCGCCCAGCCGTGCCGCCGGTGCAGTTCGGCGAGCCGTTCCGGGCTGGTCGCGACCTCCAGTCCGCCGACCTGGAGGAAACAGGGCTCGCCGTCGACGTCGAGCGAGCTGAGCTTCTCGACGGTGTAGCGCGCCATCTCGGTCATGGTCTTCGACCCGTTGATCTGGAAGACCAGTCCCGGGGCGTGCGAGGAGGAGCCTCCGGTCGCGGGCACCGAGCCCTGGTCGACCACGGTGACGTCCGTCCAGCCCCGGGCCGACAGTTCGTCGGCGAGCGCCGCACCGACGACGCCTGCTCCGATGATGACGACGCGCGGGCCCGTCATACCCACCTCCGTTGCTGCATATTTTGTTGCACTATTCGCAACATTATGCGTTTAACGCAACAAGCGTGACGCGTCACATCCCGGGTGTCAAGCATCAAAAACCGGACAAAACCGCACCCTCGGGAGGGCCGGTTCAGCGCCGGGCGGGGCCGAACCAGCCCATGCGGGCGGACACCTCCTGCGCCGCGGCCATGACCTGCTCGGCCACGGCGGGGATCGCCGCCTCGGGCATCCGGAAGGTCGGGCCGGACGCGCTGAGCGAGGCGACGACGGAACCGTCCGCGCCGAGGACGGGCGCCGCGACCGCGCTCAGGCCGTCCTCCAGCTCGTCCACCGCCGTCGCATACCCACGGCGGCGCACCTCGGCGAGCTCCGCGCGCAGCCGGGCGGGATCGGTGACGGTCCGCGTGGCGAGGACGGGCAGCCCGGCCGCGATCACCTCCTCGCGCAGCGCGGCGGGCGCGTGCGCGAGCAGCACCTTGCCGTTGGACGTCGCGTGCAGGGGGATCCGCTGCCCCACCCAGTGGTGGAGCTGGAGCGCCGATCGTCCGGCGACCTGGTCGACGTACAGGGCCTCGCCTCCGGACAGGACGGCCACGTTGACGGTCTCCCCCACCGCGCGGGCGAGCGCCGGCGTGACGGCCCGGCTCTCGCGCACCAGGTCGAGCCGCGCGCTGGTCGCCCCCGCGAGCCGCACCAGGCCAACGCCGAGCCGATATCTGCCGCGATCGTTGTCCTGCTCGACCAGGTCGTGGCCCTCCAGCGTCGCCACCAGTCGGAACGCGGTGGACCTGTGCACGCCGAGGGTGGCCGCGAGCTCACTGACGCCGAGCTCACCGTCGCGGGCGAGCAACTTCAGGATGGTGAGGGCGCGGTCGACGGACTGTACGTTCGCACCCTCACCGGATTCGTTGCCCATGACACAACTGTACGCGTAATGCGCACCAAGCTCTTGACCTGATCGACGCGACGGGTCACGCTGTTGCGTATACGACACCATGTTGCGTATGACGCACTCTGGAGGCTCCATGTCCGCTCGCCCGGGTCGCGAGTTCGTCCTCACGTTCTCCTGCGTCGACCGGCCGGGGATCGTCTACGCGGTGAGCGGCTTCCTCGTCCAGCACGCGGGTGACATCCTGCAGAGCCAGGAGTTCAACGACAGGACGAACGGCCACTTCTTCATGCGGGTGCACTTCGGGGTGCCCGAGGGCCGCGGCGACATCGACGAGCTGCGCCGCGGCTTCTCCCACGTCGGCGACTCCTTCCGGATGAACTGGCAGATCAAGGACGCCGTGACGCCCACGAGGACGCTCGTGCTCGTGTCGAAGTTCGGCCACTGCGTCAACGACCTGCTCTACCGGCAGCGGCTCGGCGCACTGAACGTCGAGATCCCCGCGATCGTCTCCAACCACCGCGACCTCGAACCGCTGGCCGAGTTCTACGGCGTGCCGTTCCACCACGTGCCCGTCACGCCCGACACCAAGCCCGAGGCCGAGCGGCGCGTCCTGGAGCTGGCCGAGGAGCTCGACACCGACCTGGTGGTGCTCGCCCGCTACATGCAGATCCTGAGCGACGACATGTGCAAGCGCCTGGAGGGCCGGGCGATCAACATCCACCACTCGTTCCTGCCGGGGTTCAAGGGCGCCAAGCCCTACCACCAGGCGCACGACCGCGGGGTCAAGCTGATCGGCGCCACCGCGCACTACGTCACGGCCGACCTCGACGAGGGGCCGATCATCGAGCAGGACGTCGAGCGCGTCGATCACTCGCTCGACCCGGACGCGCTCGTCACCGTGGGCCGCGACGTGGAGGCCCGGGTGCTGGCCAGGGCCGTGCGCTGGCACAGCGAGAACCGCGTCCTCCTCAACGGCGACCGCACCGTCGTCTTCCGCTGACTCCCCATACTGCGTTCACGGACGCTCGGGCGCACCGAGCAGGCCGCGGTCGTACCCCTCCGCGACCGCGGCCGCGCGGTCGTTGACGCCGAGCTTCGCGTAGATGTTGAGCAGGTGCGTCTTGACCGTGGCCTCGGTGATGAACAGACGGGCGGCCGCCTCCCGGTTGGTGTTCCCTGCCGCGACCAGGCGCAGCACCTCCAGCTCGCGCCGGCTCAACGGGCCGGCCGGCGGCGCCGGGGTGCGCAGCCGGCTCATCAGGCGGGCGGCGACCGACGGAGACAGCGTGGCCTCACCGCGGGCGGCAGCGCGTACGGCGCGCAGCAGTTCGTCTCGCGGCGCGTCCTTGAGCAGGTAGCCGGTGGCACCGGCCTCGATCGCGGGCAGCACGTGGCTGTCGGTGTCGTAGGTGGTCAGCACCAGCACCCGGGCGGGCACGCCGCGCCGGGTCAGCTCTGCGATCGCGGTGACGCCGTCCATGCCGGCCATCCGCAGGTCCATCAGGATCACGTCCGGCCCGAGCGCCTCGGCCAGCCTGATCGCCTCGGCCCCGTCCGCCGCCTCGCCGACCACGGTGAACTCGGGATCGCGGGCGAACATGCTGCTCAGCCCGTCCCGCACCACCGGGTGGTCGTCGGCGATGAGGAGCTTGATCGGGTCGCTCATGGACGCACCTCCGGTGCCCCGGCCGGCAGACAGGCCGAGATTCCCGTCCCGTGTCCCGGCTCCGATTCGATCTGCAGCGTGCCCGACAACGCCTCGATCCGCTGCCGCATCGCCACCAGCCCGAAGCCCCCGTCGCGCTCGGCCCGGGCGGCCGGGTCGAAGCCGCGGCCGTCGTCGCGGACGTCGAGAGCCACCTGCCTGTCCATGTAGGAAAGGGTGAGACCGACGCGGGTGACGGGGCAGGCGTGCTTGGCGACGTTGGCCAGAGCCTCCTGGGCGACCCGGAACAGGGCGACCTCGGCCTCCGGGCGCAGCGTGCGGGGTTCGCCGGTGACCGTGACCTGGGCCGGGACGCCGTGGCGGGCCGACCACCCGGCCGCCACCTCGGTGACGGCGTCGGCCAGCCGGCCGGTCTCCAACGGCTCCGGGCGCAGTTCGTTCACCGAGCGCCGCGCCTCGGTGAGGCTCTCCCGCGCCAGCGCGGTCGCCGCCGCGTGGTGCCGGCGCCACGCGGCCGGGTCGTCCGCCGCGTGCTCGGCGGCCTGCAACTGGGTGACGATGCCGGTCAGGCCCTGGGCCAGCGTGTCGTGGATCTCCCGGGCCATCCGGGCCCGCTCGTCCAGGACGCCGGCCGCGCGGGCCTGCTCCACCAGCCGTTCCTGCAGCGCCGCGTTCTCGGCCAGTGCCGCGGCCAGCCGCGTGTTGGCCTCCCGGGCCTCGCGCAACGCCGCCTCCCGGCCGTCGTAGTAACGCCCGCCGATCTCGCCTATCCAGGCCAGCAGGCACATCGGCGCGATGTTGACGACCAGGATCCCCAGGTATTCGAGGCGGCCGGCCCACGAGCCGGTGTCCACGCCGGCCGACTGTGCCGTGCCGGCCACCACCGCGACGCCGGCGATGAAGTACAGCTCGCGCGGCCAGCCGATGATCCGGTAGGCGTAGAAGTACAGCACCGGCGTGTACACGCCGAACCACGGGTCGCGCAGGACCATGACCAGCCCGAACACGATCAGGCCCGACAGGAAGACGCCCATCACGCCGCTCCGGTCGCGCCACTGCGGATGCAGCGTGAACAGTGCCAGGCTCCACACCGCGGCCGCCGCGCAGAGCACGAGGTCGACGGCGAGAGAGCCGGGCCGGTCGTGCTTCAGGGCGATGGTCAGGGCGGCCATGACGGCCAGAGCCACGTAGGGGACCACGGTGACCATGGGCAGGAACCGTTGGTCCCAGCCCGCCGGCCTGGCCATCTGCCAACTCCGCATCGCGCACCTACCCCCAGCGGAACAACCTAGCCGCCGCCCCGGCCGCCCGCGGGAGCGGCGTGAGCGGAGCGCGCTCAGTGCTCACGGCCGGATCGCCGGGCGCCGGTTGATCCGCACGACCACGGCCAGCAGGAGCAGGCCGCAGACACCCTGTTCGAGCTTGAACCACAGCGGGAAGACGCCGGGCAGCGCGATGATCACCACGATCGCGACCAGCATGATCGCGGTGACGACACGCAGCCGCACCAGCATCCGGCGGTCGCCGCGGGCCGCCCGGACCGCGAAGAACAGCGTGAGCAGTGAGCCGGCGGCGACGAGCGTGCCGCGGACCCAGACCTCGGTGGTCACCATCGTCGCGTCCTGCCGAAACACGATCATCGCCACCAGTGTCAGCACGCTGACCGCGGCGTACCCGCCGATCAGCCAGACCACGTCGCGCATTCCGTACGCCTCCGTCTTCTCGTTCTCCGACGGGAATCAGCGTCGCAACGGAGGCACTCCGTACGGATCGCCCGATCTTCCGAGCCGGCGGTGGAATCGGCGGCTCATCCACGCGGTGGAGCGGCTCCACCGATCGGTGGATTCAGGGCGTTGATCCAGGACAAGGAACGCTACAGTCCCGATATGGACAACGACGCTTCCGGCAGGACCGAGGCCAGCGGCGGCGGCGTGCAGTCCGTGGACCGGGCGATCAGCATCATGGAGATCCTCGCCGCCCGCGGGGAGGCCGGGGTCACCGAGATCGCGGCCGAGATCGAGGTCCACAAGTCGACCGCGTTCCGCCTGCTGGGCGCCCTGGAGGCGCGCGGGCTCGTGGAGCAGACCGAAGACCGCGGCAAGTATCGCCTCGGCTTCGGGCTCGTCCGCCTCGCCGGCAACGTCTCCATGCGATTGGACGTCACCCAGCAGAGCAGGCCCGTCTGCCAGCGCCTGGCGGAGGAGATCGGCGAGACCGTGAACATCGCCGTCCTGCGCTCGCACTACGCGGTCAACCTCGACCAGGTGCGCGGCCCCTCCGCCGTCACCGCCTACAACTGGGTGGGTCAGCTCACGCCCCTGCACGCGACGTCGAGCGGCAAGGTCCTGCTGGCGTACGTGGACCGGCAGCGCCGCGACGACCTGCTGCGTGCCGCGGGCCTCCAGCGCTACACGCCCAACACGGTGACCTCGGCGGATGACCTGGAGCGGGAGCTGGCGACGGTGCGCGAGCGCGGCTACGCGCTCACGGTGGAAGAGCTCGAAGTGGGCCTGAACGCGCTCGCCGCCCCCGTACGCTCCTTCGGCGGAGAGGTCGTGGCGGCGGTGAGCGCGTCGGGGCCCGCCTACCGGTTCAGCGAGAGCCGCATGCGGGAGCTGGCCCCCGTCCTCGTCCAGGGCGCCGAGGAGATCAGTCACCGCCTCGGCGCCTAGCCCTTCCTTACGACCCGGCCGCGCGCCGCAGCCGTACGACGACGCTCTTGGACGTGGGCGTGTTCGACGTCTCGGCCACCGAGTCCAGGGGCACCAGCACGTTGGTCTCCGGGAAGTAGGCCGCGCAGCAGCCCCGCGCCGTCGGATAGGCGACGGCCCGGAAGCCCTCGGCCACGCGCTCGCCGTCCGGCCACTCGCTGATCAGGTCGATCATGTCGCCGTCGGCGAGACCACGCTCGGCCAGGTCGTCGGCGTGGACGAACACGACCCGCCGCCCGTTGTGGACGCCGCGATAGCGGTCGTTCAGCCCGTAGATCGTGGTGTTGTACTGGTCGTGGCTGCGCACGGTCTGCAGCAGGAGGCGGCCCGGGGGCACCCGCAGCACCTCCAGCGGGTTGACCGTGAAGTTCGCCTTCCCCGTGGCCGTGGGGAAGCGGCGCTCGTCGCGCGGCGCGTTCGGCAGGAGGAAGCCGCCCGGCGTGCGCGCCCTCGCGTTGAAGTCGCCGAACCCCGGCACCACCCGCTCGATGCGCTCCCTGATCGCGTCGTAGTCCGCCTCGAACTCGGCCCACGGCACGTGGGGGTCGTCGCCGAGCAGCTCACGGGCCAGCCGGCACACGATGGCCACCTCGGACAGCAGCGCGTCCGACGCGGGGCTCAGCCGCCCGCGCGAGGCGTGCACGGCGCCCATCGAGTCTTCGACCGTGACGAACTGCTCGCCGCCGGCCTGTACGTCCCGCTCGGTGCGGCCGAGCGTGGGCAGGATGAGCGCCTGCTCGCCGCACACGGCGTGCGACCGGTTCAGCTTGGTCGACACCTGCACGGTGAGCCGGCAACTGCGCAGGGCCGCCTCGGTCGCGGCGGTGTCCGGCGTCGCCGAGACGAAGTTGCCGCCCATCGCGAAGAACACCTTCGCGTCGCCGTCGCGCATGGCACGGATCGCCTCCACGGTGTCGTGGCCGTGCTGACGCGGCGGCGGGAAGCCGAACTCCTTCTCCAACGCGTCGAGGAACTCCGGCTTGGGCTTCTCGTAGATGCCCATCGTCCGGTCGCCCTGCACGTTGGAGTGCCCGCGTACGGGACACACCCCCGCGCCGGGCCGTCCCACGTTGCCGCGCAGCAGCAGGAAGTTGACGATCTCCCTGATCGTCGGGACCGACTTGCGGTGCTGGGTGAGGCCCATCGCCCAGCAGACCACGACCGACTTGGCGGCCAGCACGTCGCGGGCCGTCTCCTCGATCTCGGCGCGGGTGAGCCCGGTCGCCTCCAGCACCTCGTCCCAATCGAGGCCGCGTACGTGCTTCTCCCAGGCGTCGAACCCGTGCGTGTGCGCCTCGACGAACGCGCGGTCCACCACCGTGCCGGGCGCGGCGTCCTCGGCCTCCAGCAGGAGCAGCGACAGCGCCTGGAACAGCGCCAGGTCGCCGCCGAGACGGATCTGCAGGAACCGGTCGGACAGCGCCGTCCCGGCGCCGACGACGCCGGAGGGCCGCTGCGGGTTCCGGAACCGCAGCAGCCCGGCCTCCGGCAGCGGGTTGACCGCCACGATCCGCGCGCCGCCCCGCTTCGCCCGCTCAAGCGCGGTCAGCATGCGCGGATGGTTGGTGCCCGGGTTCTGGCCGACCACGAAGATCAGGTCGGCCCGGTGCAGGTCTTCCAGCAGCACCGTGCCCTTGCCGATGCCGAGCGTCTCGGTCAGCGCCGAGCCGCTCGACTCGTGGCACATGTTGGAGCAGTCGGGCAGGTTGTTGGTGCCGAACCGGCGGACGAGGAGCTGGTAGGCGAACGCGGCCTCGTTGGAGGTGCGGCCGGAGGTGTAGAAGACGGCCTGGTTCGGGTGGTCGAGCGCGCGCAGCTCGCGCGCGACGACGCCGAACGCGTCCTCCCACGAGATCGGCTCGTAGTGGTCCGAGCCGGCCGGCTTGTACATCGGCTCGGTGAGCCGGCCCTGCTGGCCCAGCCAGTAGTCGCTGCGCCGGGCCAGCTCGTCCACCGGATGCTCGGCGAAGAAGTCGCGGGTGACCCTGCGGAGCGTCGCCTCCTCGGCCACCGCCTTCGCGCCGTTCTCGCAGAACTCGGCGGGACTGCGGTGACCGTCGCCCTCGGGCCATGCGCATCCCGGGCAGTCGAAGCCGGACTTCTGGTTGACCCGCAGCAGGGTCAGCACCGTCCGTCCCGCGCCCATCTGCCGATAGGCGGTGCCGAGCGCGTGACCGACCGCCGGGACACCTCCCGCCCAGGTCTTGGGCGCGCCGATCTCCAGGCGCTCATCTCCGACGTCATCCCGGGGGGCCTTACGTGTCACGCCGCGTCTCCTTCGAACTCACTCGCCGAGCTTGCCACGCACCCAATCATGGAACAGGCCGATGTGGTGCTCGCTCGGCACCAGCACGCCGCCCTTGGCGTACGTGCGGGAGCTCATCGACGGCTGGGTGCGCTCGCAGGCGTCGAAGTCCTGCTCGTTGACCCGGTGGAACAGCTCCACCGACCGGCTGATGTCCTTGCCCGAGGCCACGACCTCCGGCAGGTAGAGCCAGTCGCACTCCACGACCGTACGGTCGACGGCGAGCGGGAACATCCGGTGGATGATCACGTGGTCGGGCACCATGTTGACGAACACCTGCGGCTTGATCGTGATGGCGTAGTAGCGCCTGTCCTGATCCTCGCTGATCGTCGGGATGCGGTCGAGCCCCTCGGAGCCGTCGACCGTGAACCCCTGGATGCCCTCGCCGAACAGCGCGCCGTGGCCCACGTAATACTGCGCCGCGTAGCCGTCGGCGAACTCCGGCAGCACCTCGGTCAGCTCGGGGTGGATCGTCGCGCAGTGGTAGCACTCCATGAAGTTCTCGACGATGAGCTTCCAGTTCGCCTTCACGTCGTACGTGATCCGGCGGCCCAGCGCGAGGTTGGCCACGTCGTAGTTGTCGAGCGAGGCCACGTCGCCGAGGCGGGTGCGCACCTCGCCGAGCACGGTGTCCTCGAACGAGGGCGGCTCGTCGGCCAGGCAGACCCACACGTAGCCCAGCCACTCCCGCACCGCGACGTTGACGAGGCCGTATTCGACCCGGTCGAGGTCGGGCATCTTGGTGAGGTTGGGGGCGGCGATGAGCTTGCCCTCCAGGTCGTACGTCCAGGCGTGGTAGGGGCACTGGAAGGCCCGCTTGACCTCGCCGGAGTCCTCGGTGCAGATCCGGGCGCCGCGGTGGCGGCAGACGTTGTAGAACGCGCGGATCGAGTTGTCCCGCGCCCGCGTGATCAGGATGCTCTCGGTGCCGACCTGCACGGTCTTGAACGCCCCGGGCTTGGGCAGGTCGGCGGCCCGGACCGCACAGAACCACATCGACTCGAAGATGCGCTTCTGCTCCTGCGCGAAGACCTGGGGGTCGGTGTAGTGCTCGCCCGGCAGCGTGGCCATCAGACTGGGGGGCAGGCTGGGGGGCAGGCTGGGGGGCAGGCTCGTGGTGCTCACTTGTGGCTCCTGAAGGTCGTACGTCGCACGTCGGAGATCGAGATGATCAGGGGAAAGCCGGTCACAGGACCACGACGGAGCGCAGCACCTCGCCGTGGTGCATCTTCTCGAAGGCCGCCTCGACGTCCTCGAGCGCGATCGTCTCGGTGACGAACGCGTCCAGGTCGAGCCTGCCCTGCTGGTAGAGGGAGACGAGCATGGGGAAGTCACGGCTGGGCAGGCAGTCGCCGTACCAGGAGGACTTGAGCGCGCCGCCGCGGCCGAAGACGTCGAGCAGCGGCAGTTCGAGCCGCATCTCCGGCGTCGGCACGCCGACCAGCACGACGGTCCCGGCCAGGTCGCGGGCGTAGAAGGCCTGCTTGTACGTCTCGGGGCGGCCCACCGCCTCGATCACGACGTCGGCGCCGAACCCGCCGGTCAGCTCGCGGATCGCCTCCACCGGGTCGGTCTCCCGGGAGTTGACCGTGTGCGTGGCGCCGAAACGGCGGGCCCATTCGAGCTTGGTGTCGTCCACGTCGACCGCGATGATCGTGGTAGCGCCGGCCAGGTGGGCACCCGCGACCGCCGCGTCGCCCACGCCGCCGCAGCCGATGACGGCGACCGAGTCGCCGCGGGTCACGCCGCCCGTGTTGATGGCCGCGCCGAGGCCCGCCATGATCCCGCAGCCGAGCAGGCCGACCGCGACCGGCGACGCGCTCGGGTCGACCTTCGTGCACTGACCGGCCGCGACGAGCGTCTTGTCGGCGAACGCGCCGATGCCGAGCGCCGGGGACAGCGGGGTGCCGTCGGCCAGCGTCATCTTCTGCGTGGCGTTGTGGGTGGCGAAGCAATACTGCGGGCGCCCGCGCAGGCAGGCGCGGCACTGCCCGCACACCGCACGCCAGTTGAGGATGACGAAGTCGCCGGGGGCGACGTCGGTCACGCCCTCGCCGACGGCCTCGACCACGCCCGCCGCCTCGTGCCCGAGGAGGAACGGGAAGTCGTCGTTGATGCCGCCCTCGCGGTAGTGCAGGTCGGTGTGGCACACCCCGCAGGCCTGCACGGCCACGAGCGCCTCACCCGGACCCGGGTCGGGGACGACGATGGTCTCCAGGCTGACCGGCTGTCCCTTGCCCCTCGCCACGACCCCGCGGACTTCGTGCGCCATGTTTCTCTTTCCCTCGATCAGTCAGCGTGCTTTAGTTGTGCAAGACGAAACACATAGCACTATGCGCAACAGACTGAGGCCGTGCAGGGCCAGTGTCAAGAGGTGAAGAGAGTTGTCGCCCTCCGGTCAGCGGGGGCCCTGCTCCAGTTGGGTGACGACCGGGGCGAGCAGGTCGTTAAGCTCGCGTACGAGGACCACGAGCGCGCGGTGGGCCGTCTCGGCCAGATCATCAGCCGGCCCGTCCGGCGCGGGAGGCAGGTCGTCCAGCGGCACCGGGGCGTCCACGACCAGGGTCGGACGCAGGTAGGGGACCTTCGCGAGGTCCTGCTCGGCAGGCTCGACGAACTGGCCGAAGATCTCCGGCCAGTCCCGCCAGCCGCGGTCGCGCCACCAGTCGCGCGACACCGTCAGCGCGGCCGGCGGCGGGGAGACGATCGTGACGTGCGCCGTCAGCGACCCGTCCCAGGTGTTGCGGTCGCAGGAGGCCGACAGGATCCGCCGGTGCCAGCGCACGAACCCTGGCGAGGTCAGGGGCGGGGTGGCGATCCGCCAGGCCGCGCACGCGAACGCGACCGGGGCGATGTCACCCCACACCCCCTCGAACTCACCGATGTTCTCCCACACGCGCTCCGAGTAGTGGCTGACGCCGCTGTAGCGGACGCGCTCGCGGTCGGACCGGCCGTCGATCCAGAACGCCTGCTGGGCGGTCATACGGCGGCGGGCGCGGTCTCGCCGGTGAAGGTGAACGTGGCGGCCTCGCCCTCGCCCTCGAC